>NZ_JBBORH010000004.1:0-229454 GCF_038004525.1 Paenibacillus sp. FSL R5-0914
CATCCACTTCTTCATGTGTTCTTGCCAAGCAATAATCACCTTTATATGATTTATTCGCTTTAATACCAAACATATTATAATTGCATACCGCGTTCTTTCCTCTTCCAGATTCAAGTGCAGCTTGAGCAAGGGTGATACTTGCGGGCACCCCGCTCCTACGCTCCTCATACTGAGCCATTACAGCGTACTGGATAAAAAAGGGGTCGGTCAGTGATCCAAGATTTGGTGGGATGTGCACCTCTTCTTTTTCCTCTTCTTCGCTTGGGTCTGGAACAGTAGGAACGTTACCGTTACTAGAAAAGTTTGAAGAAGCCCCCCACCCCCCTCTAAGTAAGGGCCTAGTATAACCGACTCCATTTTCGTTGAATGGTGCTATTAAAGAACCATCGAAGTTAATATTACTTAGATATAACATTTTCTTAGACAAATACTTTGGGTGATCCCCAGTAAGGTACGAAGATACCGGTGTATCCCACTTTACTTTTTGAAAAGCTTTAAAGGCTTCCTCGCTTGCCACATCCGTAAGTTTCGAAATCAGCATAACGTAGGGCTTAGGATCCGTTGCTTCTTCTCCATCAGGGATTAGTTCGTAATGTAAATGAGCACCGGTTGATCGTCCTGTGTTCCCCGATAAACCGATAATCTCTCCTTTTCTCACGACTTGTCCAGTGGTTACAAAGGCTTGGCTAAGATGCAAGTAACGGCTGCTCATAGCGATTTCCGGATCGCTGTTTTGTACGACAACATAGATACCCGCATTTTGAGTGGATTCGGCATCGGAGTTTGTTGGAAAACTTACAGTCGTTACGACTCCTTCAAAGGAACTGGCGACAGGAGTACCCTCTGGGACACCAATATCAATCCCAGAGTGAAATGACGATACTTCTCCTGTCACGGGGTGCACCCGCTTCCCATAGTCACTCGTGATTAAGTCCTCCATATCGGATGCATATATCTGTGGTGGGAGGATCTTATCACTAATGACGTTTGAACTGATCACAGCATTTGCGGAAGATACTGCGCTAGCGATGATGAAGAAAAAAAGGAAAATCGCGATACCTAAAGCTAATGCACCTAAGACATATGGATTAGTTAGCAGTTGTAGGGCCTGCTTTTTTAGCATGTCCGTACCTTTTTTTTTGAGCTTCTCTAATGCCTGGCGCTTAGCTATTTCTGCAAGACTATTACTCATGATTCGCTCCTTTAGAACCTATCAACTAGGTTTTCCGGGTTTTTGTTGTGGTGTTTGTCTAGCGATTCTAGCTTTTTGTTGAACGGATTGACTGAGACTTTCGGCCGCTTGGGTAACTGGAGCGGTTTTACGAGCACGTTGCATTGTTTTTAAATGTCTGAGCTCGTCCTCTAATCCGCTTGAAATATTTGGAGAGATTTTTTGTTTAACCTCCATAGCCACTTTTTGAACTTGTTCGGTATTGATCTGGATCTTCAGATCTTCTACAGGTCCGGAACGATTTAATGCGGTTTTAGCCTCTTCCATTTTTGTTTTAAGAGTAGAATTTTTGATGTTAACAGTCTTAATATCAAGTTTTGGCGTTACTTTCCGGTTCACTCTCACATTCTGAACGACCTCTTGCTCAACGGTTCGGGTAGAAGAGTTAACTTTAGGTAACGTAACGGACTCTGAAACCTTAGTGTTCGTATGTTGTTCTTGTTTCTTGATTTCGACATGAATACCACTACGTTGATCAATTCTCACCTTGTGCATCCTACGCTGACGAAGGGATTGCTCAGATACATTACTTGTAGACTGGAGCGGTAATATAGTCGATTTCGCCTGTTCCAGCGTTGCCTTCAGCTCTGGATTTTTGATATTGACTTGTTTCATATCCACTTGAACATCTTTACTGCGCTTAATGTTCACTTTATTCAGTGAACGTTGTTGAACGGACTGCTGGGATACATTGTTTGTCGATTGAATTGGTATGGAAGTACGCTTACTAGGTTCCATTCCAGTTCCCAATTGTCGTACATTCACAGTTTCTGCATGTACTTGTGTGCCTTTATAGCGCTTGATGTTCACTTTATTCAGTGAGCGCTGTTGAACGGACTGCTGGGCCACATCATTCGTGGATTGGAGCGGCAATATAGTTGCTCTAGCTTGTTGCATTCTAGCTTTCAGATCGGATTGTTGAACATTTACGCGTCCAACTTCCACCTTAGTGCCTGAATTACGGTTAAGGTTAACCTTATGCAGCATATTCTGTTGAACGGACTGCAGGGATGTCTTTCTTGTGGATCGGAATGGTGCTAATGCTTCCGCTCCCTGCTCCATCTTCGCCTTCAACTCTGGATTTTTGATGTTAACTTGTTGCATATCTATCTGAGTACCAGATCTGCGCTTGATGTTCACTTTGTTGAGGAGTGTTTGTTGTACAGACTGGCTAGCTACACTGCTTATTGCTTGAAGCGGCAATACAGCAGATTTTGCTTGCTGTAGATTGGCTACAAGATCCGCAGGTCTGACGTTCATTCGTCCCACTTCCACTTGCGTCCCAAACTTTCTTTGTACCCGCACCTTATGAAGCTGGCTAAGCTGGGCTGAAGTAGTCGTAGTCATGTTCGCAAGCGCTGCAGGAGTCTTCCCTACGTTACCTTCCACGGAAGAGCTAACGTTAACCCGATACTTTGCTCGTAATCGAGAAGGCATGATAGAGTAGGTATCTTCTGATAGTTTTGGATCCGCTTGGATTCTTCCAGTAAATAACCGTTTAATCTCCATTTGCTGAGTAACTTGTCTCCGCTTAAGGGTAATCGGTTTAGTCTGTTCCTTTTGATCCAAACCACCAATCAACGTCTGGTCTACAATTGTGCGACGTACTTCTTGCTTCTTAGCAAGGTTACTACTCACGGAACTGTCTGGAAGCTTCGGTAATTTTGTGAGAACAGAAGCCTGACTTACCGGACCTACGATATAAGAAGGCGGAGGAATAATGACCTTATCCTGTTTAGCTTTAATATGAGTCACATTACTATCGAGCGATTGTTTAATATTTTGGTGTAGCTGTCCTTTACGCTCCTTCATTTGCGATGCGATAGCACTTCCTGGGATTTGAGGAACGCTAGAACGGAATGATTCGGTACTGATAGGAGCGGACTTATACAATGGAGTAACTTTGGTTTGACGGTCAGCCGCATTTTTTTGATGTTTCTGTTTAGATAGGTAACTCTCCGGTAAAGCCACTACTTTCGTATTTTTGTTTGTGATTGGATCAATCTTTTGGCCAAGAGCGACTTTGCGATCGTTCATCTGACTCGTTATATTGCCAGTCGGAAGCTTCGGCATCTGCGAAACAAGGAAATCTGTACTCACGGGTGCGGCAAAATGAACAACCGGTTCAGGAATATAAATGCCTGCTGCAGGAGGAGCAATTTTACGTAAAGCTTCGTTTGCCTGAAGGAGTTTCATTTTATACTCGTTAAATTCAGGCATTTCATCAAATACCGGAGCGATAGAAGTCCGGCTATTCCGGTGCATCATGGTCTCATTTACCTTTTGAGTGGTATTCAGCCCAGCAACTTTAAACCGTGAGTCCATGTTCTTAACGAAGTCAGTGTGTTCGACTGGATTGCCTGTTACTTGTGAAGTATCGATTGCACGCTTGTACTCCACTTTATAACGCTCAAAAAGTTGGATCATACAGAAGTCGTTCACTGAAGTCTGTAGCTTATGGTTCTTATTAAGGGACTTCACTCGAGCCATTTGATTAACGGCTTCTTTCGGACGATTAACCATATGGGAAGCAGCCTGGCGGATCGCATTCTCGTTTCCGTATACGGTAGCGGCTACTTCTTGGTCGTTCATACTTTCTTGAACGCCTTGTGTTAAGACAGCCTGTTTCATATCTCCACCATCGTCTTTAATTTCTTTGAGGCGGTTCTTTTCTTCCTTCCATTCTTTGTCCATGCCACGGAATGGATTCTTTGTGCCGTTACGTAGGTTCTCATTCACTCGTTGTACATAAGGGGTGTATTGAACTTCTTCCCCTGACTCGGTGGCAATACTCTCTGCTGCTTGCTTCTCCCGCTGATAACGGAGCATCATACTAGAGCTTGTAGCGTCATTAAGGACTGTGGAAGCTTTTGAAAGTGAGCTTGGATTAAAGGTACTAGGTACACCTTCCCGCTCCTTGCTGTTAAAGATTCCACTGACTTTGTTAGCGGCAGTGTTATAAAGAGTTCTGGTTACGTTACGCTGAAAGGCATCCACAACCGTTGACTTTGCTTTAGGTATTTGTGGGATAACACCTGTAGCTTTAGAGAACACACTATTAATCTCTTCTCGGTATTTAAAAATAACAAAGATTATCACGGATTCTAGTAGGAGGCCAGTGAACCAGCCCTTTCCCCCCTTAACCGCGACCACATCATAGGTTACGTGACCCATAACGAGAGATAGATCTAAGAAAAATATAGTCATGGCGGTCGTTACTGCATAGCCGATCAGTTTAATAAATTGAGAACGAATGACGGCAATACCAGCTTCTCTACCAGGAAGTAATGAAGCTAACAAAGTAACGGACATAACAGCTGCGTGAACGATTAACTTCAGACGCATAAATATGGTCATCACCGCCCAGAAACAGAAGAAACCTAATATAAAGAGAGAAAAGATAAAATATACAAGGATGATAATCATTTGCTCTGCTGATCGAGCAGCCCCCACGCCGGGATACTTATCGGCTGCTTCAGCTAAAGCCATATCTCTTTCTCCCGAGAATGGTTTTGAAGTCAGCACCTTATCAAATAGGACGGGATCTTTTGTTGAAATTTCAGTGTTATCGAACTGTAACATCGAATAAGGACGAATGACGAGTTCATTCCAAACTTGCTCGGAGATCACAGTAACTCCGTTCTCAGCGTTTGTGTTCAACCCAGTGGCTTTTGCTAAGCCTTTGTACATCGTAGTTCCAACAGAACTTACCATTTGATTGGCCGTTTTTAAGAATGCACCGGACTGTGAAAAGAATGCTATACAAATAACCAGTGCGATAAAGAAGGATAAGGATTGTTGTAATCCATCCAGGAAGCGGGTACGCACCATTAACCAAAGGATGTAGGAAACGGTAATCATTACAGCAATACCGCCTAAGCCATCGAATAGTCCTCCAGAGGTGATAACGGCTCCATTTACACCTGTAATATTTCGGATAATGTCAGATACACTGTCTATCAGAGAGTCCATGAAGGAGAAAGTAAATGCTTCACGGGCTAGAAAGTTAAAGAAGCGGGTCAATTGTACGGATACTAGAAAACACATGGACAACATTTGGTCAAAGGCATTGACTAGACTATCCTTCGCGGCGGCACTTACTTGCCAAAAGTGATGGTCTTCAGAGACCGTTTGAAACGAATAATGAGAAACGCCATATCTGTTATACAGTGCATCTTTGTTAGTATCGCTTGGTACCATCGTATCAAGGGAATTTGCGTAAATTATGCTAGCAGGGATAGAGGCTACGATAAAAAATACTAGAACTAGACCAAGGATGATCGACAGCCGCTTACTTTTTTTGAAACCGAGCGTCGAAGCCTTTATTTTCATTGACTAGTCCTCCTCTTCCTCTGAAGATGCTGCTTCATCCATATACTGCTGGAACTGTTCCAACACGGTGAAATCAGACTCCTCCGTATCAGTTCTTGGTTCAGCAGCAACTACAGGTGGACGTGTATCGAAGCAATCAAAGAGATGCTGGAAGACAACATCGATTTGTACAAGCCCAATACGACCATAGAGATCTTGCATTAAACACTGACCATTCGCTAGATTCTTGATCATATCGATATTCTCTTGGGTATCTTCCAGTCCAAAGTAGGATAAGGTATTTTTTATCTTCTTCGTATCCTGGTCACGGAAGGCGAACTTAACGCCAATATTCCCTGCTAAATCCCCGGCAACGTCAGTTGCGTTTTGTGTGACTATGATGGCTCCGCCTTTTAAGCTTCGTCCCGTACGAACAACCATATCTGCTAGTGCCTTACCCGCTTGGGTAGAGAGTAGTGCCCATGCTTCATCCATGAGTACGAATTTAAAGATGGATCGATCATGATAGATGAATTTAGTAGCGAAGCGGGCTATAGCAAACATTAAAGCTACGCTCATCTTCTCTTCCAGTGAGTAGTTTTCAGGCAGTTTTTCTGGAGAAGGCATCTTCAGATTTTGAACTTGTAATATATTAATGGCATAGTCCATTTTGATTGTTCGTTCTCCACCCGTACCAAACAAGAGTTTTGCAAAGGAGAGGGAGTGAAAACTTTCAAGTATTTCACCCAAGATTAAGGCGTCTTCACGTGTTTTTCCCATTTCAAATAAAACCGTAATACATTTCGCGAGATAAGGCTCAGTTTCACTTGCAACTTTGTTTACTGCTTGTGAAATATAACTGTAACCACGTTCATTTGTTTTCGTGGAAGAGAGATACGCTAAAATCTCAACAGCCGCTTCTTTTGCTGTTTCAATATCGTCAAAAAACATGACAAAAGGATCAAGTTTTCCCATATCTTCTTTCGATGAGGATAGTGTGGCGACCTGAATCTGTCCAGCCAGTTCAGGTAAATCCTCTGGCCAATTGGAACGTTCCCCTTTCGGGTCAAATATTAAAGTCTTTCCTCCCAGTATGGCTGCATTCTGATATGCAAGAAGGTTAGCTAGGACGGATTTACCCCCGCCCAGTGTTCCAGTTACTGTCATACTTGGACTGCGGTTTTCTTGACTCGCAAGTGCGGGGTCGAAAAATACAGGATGATCTAGTGTACCGGTAGTTCCGATATATAATCCCTTACCATCACCCAGTACTTGGGTAGCACCTATCATTCCTGAGGCTAGTTTTTCGGGTGGTATACGCTGTATATAGTCCGAAACATAGCGCGGTGAACCGGGAATAAAGTCATTAAACAAAAGCCACTGATCACCTGCAGGTAGTTCTACTTGTACGTTACCAAAATCTCGGTAATGGTCCTGAAGGATTTTACAATTGCTCTTCAGGATGTTTAAGTCTGTATGATAAAGGCCATAGGTAACATGTGTGATAAATGTAGGGTTTTTACGCTTCTTGTACTCATCCTCTAAATATAGCGCCCGCTCTTGCTTTTCTTGCAAATCGATCGGTATATTAGCGCCTGCTTCGTGGATATTTTTGACTTGATTATCGATATCCATTTTCTTCTTACTGAGCTTTTTAATTGCCTCAACCGACTCCATAACCTCAACCTTGATACTCATTTCTACAGGAAACGGTAATGTGGCTGCACTGTAGAGCCACTCACTACCTGGCATCTCTGCACTTTCTGGTAGATCAGAAAGGACCATATATGCATGATAGATATACTGATCTTTTCCATCACAAAGTTGCTGTATTTTAATGCGTCGTGGGTGAGAACAATCCATTTCCCCTTCTGTGAGTGTGATAACCTGTCTTGAATCATAAAAGAAGGTATTTAAGCCACTGCGTATACCCTTGGTTTTTTTCGGAGACCAATGCTGCTCTTCTGTTGACCGCAAACTAGGGTCCGCAATCCCCCACCAAAAGTTTCGTTTTATGAGCCACTCCGTTGTCATAGGTGTACCTCGTGTAATTTTAAGACGGCGGGATAGACGATCAAAAATTTGTCGTTCTTTTACGAGATAACTCTGAAACTCATGCTCGAAAATTTCAGGTTCATTCATTCCTGATATATTCTCAATGGTCCGCATGGGATGGCGTATGAGTTTTTTGAGTTCTACTGCGATACTACCCACTTGTTCTAATAAATCTTTATCTTCACTTTTAGGGAGATACACGGCGATATACGGACGATAGTCCGCATTATTGGCCCCATTCTCAGTATTGTAGTTCCCTTGTAGATACTCATCCATTTCACTTACTATTTGAGTCGCACGTTTTTTCAAGGGGCCAGAAAGTCTTTTTTCTTTTAGTAGTTCATGATGTCGATGGATATCATGTGTTTTTGGCAACCAAAGGATATGAAATTGATGTGTTAATAAGGATAAAAAAGAGGTTTGGCTAATTAATCTATCTATTTTCTGCTGGTCACTTAGATGGTCGTAAATAAATGAACTGATTTCATAAATTGCCCATACCTCTTTATTGCGGTTAAAGATCAAGTTTTCTTCAAAATATGCGATTGGAAATTCAATACTGACTTTACTAGGTTTCTTCTTCGCTGGTGTTAAGAGTGATGACAAATTTTAGCCTCCTTTGAAAAAGAGAGCGTGACTATCCACGCTCTCGTTTAGTTCGAAACACAACTTTGCTTCGGTACACGTATTTTTTGTTGTGCTCTATCTTACGGTACCTATGTA
This sequence comes from Paenibacillus sp. FSL R5-0914, assembly GCF_038004525.1. Lineage (NCBI taxonomy): Bacteria > Bacillati > Bacillota > Bacilli > Caryophanales > Paenibacillaceae > Paenibacillus > Paenibacillus sp. FSL R5-0914. Next base: position 8,321 of record NZ_JBBORH010000004.1, read on the forward strand.
GATGCTTAGGACGTATTGAGAAGAGGATCATACTATATAGCCATTTATGGGGCGCTTTCCCATCTAGTTTTTGTTTTGTGATTATCCAAGTGGATAACAATGGGAGAAAAACATAGATGTACGCTCCTGGTATGAAGAATAGTATTTTACCGAGGATAATCCAAAACACTTCAATAGCACAAAAGGTAAGAACAACACGTAGATTTGCGGGAACGGGTAACTTTTTGCCTTCTAACGCATAGATAACCCAATCCAAATTCCAAATCTTTGTGTAGTTAGATACGGTGATCCGTGGTGGATCTTGTTTTTCATTCATGCTGCATTACCCGAAGAACATAGTGAAGAATTTCCCACCCAAAGTCTTCATGGATTCCCAGTTCATGATCATCGCAAGTACAAGGGTCATAGCAAAAAAGCTAAGCATTTTCATCCAATCTCTAACGAACATAAAATAAGCACCTACACACAACAAAATCCCAGGGATAACAGCACCAACATTTTTTGTTAGCCAGTTCCCTATGTTTACTCCAGGATCAGTGGCTGCGAATGCTGGCATTGCTGCAAACATGGAAACTACGAGAAGCAGAGAAACTCGAAGTGCTATTCTATGACTTGATTTGTTTTTCTGAAACATTAATAAAAAACCCTCTCAGCGCTAATTTCATTAATTTGGTGTTGCCGTCGAACTTGATTCAGGAGCGGGACTTGCAGATGATATCGGTAAATTAGTTGGTGTCTGATCTTCATTCAATTGATGAGTTCCTACTGACAACACGTAAAACTTTCCATTTGTATCAGTGGCGTTTAATGTCCATGTATTAACAAATAATTCGCCTAGATCGTTTTTAACAATGACAGAAGCCTCAATACGATAGTAAACAGGTATGCCATCTTGTTCTGTAACCTTATACATTGCTATAGATTCAACGGTATCTAAGGTGAAGTCAGATGGAATTAAGGTATCTGGTGATGAAGCATTATCTGAGTAATAGTACTTAAGCTGGCTAACATTTCCCTCTAAATAAGTTTTAAGAAAGCTTTCTGATAGTTCCTTTCCTCTAGAAAGCAAGGACTTATCAGAAACAATATTACTGTCGTCACCATCGATTGAGGCTCCCTTTTGCTGATTGCCAATAAATCGTGGGTACGTTTCAATTAGAGGACCATCATCCGTCAGAGTAACTGGAACGACCATGTATGTTTTTTTGATAATGGTCTTTCCACTTGTTAAATTAGTCGGTGTAGCTGCACTATTAGGGACATTTGAATCTGTCCCTATTTCCAAAGGAGCTTTAGTGTTGCTCATTTCTACTTCTCTTCTAACCAAAGTAGTGATATCAAAATGTGTAGGATCGATCATTTTTGAATCATAGATTTCTGCTGAGAGTACCCGTGACTCGCCTTTAACTTCAAAAAACTTTAAGCCGGCATCTTGATCGATGTTAATTATGAATTTGCTAATACGATTGATGCGGTCATTTGCATTAGTGGTATTCCAGGTAAAATACTCTGTGGCAAAATCTGTTGCGAAGCCTTTTACTGAATCAGAGATTGTGGGTGAATTGCTTTCAACGTTGGTCACTTTTTCAATGATTTGTGGTCCTCGTGCGAAAGATACCATTCCTCTAATCAGTATAAATAAACAAAAAGTCCAAAAGAGAATTCGTAAAGCCCTCTTAGGTGCCATGGTTTTTGGTGCACGCGGTTTAATCGACTTGTCTGATTTCAATTTCTTTTTTTTCTCTTCTTTTGAGGCTTCAAGAATCTCAGCCTCATCAGACTCTGCTTTTTTTTTGTTTTTTGAGAACAATCCCAAAACGAGATCACCTGCCTAAGAGGATTTTTTGTTTTTTTTACCAAAACTTAAAGAAATAATAAATATCACTACAAAAACAAGGATTAAAGCATGTTTTGTATCTAAGACCATCAACCAGCGCCAACTATCTTGAATTCTCGCCCACAACCCTGGGATTTCATTTACGATTGCGTTTGAGGAATAATCAATGATCTCTGCTACTTTTTCATGAGAATCACTTGGGGTCGTTGGCTGCTCCGTAACAGTTGGAGTTGGTAATGGCGTAGTTGTAGCAATAGCGGGTGGATCAGAAGCAGAATTATCCAATTTGCTAGGACTACGAATTAGTAGTACTGCAGCTATTAGAATGAAAAGTACACTCACACAGGCAATAGCTACTTTTTTGTTTTTTGTCATTCATTCACCTCCGATTATAGTATATATATTAATTAACTAATATGATATCTAATATATATACTAACATAATAGTATATTGTGTTGTACATGGTAAATATAAAAAAGACGAGGTTGTCAACTGTGGACAATTCTCGTCTTTTTTATGTTTACTCTTTTCGAATGGTTATAAAAATAATCAATTAATTTTCTAATAGGTATCATTGATCCCCTATTCAGTTGGAATTAATTTTTCATAAGAAGAAATTATGTCACCAATATCTCTACCTGTAAAAACCCTGTGCTTTTCTCCAAACACTTTTTTTGCAGCTTTCTCAATGTTATGGAGCCGGGTGTTATAGATGGCATCGGGAACAACAAATGCAATGATCCCCTCTCTTATTATTTTATTGCTGGAGATTTTTAGAACGTTATTATATCGAGCAAGTTTGTTTTCAATTGAAACTTGATCTGAAAAAAAAGGAGATCGTTGAACTGGCTCAGTAGATCTGTCTAATTCTACATAGAATAATTGCTCCCCTATTCTCAACACTGCATCTGGACGAACTGTAATTGTCTCGGCATCATCTTGAACAGCCAATGATGGGTACCAGTCCCAGTCATGAAACTGTTTTAAATCACTTTCTTCATTCATCCATTTATAGCGGAGGTCTAGATAGACCTTTGCTAATTCCCAGAAGTGTTGCTTTTTCGCTCTCTCCATATCTAATTCATGTTTAGAAAGCCTATTCTCTTCTAATATTCCTCTTTTCATTTCAACAACTTTTAAACCACGGGAACTAAGATAATACCAAGACTCACCGAGAATTTCGTTTTTTCTTTTATGTACAGGTAGATTAGAAGAATCAGGGTTGAAATTTGAAGATTCTATCAATCCTCTATCTTTCAAACGTTTAATTGTTCTTCTAGTAGCTATGATTGCTCTTTTTTGATTTTTTATATCCAACTCATTCCTTACTTCATTTGTAGCTAATGTGTATTCAGGATAATGAAATTGAGTTGTGTCTAGAAAATATATATTTATCGCTGTTGATTGGGGCATGCATCTGCAAAAGTAGAGATCAGTTAAGAGATTCCATTCACGTGCTGTTATTAGATCAATTACCTCTCCTATTGATAAATCGCCCTTCGGTGTCCTTTTATTTTTCTGCTCATCTTTTTTTCCTGAGGACTCATTATTAGCTGCCATAATCTTCTCTCCTTTATTTATCCATGAGTGGGCTGGGGTTGAAAATCATAAGGGTGGTTAAACCGTATTAGTCGCGTTTTTAAAATTGAGTTAAACCCTTATATGAAAAGGAATGTTTAGAAAATCCCTTAATTTAACTTGCCAACATATTAATTAACATACAACACAACATAAAGCTTTACAAAAACGAATTTTAAAAACATTAAAGGTCTTTACATTTGGTATTTGAAAAATTATACATAAAGCATTACGTGCGACACTTATTAAAATTCGAAAAATTCCTTTAGAATAAGTGTCTGTTAGAGCCTATCAAGTTAATACAAAAATAATTGAATTCGACTACTATGTATTGAGATCTATCAAGACAAATCAGTATGAATTACTCGAAATTACTAGTCGAAGTCTTGGGTTATTAATAACTAGAATTAACAGTAGTTTCTCATTTCAATTATCATCTAATAATAGGAATTCAATCTAAGTAGCAGAAAAAGATTCGGAATCATTCGGATATACTAATCATATTATTACAAGATTAGTATCAGATAAGAATAATTCAGCTGTTTCAATGAGATATAATTGAATTTTCACCAAACGGAGTATATTATGGTGGAAAAATCGTGAAATTATTATTACTTAATACGTATTTAATTAATAAAAGATTAGTATGTTATTAAGATTTAATTATTTTTCTATATGTACAATGGTATGACAACATCGTTATTTAATTTGACTAAAGGTGAACTTACTACTATAATTTTCTTTAGAGACTATGTAAATTATGGGAGGAATGATTATATGAAATTTCAGTTCAATGTGGGTAATGACCTAGGTAATAGCGAACAAGATATTTATGTAGATGGAAAGCTAGTACAGCAGCCCAACGTTTTTTCTATAGCTGGACAAATCCCTTGGGTAGATGACGATACTGATGTTGTGAAAAATTTGAAAAATATCTATGATAATCTAGCTGTTTCTATTATTGCTACTGCGGGCATCCCTACGGGCCTTTACCTTATTGGGAAACATGCTTTAAAAACAAATGGAGAAAATGTAACTAATCTCTACGTAAAAGGAAATAATTCTAAAGCAAATCAAACGGTGCCTTATGTTAATACATTAGGTGTTATTGCTGCTCGTGCTGTAGAAAAAGCAAATGAACAAGGTGAGTTACCTAATGAGATCAGTGTGGATGTTGATATGGCAACAGCCCTTCCCGTTAAGCAACATACACCATCGAATATCCAAACACTTCAGGGTAACTTCTTAAATAGTACGCACAATGTTACAGTTCATTTAGGCCTTACTAAAAAAGTTCTTGTAAAGATTAATTTTATCTATGTACATGTATTGCAAGAGGGATCACCTGCAGTGTTTTCACTTCAGATGAACTCTAGTGGAGCTTGGCGCACAGCTGGATATCAAGGTAATAATGATGAGAAAAACCCTATTTTTTCTGAATTCGGAAATACATATAGCATAGAAAATATCGATGGCAGTTACTTTGATGGGAAAAACATCCTCCATCTTGATTGTGGTGATGGTACTACTGATACACCATTTACTAGAGGTGATTCGGTAGACAAAGATTTTGGGAGTGGCGTGAATCATGGAGTAGGACATGCAATCGATCCTGCAACTAACGATTTATTAGCTTTAGCACCTCATGCTTTTAACTCAGTATCAAGACAGCAATATAGTGAGATATTGAAATCTCAATTCACATCAAGAAAACATAAGTTCTTAAATGAAGCCCTTCAAGCATTCGGGCCACATATAGATAATCAAGTAGCGCAGATCATGAAGCATGTAAGTGATCAAACTTTAATAATTGGAACAAATGATATCGATATTATTGTCGTTTATGGTGGCGGTAGCATATTAATGAAGGATAAACTTTATCCTAAACTTAAGGAACTCGCTGATAGATTGAGAATTCAGCTACTATATGTACCGAAAGAATATGCAATTACATTAAATGCTGAAGGTTTAGACTTCTTCGTAAAGAGCCCTATTTATGCAGCTTTAAAAGAAGCAAATATGAATACAGTAAAAGGTATTAAAACTAACACAAAGAATTCTAACAAGGAAGTTGCGGCTACAAACGAATAGTTTGGGGTCCTCCCTACTTATAACATTGATTACTTCTTGAGGGGGTGAACCAGAGATGAGGAAAACAGATGCACAGAGAGGAAAAGCTGCTGCATTTAAGCTCAGAGAGGACGAAGAAGAATTGGTTCTTCAATGGATTAATGCACAGTCAGTATATGGAGATTCGATGCGTTATCTCATTCAGAAAGATATAGCCGAAAATGGAATAAGAAATCTCCAGCAGTTCGTTCCTCGTTCAAGAGATATTGAATCGATTAAAAGACAGTTGATGGAAAACAATACGAATCAATCCGGTTTAAAACCTATTGAATTACCTTCCATCGAGAATGAGAATAAGGGTAGTAATAATAATTTCACTACCTACAGTGAAATTGATAAGAATAAAGATAGTGATTCTTTTATAAAGGATACAAATTTGAGTGAACCTGAAAACACTCACTCTACTAATACTGAGATTGAAAATCGTCCTGCAGGAAAAACTTTCAGCAACGATGTAATAAGCTCATATCAGAGTTAGTTATTTTGAAAAAAAGCCCTTCATCATTATGATGAAGGGCTTTTTTCTTTTCTAAAAATAGAAACCTGGTATTAATTCTTAAGAAAAGTTAATTAGGCCTGAAATAAAAGGGTTCGTTGTTTCATCGTAATTGATCTTACATTGCTGTTTTCCTAATAAGTATTTTAAAGAGATATCATTATCATTTTTTGACTAAGCTTAGAAAGCGGCGGCAAAGATGAACGAGAAAATAAATCTATAGATTAGCGCTGTGCTGTTAACTACACTCTCTGATAGCGGAGTACCCTGAAAGTGTGTCACTGTCATCGATCTTGGGCTGTTGCTGCCGGAGCTTGACTATCTACTCATACCGCTCACGGATCTTCGGTATTTACTCCTCACGTAACTTTTCGGACCTCTCAGTTGGCAAACGATTAAGCTCCTCTTTCTGTTCCGGGCTGACCTTATAAAGTTTCGTCGTTATGATATCGCCTATTTCATAAACTGTTTTCGATTTCTCTAGAACCTGGTTCTCCTTGTCCATGTTCGATCTCTTTGTTTCTCTCTTTTCTATTATTTCGTCTGTCTGGCCTTATTATAATTCCAAACCATTTCAACTACCTTTACGTAACGGCTGCTAAGTTATAATAGCCTCTGCTTTACGTTATCTAGTCCGTTAATGTATCTTCCTTAGTCTAACTCTTGTTTTAATAGAATGTACATTTTCATTAGAATCTAATACTAATTAGATTATTATATTATTATTACTATATCATTATAAAGTACAATTAAGTGTTTATCATGGATTTGAGTTGAATGTTTTTATAAGTGTGACTTTGAATTACTCTGAATCACCCCTGTAATTCAGAGTAATTCAGCAAAATAATAATACCTATTAAAATGTGCTGAAGTAGATTAATACGCATTAATATAGATTGATACGACTTGAAGTGTATTTTTACGAAAAATAGCTGAATTATGACACTAATTCAGATTAATTCGGGGCTTTACTAATTCGAATTAATACAAATTAATTCGAATTAGTCTGAGTAAGCGTGAATTGAAACATACTAATTTACTTTGAAATCTATTGGATTTTACTATTTATTTGTTAATGGATATTGTAAAATGTAGTTATGAGAATTTGGGGAAGGAGTGTTGTGTGAATGGAGTACGAATTTAGTGATATCCGGACAAAGGAAGAAGTAGAAGAAGCCAGCAAAGAAGAAATGAGAGAGCTATTAATTGAAACATTTGATAATGTATCAGTTCTCTATGAAATTTATAAAAGACGATCGTGGTTAGATAAATTGTTCACAGATAATATCTTAAGTATGGATAAGGATGCACTCTATGTATCCAATCAAGTGGCAACTATTTGTGAAACTCAAACTTATATGATTAATAACAGACGACGAGAACTGTTAGATTATATCAATCCCATTTCTATGGGAGAAGGTAGTAGTAAAACCTTTAAGCATAATTATATATCTGTGTTTAAGATGAAAATGATTATAGGTCTTACAGGTGAAGGATCCGAATATACGGTCCCACAATTAAAAGAAATTATCTATAGTGGGGGGAAACCCACAACTACGACTAATAAGTCTGAAGAACCAACGAGTAGTGATCAAATGTTTCAAATGATGCAGAAAATGAAGAGATTTGAGAAGTTTCTAGATATGATCGAGTCAGATGAGTTTTTTAAAGAAATAGATAGAAGAGTTCAAGTTACTACTGATAAATTATTGAAAGAATCATCAAGTGATGATGAAGTGCATGAAAAGATAATCAAACTATTTGACAAAATTGCATACGGTAACGAGTCTGTACCTATTAAAGAAGAGCTTTTTAAAGAGTTCGACTCTCTTTTGGAATTATATCCAAAGCAATCGTACTCAATAAATATGTATAAAACCGCTGCAGATGAAAAAATCACGAGATTTAAGCAAGATGAACGAGAATTACATGTGCAAAAAGTTAAAGGAACTATTGCCGATTTAATTGAAAAATACTCAGTATCGAATAGTGATAACGAAAGAGATACTATAAAGAATCAATTATCGAGACTATCAGACCAAAATCCAGACATGAGTTTTGATATTAGAATGTGGCTATCTACACTTTCAAAAGAAAAAGCAAAAAAAGGCTTGCTGAGCCGGTTCTTCTCTAACTAAAAATAGCATCTATCCATTCTCAAGTTGAGTAATTGGAAAGATGCTGTTTTTTATTATATATATTAATATTATATTTATGTATTATATATACTAATAAAGGGGGAATATATATTGAAGTTTTTTGGAATGATCCTCGGAGGGATATTATCAGCGTTTGGTCATATGTTTGGTTTTATATTCAAAAATGTTTACATTGAGATAAGAAGATTCAGTATGGATCCTGCGAACAAAAATACATTATGGAATATCCAGGCGTTTTTATTACTTGGATTCTTCATGATAAACTTCTTTTGGTTAATCGGTAAGTACCAAGATCAATTTTATGGGCTATCGGATCCCGTATTTTACAGAGCAATCCCACTTTTAATCCCATGTTTCTTGGGACATATCATTTACTCGTGTCCAATTTTATTTAAGAATAATTACTCCAAACCAATTATTCAAACATTCCTCAATGGATTAAGCAGCCTGGCTTTAGGACAAATAATAATGAGATTTCTCCCCTATACAATGGGACTGATAATCACTGTAGTGATTTTTATTGCTGTAATTACTTTTACTTTGTATTACACATTGCATTTTAATGTGAAATCAACAACTTTTCATAAATTAACAGCTGCTGTTGAACAATCTGAAATAAGCTCCTCCAAAAATAACAGGAATAAATCAGTTTTGAACATGGTGAAGAGGAAAGACAGTATTTCAGAAGAAGAATTATATGAATTTGACGGAATAGGTCTGAATAAAGAAGGTTGTCTATCTCACTTTAGATATTATTCTGAAGAATGTCGTTTAGATTTATTTCATACAATTCCTACGAAAGAGCGCCAAAGTCAGCAGATGTCCCTTAATAGGAATGATCGAGCACAACATGAGCAAATATTAGGGGGAACTGGCGCTGGTAAAACGGTATTAGCAACAAATTTAATCGTACAAGATTTGTTGAATGATTATATTGGTAGTACGATTATTGAACCAAAGGGATCTCTTATCAATCGTCTAGCACACTTTTTGACACGTGTTGGAAGACCATTTCGTAGGTTAGACCCACAATGCGAGACTACAGATTGTCTGAATCCTCTCTTTGTTCCAGAAGGAGAAGATATCGAACCAATGATAGAAGCAAATGTATCAGCTTTTCATGGTTATCTCGGACCAGATGCTGATATATTTTTCAAAAATAGATCAACTAATCTAATGAGGGTTTGTATAAAAGCGCTTAAGTTAGCTTATGGTAATAATTGTGGATACAATGAATTAGACCGTTTAGTACAACCTATGAATGATGATTATAGAGCAGAGGTCTTATCTGTAATTATTGAAAAGGGTTTTGAGAAACAAGTAGGCTTATTAAGAGAATACACTCGTAACATGGCTGCTAACGAAAAGACTAGAGAATACACAGAAAAAACCAACTCAAATCTTTATGATTATCTTACGATGTTAACTAGTAATAGGCATATACAAAAAATTCTTTGTGGACCGTCTACTTTTAATATTGATGATTCAATAAAAAACGGTGAGATAATTTTGGTTAATGGAGCTTATGGAACCTTACAAACTTTGACATATACGGTTGGGCGTTTGTTTATAAATCTCGTAAGAGCAAGTACCTTCAGACGTGATATTAAAGGTGAAATTCGACCACATCAAATAACGATCGATGAGATTGAAATGTTTGCCGACGAAGAATTCTCAACATTCTTAGAAATGGCAAGAGAATTCGAAGTTTTTGTTCGAGTAATTCATCAAGGAAATGAACAGTTAAATGATGTAAGCAAAAGATTAGGTGCAATGGTAAAACAAAATGCAGTGCAGAAATATCTTCTAGCAGGATTAGAGAATGAAGATGCGGATTATTACGCTAGTATGATTGGTGAATTTTATGAGATAGGACAGAGTAGTGGGACTGATGAGATGTCTACAACAGGGTTTAAAACACAAATAAAGGAGGAAAAGCGGTTTAAAGTACTACCGTCTGAAATATTACACCTAAAAGGATATAATCCAGAAACAGGTGAATCAGGCGAGTGTCTCTTCCGTCAGGTACATAACAATGTACGGTTAGAACCGGTTAAGGGATTATTTAAACCACTTCCTAGGGTATTATTTAGCCCTTTAGTTTCTGAAAAGATCGAGGATGATAATAATTTGGTAGATGAAGAACTTTACTCAAGTGATGATTTTGAGGATTTGCATGATAATGAAACGTCAAATGTAGAAAATGAACAACAGATTATTTTAGAAAAACTTAAAAAGAAGGCAAGTGATAAGAGAAGGGATGAAAATGAAAGTGAAAGTGTGAAAATAAATGATACCTTAAATATTGATGGCACAGAGATGACGGAGAAAAATGTAATTAGAAATCCTTTATGGGATAGTGAAGAAGATGTTACTGATTCAACGAGTGAAGAAATGGGAGTTGAAACTACTAAACTAAATGTGACATATAAACCAGCTGGTATCGATGACAAAACTTTGCTAGTAGCACAGAAAATTAGAAAGATCTCTGAAGAGGCTAGGAATAAACAATAAATAATAACCTAAAAAAGTATAATCTGAAAATACATTAGAGGATATTTTCTTAATATCTATATGTTAACTACTGATTGGATCTTAAGAGTTAATTAATGTTTACTAGAATAAAAAAAGCAAAGCGGAGTATTACTCCGTTTTGCTAATCTCTAGTTTCCTCTTTTAATGTTGTAAACAAGTCATTGAACTTATTATATGCTTTTACACCAAGAGGTGTTAATTGGTACAGTTTTTGTCGGCCACTAGTTGAGTATCCCACGAGACCAAGAGATTCAATCCAGTTAAGAGCAGTGTTCAAATCACCACGTCTAACTTTTGCTTGGAGTGATAAATCCTCTTTATTAAAGCTTTTGTTGGCCAGCGTTTGCATTACTAATCTTGAAGCATTTGGTATTTGCGCAATCATACGACTCAAATAGTCTTCAAGTGGAGAGTCAAGCTCGAAGTCGATAGTCGTATTATGTTCCGTATTATACACGAGAGTATCACCACCTATATTATATGATTAATCAGTATATATATATATTAACACATAAGACACAAATATATCTCTAGAATTTAATTGAAGAACAAGAAATATGAAGGCAATAGATGTACTTAACGAATAATTAAATTGCGAATAGTTCGAATAAAGGGTTTATATGAATAGTCTAGATTCTGGACATTGTTTATCTTAGTTGCTTTTGAAATTTCATTTTGGATTGAGATTGCGAGAATTTTAGGGATCTTGATGTTATTATCTTCAAAATCCTCAAAAAATGACAGTTCTCCAGTAGTTTCATCATATCTCTTTACCATTTTAAGATTAACATACCAGCCACTTTTAATACGCAAATAACCATTTTTTTCTAATGAATGTTCAAACAAAGAGAATTCAAATAAAGATTTAGATTCAAAAAAGGTTTGTGTAGAAGAGTGATATGTAACAGTATCATTGATGTCTATCCGAATAAACAGAACTTTATTTAAATCAAGATCTATAAATTCAAATTCATTTGTTGGATTTGAGACTATGTGACCAGCTATCCTCATTAATTCATTGAATGATACCCTATATCCTAGTGCGAACTTTTTTAATGTATCAGGTTTAGGGATGATTTCAAAATTAGAGAAATTCTTTCTTCCAAGCTCTACATCTCGAATATAGCCATGACTTAATGAAGTTTTTTTTGCAGCAAGCCTTAGGCTGTATCCGCATGAATGTCTTAACTTTTCTAAATATCCCCCAATAGTTTCATCCATATACAATATAATTCTCCTTATGTAATAATCTTCTAATGTACAATATTTAGTGCAAGAATTTATGGATTAAATAACCATTTAATAATGGCGTAACAAAAAAAGAAATGAAATATCAATCTAAACATAAGAGTAATTTTACACGTTTGTAATTTTTTTTAAAAGATACGAAGTGTATCATTATAAGGGAAAATTAATATCAATTAGAACAAAACGGTTTTTTTAGTTATTGGTTAAAGAATGATTTGATGAGGGGATGAAGAAAAATAGGTAGAATGCGTCCTTTAATCAAAAACATACAAATTAAATCTTGAATAAATACAGGAAAGTATTACAATCGAATTAGTATATCATAATAATTCAATTATTATGATATACTAATTAATTCTTATTAGATGTATGCATTTCTCAAATTTAGAGAGGTGATAAAATGTATCAATTTTACGATCCATCAATTAAACCTATATTAACAACTGATTTAGAAGGTAGATTTATCAAAGTTCGAACATATGGGCTTTTTAATTATGGATATCCAGACATAATACTTAATGAATATATTGAAAATTATGAAGAATTATTTTTCTCAATAATTGATCGAATCTTTAGAGTTGAATTCGACATTAACGGCACCTGGAGTCATAATGGAAGACTATTCAACCTAGAATTAGGGAAGGGTAATTTAGCAACTTTAGTCTTTGCACCAATAAATGATTTCGTGAAAATTATAACGATTAATAATCCATTTAATGAAGATCCAGTAAAATATATAACGAAAGGATTAACAAATATTTATGATCACCCTGAATTAGAAGTACAAGCATCAATAATGTTTTCAAAAGAAATCTTGGCTTTTGCAGTTGAAGAAATCAAAAAAGAGGGAGCAATCAATGAGGACTACACTATTGAGTATGAGAACTATCTATACTTATTTCATTTAACAACAGATCGGTATGGTAAAAGACTTTTTCAGATAATACATAAAGATTGGGGGTTAACTCCAATACTAAATACAAACAATAAAAATAGAAGTCACTTACAACGTATAAAATAGTGTCTTCTATTTTTTTAATATATATAGTAATATACTAATATATTAATTAGATAGTATTATATATAGATGTAAAAGTGATTCAGAAGTAGAAGGGAGCATTAGTTTGCCTCATGACAATTTTATTAAAGAACTAGATTTTGTCTTAACTCATCCGTCGTGCAGTGTCGAAAATATAGAATCTTTTTATAACCAATGCCTATTTATTTACGAAACAGTACCGCTGTTTGTAATTATCAATCATATGAAGGAAACAAAACCTAAGCTATTAAAAATTTGGGCGAATTCAAACAAAACGGTAAGTAAGCTGCTTGAAGATATGGAAATACAGAAAGATGATCTCGATAAGAAAAGAAAAGAAGAAATCCTTGTTGAGGTTGAAGATAGCTCATTACAAATTAGTCAGAACGGTTATTACATATTAATTTGGAATACTGAAATTGAACAATCCAAAATTGAAAGCTGCTTTAAACGGAAGACGTTAAAAGTGATTTCAAGGAGCTTCAAACATCTAGAATTAATAGGCTATAAACTCGAAAAAATAAATCAATATATTCTATATCTGAAAAATAAAGGAGAGTTGATTATATGAATATGTCAATCTTAGGAAACAATATGCTTGAATACAAAACCTCGCTCCGTCGAAAGATGATCCATCAAGGAGTTGTAAAGAGTATTGAAACGCATAGTCCATTTGGTGAGTCTATGCAATGTGCAATCATTGAACTGAAGAATGGTCTTAAGGGTATGATTCACGAAAATCAGTTCGATAAACATAAATTTCGATCTCTTGTTGGTTTTTTGGATCACAAAATTGACTACATGGTTTTAGATGTTACAAAACAGGGTCTTGATCCTAAGATTGTAAATGTATTTGATGAGGAAAAAGGAATAGTATTACTTTCACGAGTACAAGCTCTTGAAGAACTGCAAGAGGATTTTTGGGAAAATGCTGAAGTGAATCATGTATGTCCTGCAGTTGTATCCGGATTCGAGGAAGAACGGTTTTATGTAATGATCAAAGGAGTTTCATGTGTACTCCCGATCAGAGACTATGAATATGACTGGACGCCTTCTGCGCGCAACGTAATTCCACTTGGTAGTGAGATTACAGTGAAAATAAAAGAGATCGACCATGAAAAAAAACGTGTTATTGTATCGCGAAAAGAACTGATGGAAGATCCTTGGACTCGTGTTCATGAAAATTTCAGAATTAATGATTTCCACACCGGTGTGATAACTAGTGTTGTAGAGAATATAGGAATTTTTGTGAAATTAGCACCTGGTATTGAAAGTCTGGCTTGGTTTCCGAACCGCGTCCCAAGTCATGGGGATTTAGTGGGTATGACCGTTTCAGTCATGATTAAAAATGTTCAAGCGGGCGGCAAAAGAATTCGAAGTAAAATAATTAAATTCCCACATCACTTATATTAGGAGGAGATTATATGGAATCCCAAGTATCTCCTCTAATAATTGCGAATCAACCAGGGATTAGAATGCATCCTACTTGGGATGATCCCTTTGCTTTCGTAGTTTCTTTGGATCCACTCACTAGGCATGAATTTTTTTATATTAACGGAAAGATAAAAGACGGGTGGATCACAGATAGAGATATAGAAATCATTCGATTTCTTGCGGTACATCGCTGGATTACATTGTCTCAATTGACTCGGTTGTTCTTTTCAGGTGGCGATAATACTACGGTTCGAAATAGATTGAAAAAATTAATGAAATTAGGATTGCTGAGAAGGATTCAATGGAAAACCTACTGTAATCCACTTCAAAATCGTCCAACAATTTATGAGATGGGTTCAAGTGCAGCTGACATTCTGAAGTTTAGATATGGAGCATTTTTAGGGAATAGAGATCCTCGAAGACCAAAGGAAGTCTCTATGTTGTTCCGACACAAATATATTATTACTAACGAATTCTTCATATTACTTAGAAAATCTTTTAATGTTATACATTTTGAATTTCATCCAGTTTTAAAGCATAAAGAGGATCAGGTAGTACCAACTGCTCACTTCATTTTGGAAACACCAAAAGGGAAAAAGCTTGATTTTCATTTACTTTGCCATCGTGAAGAAGAAAACTGGCTTAAAACCATTCGCTACCAAGCGAAATTTTGTAAGGAGTACTTTGATGCAAACGGGATAAGATCAACTCTTGTTGTGCTTGTGTCATCCGATGAAAAGGCGGAATTAGCTAGTAAAATATGCGAACAAGAGGGAACCAGTGACTACACATGGTTTATAACTGATCAAGAATTAGAAGAATGTGTAGACGATGGATTAACAAATAGTTTTTTTGTTTTTAAAAACGGAGAAAAGAATTATTACGACCTTAGATGATGAAAAATGAGGTGATCAGTTGCATCGTCTATTCTTAGTATCGGATGATGAAGATTTTGCACAGTGGGTTAAAAAAGAACTTTCTGATTATGGACGCTTTGTAAGGAAAATAGATGATTTTGAGTTTTTTATACAACAGTGGAGTACTTCAGAAGCTGAGATCATAATCGCGACAGAATATGCAATAGAATCTGAAAATTCATTTTTCAAGATACTTAATCAAGTTGAAATTCAAGATCCATTTATAACGATAATGCTAATTTACTTTCGTGAAGAAGATGCATTTATTCAAAACTTAAAGGACAGAAATGTAGTTTGCATTTCATGGAATGATCTGGACTTTGGGCTAATGAAGAAAAGATTAGAACAATCACGTTTAATTAAAGAACTGCAAACAAGAGCTGAGTCTTATCCTCAAATGCATTCTAGTAATAAAAGTGAGTATGTAAGTGACGATACAGACGATACAGATGTAGAAATCAAGATTGAACAACCTGAGCTAACTATACAGTTCGGATTGGAGATAGTTGATAAAGAATCTCCTTTGGAAAATTCTTTAACCGAAAATACAGAAAAGCATTATGTAAATTCATATTCACCCATTGAAAGTAAGGACTTATTTAATGAAGAGTTCGAAAAAAAAGATGAATATATTGAGAAAACTTATGTCGAATCACACCAAGAATCCTCAGATGAAACAGATCAAGAAGACTCCCCACAATTAAAAGTAAGTGAAGATAAACAGAGTGAAGAAGAAGTGGTTTTATCAAGAAGAAATCAAACGAAGAAACGTTATCCCAAACTTCCTAGTCTTCCTAAACATGAAAATCAGATTATTTATAAAGATAGAGTCATTATAAATGAAAAGATAATTGGAACTGTTCTAATTGCTGTAGCAAGCACTAACCGTAGAGCAGGATCATCACATAATGCAATACAGATTGCACGTTATTTAAGCGGAGACTCCTTTGAAGTAGCATGTGTTGAGTTACTAGACATTAACGTGAATCCATCGGTATTTAAATTTCTAGATGATGGAACAAAAAAGTCTAAAAAAATGGACGATGGTTTTCATTCAGAAGGAATTGATTTTTATCCAGCAGCTAACTATGAGAAGTACATAAAAATTTTGAATGCAGAGTACCAATATGTTGTTGTTGATTTAGGTCAGATAGTTACGAATCAAGGAAGGAAAAGCAAAGAAGGCCGTTTTTTCAAAGAATTCTTCAGAGCAAATATCTCAATAATCAGTACCTTTCCAGCAATATGGGACTTTCAGTTCTTAGTTAACCTAGTTGATAAACTATTAAACAATTCCTGGAACAAGCCATTTAATGTGTTGGTGAATTTTACAGATGACAAGAGATATAAGAAATTTACAGACTCATTTACTAGTAGAGAAAAAAGAAATCTTCAGCTTCAGTTTTATCAAAACAACTTTCTACCTGATCCCTTAGATCTAGAAGACGATACGATATCTATTGTTCCTGAGATTTTGAGTTCAGTTATTCCTTCTAGCAAAAAGAAAAAGAGGTTTTATTTTTTTTAATCATTCGTTTTAAATTACCTAATACTTTAGGAGGTTTTTCATTTGAAATTTAAGTTGCATTATTTTTTTTCAATTTTAGTTTTATTAATTGGATTTGGAGGGCTTTTTGGATATGACCTATACATAAAACCTTATGTGCTCTCTCAGAAAGTCGTTAAAGTGAAGGTCGCTTCTGGAGGGTATCTCCCTAAAAATTATGAACTATCTACAAAAGATCTCTATCTTGAAGCTGTCCAAACAAAAGATGTACCTATAAATGCAATACATAGCATCAAAGATGTTGAAAATAAGATACTCAACGTGAATTTAACAGATGGAGTTATATTAACTGAATCTTTGGTTGATGTAGATGATTTGGAGCCAGGTCCAAATGAAGGGATCTATCCAATACCAAAAGAAGCAATTTACGCAATTAACGGCTCGTTGCGAAGTCGAGATAAAGTAGACATTTACCTAGTGAAGGATCGTACGAAAGAACAAAAGAGCGCATCTTCTGATGCAATAGATGTTCCAAGTGTAGATTCAGCTTTTCTAACAGCAGTCACAGTAAATTATGTAAGAACTGAGGACAATAATGATGTTAAAGACACTGAAAACGGTAATATCACAAACCGTACAACATCAACTGGCAAGGTTTCGGTACCTGAACTTAAAATACCTAACGAGGACGCAAAGCAACTTAAACAATATCTTGAACAAGGAGATAAACTTTGGATTGTCAGAGTTGAGTAGGAGGAGAAAATGAAAACGATATTCACAAACGGGTTAGATCAAATAACGGTTAACACGTTACGAAACATAGGCTATACAGTGATTCCACAAAACATAATACCATCTTCAGAACAACTACAAGATAACATATTAATACTTACTAGCGAAGTAGTTGATATTCAAAACCTCTCAACTATCGAGAGCGAAAATAAGGAAGCAGAAGTAATTTACTGGTATTTAAAAAAGGGAGTAAGAGGTTATCAAGCAATTCATGCTATCTGTGAACTGAATGGAGTTTATTTTGTACCACCACGAGCAACAACTGCTAATTTAATCGAAAAAATTAAATACATTCTAGAAGAAGATAATGATTTAAATGGAAATCTAATAGGTTTCTTTGGATCAGCTCCGGGAGTGGGTTGTACTAGTAACGCCAAAATTTTCTCAAAAAGAATCGCAGCCAAAGGAAAAAAAGTTATACTGCTCGGTCTTGATCTCTATGATCCGGGAAATGAACGTCAAACAAGCATTAGTTTGGATTTATTACGCCCACGTATAACTGGGAAGTTACTCCAAGCAGAAGATATTAACCTACTACTTAAACAAGATGGATATCTTTACTTACCTGGTAATCATGACACGCTCAGTGCACTAGATTACCAAGAGGATGAAATTGAATATTTACTATCATGGTGTAAAGAACACGCCGATGTAGTTGTTGCTGATTTTGGATCAATCGCAGAGAGCGCAGCTTGGTATGTGGGTATGCAAATATCAAGTTTAAGAATGATTGTTACACATATGCGACACGAGTATCGCTTAAAACAATTCATGGAATTGGCAAAACAACTAAGTATATACCCACACGAGTTCTCATTAATAATTAATCGGTCGAATGTTGCAGATGTTGTTACTCCTAAAGCGCTTGCTATGCAAATAGGGTCTGAAGTATTAATTGAAATCCCTCAGTATCCGAATTATCCAGAAAATCTACCTCTTGGGAAGAAAGAGACAATTCGAATTGATGAAATAGTAGATGGATTTCTAATTGCTCTTGGTTTGGCAGAAAACAAGCAAAAGAAAGGACTCTTTTCATGATTCTTGATAAGACAATTTCAACTTCTTCGTCAACCGTACCGTTCTCTCTTAAAGAACGAATGATGAAAAATCGCATAACAAGTACTGAAGACTTCTATTCATATCTAAATAAAATGAAAAAAGATATTACTCCGGAATTGCGGCGGGAGGATGAAGACTATTATGTACTCAATGCAAAAGCATTAATGGGAGACTTGCAAGCTATATCGTACTTCATGAATGAGATTGAGAAATATGTTCGGAAAAATCCATATGGTGGAAAAATACCGGATGCATACAGTAGCATTACTGAAGCATTGTACCATGAATGGAAGGGCTATGGACCAGCTTTCAAATGGATCACTGATCGCTCCTATAGCGATTCAACAGGGCTGCAAATCATTGGTGAACAGATCTTCTACAATAATAAAGGCGTGTTTAGTAAGTATCCTTATAAGATGCCCTCGTTAGACCGGGTAGAGCAGCTTAAGCGTACATTGATGAAGGGTGCGCCAAGTGCAAAATTGAATAAAGATAAGCCTTCTGCAGAGTTTAAAATGGATGATCCCCTGTGGCCAGGGCGATTCATCCGTATAGCGATATGGGTTTCTCCACGTGTCTGGGATGGCTTTACTACTATTACTATGCGGCGGCAAGTTGTAGAGTATATGAATTTTGATGAACAAGCTGGTACTAGCTCTATCCCTGCGGAAAGCATAGACCTACTAAGAGATCTAAGTTATCTATTTAGAAACACTGTAGTAGCCGGTCCTGTTGGATCAGGGAAATCAACATTTGCTAATACAATCGTAGGTGAACAATTACAAGGATCAACCTCTTGCATGGGGGTAGTCATGATTGAAAAACATCCAGAATCAATATTGCCTTATCAAATTAAAGGACATCGTATTATTCCGATTCAGGCTGAAAATGATGAACTAATGGAAGTTGGAATTGAGTCACTTCGTCATGATCCTAATATTCTCTTTATGACAGAAATGAGATTCCATGAGTGGGAATTTTACTTTTTCAGCGGAGAAAAGGGGTACAACGGTATAATCGGCACTTTTCATACAGTTGATTCTGAAGATATTCCATATCAAGGTGCGTTCGCTGTATTTACTCGTTTGGGAGGTAGTCTGAAGGGCCATTTAATCTCTGCGATGAAATCCTGTGAGATAGTTTTCATTATGGAACCTACAGATGCAGGTGAGAAAAAGTTAACCCGGATTTCAGAGGTCTTCTATGATGAAGCGAAAAATTCCGTATTTGCCAGTGATATCATGCGTTACGAACAAGCTACCAATGAATGGACTTATAATGATCAACTTACAGAGAGTATTGTCAAAAGAATGCAAAAAAAGAATCCGGAAGTTACTCAGCGGTTCCTTGAAGAGTTGAAAAGGTTGACTAAACTCAAACCAATGAAAGATCCATTGAAAGAAAGCTTAAAGGCAAAAATTGTACTCAACAGTCAGTGAGGAGGACTTTATGAACAATATAAGCGATTATGCTATTCGTCTTTTTTTTCACTTTTTAGTTGTTCTGGGTATCTGGAAACTAGTAAAGCCCCTCATTGATGAACAACTTCGTTATATAGCGAAGAAACGTGAATACAGGAAGAATGCAAAACATTTTAATGAAGCATCTAAAAGGAATAAACGATTTATCTATCGACATTTAGATAATCTATTGTATCTAACTCAGGATAAGTATGAACCTTTTGTTAGTGTAACAAAATTCATACTTCAAAGCGGATTTCTACTGGTCGGTATATTTATTATTACTCTATTAACAATGCAGGAGCTCCCATCGCTGTTTAGTTCAGATCCATTTTTCGATGGAAATCTGCAAACCAGTAATATAGATACAATTAAGTCTGTTTGGAAGTTACCGATGTTATTGGCAATATTAGCAGGAAGTATTCCATATATAGTTATGCGCTATAAATATACTAAACGACAAACAGAAGGTAGTTATGACTTATTAGATGTTGTGAAAATATACGCCAAATATACTTACTTATCTGTGGACGCTGCTCTATATGCAACGTCAGACTTCCTTATGGATAACAATGTACTTAAACGGCCTCTGAGAATACTTGCAGATGAGTTTTCAAATTATAGCAATGAAACGATGCTGCAAGGCGAAGCTCAAAGATTCGCTAGTACTGTCTCAACGACCTTTGCTCGTATATTCATCAGCGATTTATTAGATGCTGAGAAAGAAGGTAATGTTAATCTCAATCTTTCATTACTTGAATTAAACGATTCAATGGAGCAACAAAGAGAAACAATTTTAACTGTAAAAGCAAACAATAGTGATGCTATTAAACTAGGTCTATACGGAAATCTCCTTGTATTTATATTATCCATCAGTACATTCATGTTTATGCTAAAACCAGGATTGTATTTTAAATTACAATTTCAAACTCCGATTGGAGTCACATTTTTTATGATTATTGTTATTAGTTTTGTTATAGCATTTCTATTCAGTATCCTTCTTTCGAGACCAAAACTAGATTACCAGTAAGTGAGGTGAGAAACATTGGATAAATTATTTACTATAGTTTCAACAATTGGAATAGCGTACTTCGCATTATTGGTATTTCTAAGTACTAGCAAGAGCCACGAACGAGATCTATTTCGCAAACAAATCAATGTTAGAGCTGTAATGATGAAATTTCAGAGTGATCAATTCCAAGAGAAATTAGACAATTCTGGATATCCGGTAAAAGCCCAAAATGTTAACTTTATTCGTTACGCAACGGCCCTGATATTTTTCTTATTCATGTTCCTCAGTTCATATGTTAGAGAAATAACGCTGTCTTATAAAGAGCTTTTAATTCCAATTCTCATTTTATTAATTAGCAGTCCAATGAAATATTTACCGTTGGGATGGATTTTGAATAGGAAGTTTCAGCAAAATATCCTCCATAAGGATGGGGAGATCGTTTCATTTTTAAAACAATATCAGAATAATCGACTTAGAAATAGAGGCTATATTGAGTTTGGAGCTTTTTGCGCACAAGTTGCTCCAACATTTGAATATCTTAAAGATGATTTAAATGAACTAGCAGAAAAGGCTACAGATGATGGTGTAGAAGAAGCTATAAAATATTTTTGCGATAAGTTTCCTGCGAATCATCATTTCATGTCCAATGTTCGTTCGATCCTACTTGCAACAGAAGGAATGGCTGATAATAATGAGGCAATTGAATATCTAAAAAAACAAAATACTGCAATTTCAAAGATCTCCAGTGATCACTATCAAAAAAAATGGACAAGGATAGGGGACTGGGCTGGCATCATTAATGTAACCCCATCTATTAGTACATTCTTGATGATCGTAGTGTTGTCCTTGCAATATATCATGTTACTAAGAGGGAACTTTAATGGAGTTAGTCTCTTCCGTTAAAAATAAATATTTATATTACGATTAGGAGGGATCAAAAAAAGTTTTTGCAGGATCTAAAATAACTCAAATTAAAAGGAGAGAATTTAATAATGAAAGATCAAACTATGGGACATGGGCTTTATATCGCAGTAGGTTTTGTATGTGTGGGATTGTTGATACTTTTTCTTTTTCCAATTGTACGTGATTTAATTACGGATGCAACAAGTAAAAAGCCTACTGTACCTACCTCGATGATTGTTACCCCTGCTAAGCAAACAAATTTGATTATTACTCTACCTGATGAAGCTGTTCAAGCAGCATGAAAGATCAGACTATAGGTATAGCTATTTTTCTTGGTTTGGCATTTGTTGTGGCCGCAATATATCTTGGGGCAGCAACAGGAATGATTGGTGATGGGCAAGATAATATTATCTCTTACACAAAAAAAGTTGAGCATTATTGACTATTAGAAAGGAGTTTTTGTTAGTTGAAAGAGACCATCCTCCGGGCATTATTCATGTGGCTTATCCTGTTTGTTATGCTCCAGCCCATTTTTACATATATTGACTACCTGCTGGATCTTCAGGTTAAGGCAAACACTTCTTATATCACTCAGAAGGCTGCAACAGAGGGGATGGTCACTTCATCAATGAAAAGTGAAGTGATCGCTAATCTCACCGCTGTAGGGTTCAGCGCTTCCGCAATTTCTATAAAGAGCACGACTGAAACGGTTCAAGATCGTAAATCAAGACTCGATGTTTACATCACTGCTCCACGGATAAATTTGTTTCCATATAATTTCTCATCGAACATTGCATCGTTAAATTACTATGGTCACGGATCCATTATGAGTGAATACCTCGATTAAGGGATGATACTAAAATGGACTATATTATTAAGCTGGCTTTCGCATTTTTAATTTTTATGTTTACTTGGTTCTTTCAGGTGCAAAATCAAGAATGGGATGTTAATCGATCATTATTAAAGGATGCAAATAATATGGCAGTACATGACGCAGCACAAGAGATTAATGAAGATCAGCGTTCTCACGGACTTCTTATTATAAATTCAACTGAAGCATATGCCACATTTAAAGAGACACTACAGAAGAATCTTGGATTAGACAGCGAGCTCTCTCCACTAGAAGGGAGCCGCTTCCATGATAAAGTGAATATATTAGAGTTTGTAGTCATTGATGAATCCTCAAGTGTGAGCTTCCCTTTTCTCTACGAGGATCAACGGTATGGGATCACCAAATACATACAAGGACCGTCTGTGATCGCAGTAATTGAGACTAAGCATCCTCAACTGTTAGCTACTGGTAAGTTGCAGGAGCCTATACAGGTACCTGCTGTGCAGGAGTATAAATTCAATGAATAATATGCGGGGAGTTGAATCAGTTGGGCATAATGTGCCAAGAAGATGCCACTTTTGCAAAGACCATGACAAAGGATGTTTTAGTGCGTGTGGTATTCTCTAGCGAAATCGCATTGTCTATAGAAAGGGATAATATGGGAGTTGTAAAAAGACTCGTTATAATGATGGGGAATACTAGTCAAGTCCTTGATTTACTAGATCATGATAAATCAGAAAATGAAATTTTACAATTTATTGAGACGCAATATATAGAACTGAAAAGATCATTTGAATCTTCTGTCTTCGAGAAAAAATTCAATATAATGTTGGGTTTATCATGGAAAATTAAATTTTATATAGAAAATTAAGTAAAGTTATTTATTTGAAAATATTTCTTTAATTAACTTACAATTCGTCTTACAATATATATATAAGATGAAATGTAAGGAGGTAAAACGTGAGAAACTATTCTGCGACAGTATCATCCAAAGGGCAAATTGTTATTCCGATAAAAATAAGGAATGAGTTAAAAGTCAAAACAGGAGATAAGATTGACTTCATTCTTCAAGGCGATGTCATCACCATTCAAAAGGGAATTCGTTTTACTTGCCCCGCTTGTAAAGGCAAGAAAGATCACAATGATGAAATATGCTTTGTTTGTGATGGTAGTAGTGAGATTAACCCAAATGTATCACTTTTCTATGAAATTGAAAGGGTAGTTAGTTACTCTATCTCGGTAAATTTGAACAATGATAGGAGTGACGATGAAAATCTATCAAGCTCTTTTCCAAAGATTCAGGTACATACAAAACGATATCCAAAGAATGTAATTGCTTGGTACCAAGATTACTTGCAAGCGAAAGCTGTGGAACAATTTGTTGATCGCGGTGATATCGAGAACAACACTCTTGATATAACCGATATTGTTGATAGTTTTAATTTAAAAGAGGTCAAAGCTGCTATTATCAAACATTTGCCTTCTGTTAAGAGGTTATCTGAACTCGTAATCACAATTAATGACTAAAAACTACTATAAAAAAGGGAGATGTAATTAATGAATAAAACAATGATGAAATCAATTTTGGCAACAACTATGTTATTTAGCGCAGTTTTGGGAAATGGAGCCATAACAAGCGCAGCTGCAGTTAAACCGGCTGCTACAACAAAGCCTGCAGCTACACCAGCACCAATTATGAGAGATAATCTGTTTAAATTTGGTCTGAAAAAAGAAGTGGATCTTCCTGTGACGATTACGGCTGGAGGACTAAGTTATACTCTGGAGAAATTGATGGTTTATGATGTGAAATCCAAAGATGCTCAGGCAATCATTAAAAAGTATGGATATCGTGAACAAGTTTTTAAACAAGCTACGAAATATCTGGTATGGACAAAAATCACGATTGAAAATAACAGTCAAAATCTTATTCAACTAACTTCGAAGAGTCCAGCTAGCAAGTGGATTATCAATACGAATGGATCAAATCTTGCTGGTTCTATGCCAAAACTTAAGGCAGATGAAATAAATAGTAAAGAAGCCTTGTGGAATTGGAAATTACAACCGGGTCAGAAATTATCGACCTATCAGATGTATG
The DNA here is from genome assembly GCF_038004525.1 of Paenibacillus sp. FSL R5-0914. NCBI lineage: Bacteria > Bacillati > Bacillota > Bacilli > Caryophanales > Paenibacillaceae > Paenibacillus > Paenibacillus sp. FSL R5-0914. The sequence continues at coordinate 33,355 of NZ_JBBORH010000004.1, forward strand.
TATCAACAGAGGATTTTACGGATCTTTCCATAGCCATATATTTCGGTGGTGGTTTTGATGAAAAATTTATTGTAAAACGTCAAGGGGAATAAACAATGAAAAAGATATATTTAACTGTACTAATCATTTCATTAGTACTTTCCTTTATACCTGAATCTATCGAAGCTGCAGATTCAACAAGTAAAACCATATCCATACCGGCTGAAACTTTAATTGGCTCTTCAAATAGTCAGAAAACATATTATCTAGACATCCCAAGTGGGGTGTCTAGTACTTCTATATTAACATCTTCATTAAAATATAATGGTACCAATCAAAAAGTTAGTCTTTCGATAGAGAATGGGAAAATAAAATTGATTTTAAAAGGTGTCCCGAATAAAGAGAGGATTGATGGTGTAAAAGGATATGCTGCTTCATATGAGAAACCATTTTATACTGAACCTGGAAACTCAATTTGGCGATATTCAGACGGTAGACGTTGGCAGATTAATGAATGGGATCCCAATAATAATTCGCAAAAACATTACGATCGTACCGGATCAGGTAATCCTTCGGATGATCCCCCAACATTAACAGTAGTAACTAAATCGGATGCTTCTAGAGATGGGATAAAATGGTACAACGGTAGTGTTAATGCAGGTATTGATTCTGCAGATATCGTCGAGTCATCTGTTCGTATCAATGTCGATGATAAAAAACTACCTCTAAATTATGTTAATCATAATATTGTGAATGGGAACAGATTTATTATCTACCACACTCTTGATAAGGACAAAGTGGACTATGATCCTGAAGAAGTCAGTGAGAGCTTTGGAAAAGGAGGGAATGCGCTCGGAAGAAGGTATAAGACCTTTTTGAATTATTGGTACACTGCATCGGCTAATGTAACATCCTACAAATACAGTGGAAATGTCTCCTTTGACTATAAACTCCCTACAGAACCTACACTTATCGGTACCGTAACTCTAAATAAACCTAATCCAAATCCTACGAAGCTTGGGAATAAAGATGAACCCGTACAAATTTCATTAATGGGGCAGTTGCAAGGATACAATGATGCTTCAAACATTGACGAGTGGGTGTTCTATGCTAAAGAGAAAGATAGGAACAACACACTCAAGACGAAAAAGGAGTCTGCAAAGACATTTAACGTTAGTACTCTATTTGATTTTGTGATCAAAAAGTCGAGCGTTACAGGGGAATGCCTTACCCAAGAATATGCGCTAACCGTTCTCGTTCGTTTCAAAAAACCGATCGTTACAAAGAATGGAACCATCACATCACTGGAACAGCCTCTACAAATTTCGGCAACTGTTTGTAAAAACGACCCACAAATTACTTTTCCTCCACCTCCGACTAAGCCAACAGAACCGGAAGGAAAGCCACCTATAGCAAGAATTTCAGCGCCGAGATATGTCAAAGCAGGAGACGATACACTAATTAGTGGTGCAGCATCCTATGATCCAGATGGATACATTAATATCTACGTGTGGGAAACTTCGGGTGCGCAAGGAGAGATCGGTAATGCTTCAAAAGGTTATGTGTGGTACACACCAGAACAAATTGGTAAAACATTGCCTATCGCGCTCACAGTTGTAGACAATGAAAATCAAACCGGGAGTACGAGTATAGAAATTACCGTCACTGAGCCGAAGCCATCTGCAGGCTTATCCATAGAAGGAACGCTTAAACAAAATCGTAAGATGACATTATTCAATAGAAGCCAGAGTCCTACAAGGTTTCCCTTAGTATCGAGTAAAACGCAAGTTACCATCACTGCTGTTTCTGGTGGGACGAATGCAGATATCAAGTATAGTGGCACATTGTCTGATTTTGAAAGCAAAGACGTATTGTTTAAGAAACCTGGAAAATATAAGGCTACGATTTATGTGGAAAACACGCTTGGTTACTCAGATAGTAGTGAGATTACTTTTGATATCGTTCCAGATGAAGTACCGTATAATTACTTTACTCTACCAGGAGTAGTCTATCGAAGTCCCGACTTTGGGAGCAAAGCGATTGTTTCATTAGATGATATTTCATATTCTCCTGACAAAGATGTAATCGGCCGCAGATTATGGGAGTATCGTTATGATTCTAATAATGATGGCAGCTTTGAAGGAGAAAAATGGGTGATATTTAGTAATGAAAATGCGGATCGTTTGAATTTAGAGCTGAGTGAGGTAGGGAAATATGAAGTCCGACTTACAGTCTTTGAAGAATTTGGTCAACCAACTATTGATGAGTTTGTGACAGAAGCTGACCGGAAATCTACAAATTCAGATGGACAAAAGTTAAGTTCACGGACAGTAGTAGTGAAAAATCGAGCGCCAGAAGTGGATTGGTCCTGGTAGAAAGGTGCTTAAATGAAAAAAATAAAAGAAATTTTCTCTCTAGTCCTTATAATCACTTTATTATTCGGATTAATGCCTAGCCAGAGCATATATATTCAAACCGTAGAAGCTGCGACTGGTGATCCGAATATCGTCAATTATAAGGATGTTAACATTCCTGCTTACTCCGAGTACAATGATGCAGGATGGAACTACGGAAATTCAAATATAACTATAAATAATCAAAAGCTTAATAACATTAAATACAATAAAACAACCAAACAATTAACATTTGACATTAGTCCAGATGCATTATTTACTTCAAAAGCAACTATCGCTCGTCATAAAGAAAGTGGTTCGTCGAGTATAGTCCAAGGTACAACTATGTGTGTTGGCGCAATAAGTGAGGGGGCAATGTCTCAAAATCTTCCGACTTACGCGTATGGTTGTCCATCTGGACCATATGGTCAATATGTCATGTTTAAACCACTTGAAAAACTGTTTTTCAAAGCATACGATACCGAACCAAATGTCGTTGATACTAAAATTAATTTAGCAACAGATACCCCTTATTCAAATTGGATTGGTTCAAATGTTTTTGATGGTATACCCAAAGGGATATCTATAGAATACTCGCTACAGATAGGCTATCAAAGAAACTCGGGAGGTTTGGCACCAGAAAATGGTTATGATTTAATATCTTTTGGTCATACCATTCGATTTGTATACCCCTTAATAACGAACAGTCCACCTACCATTTCGTTAAATACACCTAATAATCAAGTTCTGCAGAACGAGCCTGGACGCAATACACTTAACATCGAGGGGTATGTCCATGATCCAGATAATGATGATCTTATCGTAAGTGCGGAGATACCCAATGTATTTTATAGGAAGACGGTAGTATCTCAAACGAAAGGATATCAGTATTTCTCTATTCCTGTAGATGCTATAGGTGACTCTATTCCTCCAGGGGATTATACGATGACTGTAAAAGTAGCTGATCCTGCGAATTTGTCGGAATCTGTGAATATGACTTTTAAAGTTACCAATAGACTTAAGCGAAACGCTTTTGTCCTCGTGAATAGTCCTATCGAGAATAGCGGTACCACCTATGAAGACTATGAAGGAGATGCTAAGTACGCTGATCGAGTGAGATATGATCATGATCCGAACTACTTTGATAACTCAATGGGGATTATAGGGGATTCGGGACTATGGAGGACGAGCCTTTACACTTCATTTCCGTATACCGGACAATATGTAGTGAGTTATCAAGCTAAGGATATACCGAAACAGGATGCTCGCTTTGCTGAATATCAGATGTGGAGTAAAGATGCCGCATCTACGATGAGCTTTAAAGTCCATCGCAAGCCAATAGCGCTTTTTTCAGCAAGGCTTATCAATGGAAATGTTCAATTAATAGATTCGTCCTACGATTTAGATCATATTACAAGTGCTGATAAAGGGATTATGCAGTGGCAATGGCAATATAAAAAGAGTGTAGATGAGATGTGGATCGACGGGCAGCCACCTGGGGGAGTTTTTGAAAAGGACAGTTACGACATCCGTTTAAGAGTCCGTGATGTGGATGGAGATAATGGAATCGGTGTATGGAGTGATTGGTGTCAACGTACTGTGGGGAATGCGTCTATTAATCTACCACCGGTTGCGTTATTTACCGTTGATCCGAATATCGTTTCCTATCGTAAATCTACCACCATTACAGACAAATCTTTCGATCCAGATAATGATCCATTAGATGTATATTACTGGACTGCAATCAAAGATGGTTGGAATAAGGTATGGGAACATTGGGGTGGAGCGACAACACCGCCGAATATCGCATCATTTGGTGAAGGGAATTATCAAATCAATCTACAAGTACATGATAATCGTGGCTTGTGGTCGGATTGGTATAGTCAAAATGTACAGGTAGTCAATCATCCACCGGCTGCCGCATTTAAAATGCCTAGCGAAATTTACCGCGACACGATCATCACAATGGATAACTTAACACCAGATCCGGATGAAGATGGAGATGCTTTATCTTATGCCTGGAATGCAAAATTTAATGATTCTCCTTACTACTGGGCAGGAAACAACCGTTACCAATCTATGACCATTCGTGATCTTATTAATCGTAACGGTATTTCACACAAAAAGGCCATTTCTGATAGTTGGGAAATGCAGCTTACAGCCTCTGATGGAAAGTTAAGCTCTTATGCGACGCGTACATTTATGGTTAAGAATCATGTTCCTGTTGCTAAGATTAACGGACCTTCATCCGTAAATCAGTATGATACGAAACAATATACGTCTGAGGATATCGATGAGGATACATCAGATCAAGGCTCGTTAGAATACTACTGGAAAGTAACGAACAGTACTGGTGAAGTGAAATCATATCTTACTCGCGATATTACGCTTACTTTCTCAGATCCAGGGGTATATACGTTAGAACATTGGGCAATCGATCAGATAGGAGATAAGTCGAATATCGCTGGATTGCAAGTCCAAGTGAAAGAAAACTTGGCACCTACTATGACTTTAACTAGTCCATCAGGTACAGTAACGAACCCATCTGTGATTGACTCGGAACAAGGCGATCCATTAATCAAGTGGACTTACGCGGATCCGGAAAATGATTCACAAGAGAAATACAGGTTAGAGTTCTTTACGAAGGATGGTCTATTAGTCTCCACCATAGAAAATCCGGATCCTTCAGGATTGCTCAGACAATATCAAATCCCAAATAATACATTTGAACGGTTTGAATACTTTACAGTGCAAGGTCGGGCATACTCCAAATTTTCATGGTCAGATGTATCAAATGAAAAAACATTCATCATCGATAATGCACCTAAGCCGGGATTCACTCTGATCACAGATACTGGTAAAGATGCGACTAAGGTACCGATCTACCGGACGGACATTCTGAACATTAAGAGTACCGCCTCTGATCCGGACGAACCAAAAGGAGATACAATAAGCCACAAGTATTTCTTAAAACCATCAAGTGGAACAGAAGCCCTAGCAAGCACTCAAAAGGACTTCACGAAGCAGTTTAGTAGTAATGGTGTATTCACCTTTAGACAGCTTGTAACGGATTCTCTGGGGCTGTACCGTGAAATATCCCATAGTATAACAGTTGTGAATCGAATTCCAACAGTTAATATTACGTATCCAACTAGTACGGACTCGTCAAAACCAACGATCGCAAGTACACTCACACCGATCATTAAATGGGATTATCAAGATGAGGACAAAGACCTGCAGCAACGTTATAAGGTGCGAATTATTAACTTGGCCACCGGTGCAATCAAGGTACAATCTGGTGAACAAGTATCAAGCGCTAAGCAATGGCAGATTCCAGCCGCTTCTCTGATTGAAAATGAGAAGTATGCTGTAGAGGTTGAAGTTTTTGATGGGTTCAGCTGGAGTAATGTTTCTGCGCGTAAATACTTCATGGTGAACCTATTAAGTATAAAAGGTGGAGTGAAGCATACCGAAGAGTGGAATAATAATCGCAAAGGTTATAACTTGAAAAAGAGCGGAAATGAGGAGAGTCCAAGAGGATACAACGTATTCTGGGCAGGAGAACGATTTGTCCTGCAGGGGATAGCAACAGGTCTACCTGATACTGTGGAAGTAACGATGACAGGCGGGTATACCACGCAGTTAACGCCAACCAATAGCGATAAGACACTTTGGACAGGTGAACTCTATGACAGCTCTTTTGAAAAGCTTCCAGATGGACCCGTTTCGTTTACTTTTACTGCTAAAAATGAATACAACACAAAAGTTGATGTCGTATCAGTGGTAATTTCTGATGACTGGACAGAGTATTTCAGAAGTCATCGAATCAAGTAGTACAGTTTTAAGATATTTATTGGAGCTGCTTGTTGCAGCTCCAATTTTAAAATGAGGGTAATATTATTGTTACACATAGAATATGAGGAGAATTTATATATGAGCATTACATATAAAAAAATCACACGCTATCAAAAATACCTCATTAAAATGAATATGAACGCAAAGTTTTGGTATATGGTGCAATTAGAGATTCGGGTTGCAGAAGTTGAGAACGTCGTGGATGCTGTAATAATTCCTAGTGAACATAAATTGAGTATAGAAGAGCTTGAGAGGGATATATTTAATTTCATTAAGTTAAATCCTAGAAAAGTTTATTTTAAAGAGTATAGATTACATTCATTTTCGGTCGTTGAGGCATATCATCTTAATGCAAGTTAAAGATGTCAATTGAAGTGAAAAGAGGACAGTCTAGTTAATTACAACTAGACTGTCCTTTTGCGTATAATTCCTTATCCGACAAGACTTAGCAATCTGATCGCATGTATTCTAACGTCAATGGAAAAGAGATTCAAATCTTTTCAACTAAAACTGTGTTTCTATTACAATTAATTGACTGGATTAAACAAAATGAGTGTGCTCACGTTGCTATGGAAAGCGAGAGCATAGGTGAATTTTGGAAGCCTATTGTTAACTTACTTGAAGCCGAATGCATTGAAATTTTAGGTGTGTATGCCCAACATATGAAAGCTTGACCTGAACGTGAAACGGATGTTAAGGAGGAAGGCACCGGACAGCTAATTTATATAGAACAGCCAACATTTATCTCTGAGACTCAGATACAGACCTTGTACGATCTTAGACACAATAAAATTAATATATAGTTTACAAAAAAATACATTGAAATGAGAATATCAGAAGTATTCTTAGTATTGGATTGAAAAAAAACTCATAAAAGGAGAATTTATGAAAAAAATACTGTGCTATATATTATTGATATTATTGATACTTACAACAACAAATGCCAATGTAACTGCTTCACAATCCTTAGAAATATCAACAAAAGGATCCTCTATTTCAAAAACTGTTAGTAATTCAAATGAGCATACTGCAAAAAAAATAGATTCAACGTTAAATAAATTAAAAGAGCTAAAAAGCAATCGTAGTCAAAATGCAAAGTTTTATATAGACAACAAAAAGGTAATAACAGCACACATAACTAATTATCCACAACATTACTATTCTGAGAAAAACAAAACTTGGGAAGATATCGAGAACAAGATAATTCCGATTAAAAATTCGCGCTTACTATCTAATTCGGAAAGTGAGTATGAGGAAGGATCTGAGGCTAATTCCTTTAAGATAAAATTTGGAAGTGTTAATAAACCCAAGGTTAATTACTCAACTGGGGAATACTCTATATCATACCTTCCTCTTAATATCGCTAATAATATAAAAAAAGAGTATTTTGAGGATACTTTAACTTATAAAGGAGCTTGGGAGAGTACAGATTTAACTTATAAGATTATGAATGATCGTTTAAAGATGAACATCATCTTAAAGACGAAAGATGCACCAAAAAGTTTTACGTTTCTTATTGACGTTGATAAAGTAAAGATATCTGATATCGATAAAGATGGAAATATATATTTCTTAAACGATAAAAACGAAAGTATTGCAACAATTCCTCGAATGTGGGTAAAACAGGAGGGGGATAAGGAAATACTATATGATCGTATAGATACATCTCTATATGAAAAGGATGGCAAAACATATCTAACAGTTAATGTAAACGATGAAGGCCTAAATTATCCATTGATTATCGATCCAACAACGGTTGAAACATATAATACTAGATTTTTAACTTATAAGGTCAATATTAATATACCTGATATGAAATTTCAAAATATTCAATATATGTACTTTCAAAATTATTTTGTCCCTCACACTGATGATAATGGTGATGTTAATCCTCATCATCCAATGAATGTTTACTTAACGGAAACTAATGAGGAGGGCGAGAATCTATTTGGTAAAAATGTATCCCCTGTTGATGATGGAACTCTTGGTGTGAAAATTGGCGAAACTTCACACCAAGAATTTGATGAGGATAAAAATGCTATATTGTCTTCCTTGACTATTGATGATCCTAGCTCACTTACTGCGATTCCTGCCAATAAACTAGTTAAAGGAATTGCGTTCTGGAAGTATGAATTACATAATTACTGGGATATGAGAACAGAAGTTTATATTGAATATACAAGTGCTGATTTCGATAGCGGTATTCCAACTACACCCATTCTTATGATTAATAATGTTACCCGGAATAGTATTTCTCTTAAATGGACGCCTTCTAGAGATGATGTTGCTGTGAAAGAATATAATATTTATTCTCATCCTAAGAATGAGTTATTGGCAACAACTAATTCGACAACATTGAACTATGAATTTCTAAACCTCTCCAAGAATACATTCTACCAATATTATATTGTAGCAAAAGATAATTCTGGTAATGTATCTAATAAAAGTAATGTGCAGACTGTGAAAACGTATAACGATTCAACGCTATATAATTATAACCGTGATGGTAGGTTGAGATCCGTAATATATCAAGATGGAACTACATTTTATTTTTATTATGATGGAAATGGAAATTTAATATCTTCGAGGGTGGATTAAAGGATAGGACTAACCCTGAAAAATGGATTCTTTTGAAGGTGATTCCAGTCGCTTGCTGTAGTTCTCTGTTTCCTCAAAAATAGAGTAGTAAGATTGATGTTACAGTTGATGTTATGTCCTGATATCGAACGGAATTTTTCAGATGGTCAAAGCTTTTCAGGCTCGATTCCCGATTTGATCTCAGTTAAGTGACTGCGATAATAGACGATTCTAGTTTCGATGAAAATGAATTGATCAATAGATTCATAGCCTGGGTTATTTCAGAAATTTATGGCGGATTATGTTGAGGAGAAAATTAGTTAAATCTATTGCACTGGTTCTTAGTTTTGTTCTTTTACTTCCGAATCAACCTGTGGGAGCAGCCGAAGGCTCTTATCCGGAACAAGAGACATCTTATGAAAGTTCTTTGCTTCCGTCCGACACCAGTCCAATTCTTCCAGAAGATTTTTCGTTAAACTCTGATTTGCTTGATCAAGAAAAGGCATGGATTGAACAAGAACTAAACAGTTAGCTATTGAGGAGCAACTGCAAGTTCAAAGCTTACAGCGAAAACAAGCACTGCGATAAGAGCAAGAAGCCGCAGCAGGAACAAGATCTGATTCAATCACTACTTCAAGATATAATCGATAGAGCGGCGAGCCAGGCTATATCTAAAAATCGCGAGCTTACCGAACGAATTACCCGAATTAAAACAATGGAATTAGAAAGAAAAAGCTCTAGCCGATCTTAACGAAGAAAAAGCAGGACGCGATATGGAGTCATCGCAGAAGAAGTCGGTCTGAATCAGAAGCAAATTCAGGAGCTGTTAAACAGCGGTAAAACAATTGATGACATTGAACGTGAGTGGCGAAAACCTGCCGGGGAAATTCCGGAAATCAAACTCACCCATAGTTTAGAACTCTGGGTGAGTCAACTAGTATACGAACCCTTATCTGTCAGCAAATCGGTGTATGAACCTTTGTCCGTCAGCCAACTGGTCTATGGCACCGACAATGCATATGATCAAATGAAATCCGATGCGCCAAACGTCGATTTGAAACAATTTAATACTTTCGGTGCGTTTGGTGCGCCTCCTAAACCGGAAGAGTCAAAACTTGATATGCTCAAGGTAAAGCTGGATGAAGCACCTTATCGGGTAGAAATGGAAGGAGAAAGTGTGTCCACCGTTTCTGGTTCTTTATCTTTGTCGAAAGAAGATTTAACCTTTTTACGCTAAAAAGAACCTATGATTCCGGCTCGTCACAGTTGTATGACATGGATGTCAGTCATTACAGTTATGATACTTATGAAAATAATGTCGCTGTAAATTACAATGTGAAAGAGCATCAAACCTACTATACAATTACACACAATTATCATGTGCTAGTCAATAAGTACAAATGCAGTACAAACGCCCTTGTTATAACAGAACAAGACTATTATTCACCTTCTTTACTGCAAATCTCTCGTTATAATTCCAGTGCTGTAAGAGATCAGGCATGGAACAATTTGCCCAGCAGTTATGAAGTAGCCGGAGCCAATATGTGTAGTACTTATGATCGTTATTACGTAACTAAATATTATAGAAACGGTTCTACAGGATCTCAAACTGAAGAAATAGGAAATTATGATGGGACTGCATATATGGGTTCTTATACGACTATGCAACAGGCATCAAATGCAGCGGCGCAATATCAAAACGGGATGTCGTTCAATGGTGGAATCGTTACAGGCGCTTACGCTTTTCAAGAATATGTAGGTACACCCGAGGCACATGCGGCTGATGGAATTGGCTCCAAGAGAATACTGAATTCAGGGAATATGGCGACAAGCGCGATCTTGGAACTGAGAATTCCATTAAGTGCAATCCCAAATGCAGACTTAAGCAAAGCGGTGATCATTGCGGCCAGTGATACTGTCGACGTGGATATAGTTCAAAAAAATTAGAGCTCAGATTGTATAGAGGTAGATAAAAATTACGAAGATTCATTTAATTTTAGGAGGAATAAGAATTGAGAAAAAAAACAGTAATGCAGAAAGTATTAATAATTATATTATGTTTAATAGTACTTTTTCCTAATTACCTGATGAATGCAGCATCTAGCAAAAAAGCAGATAATTTCAGTGATAGTTCTGCCGAAACAATCATTACTGATAATTATATGGAACAAAATAATACGTTACCTACAATACCGATCCCAAAAGATATTACTTCAGCGGCCAATGCTGTTTATGATTCTGAAATACCAAAAGAATTAGCAGAAATAATGGCATTGTCATTTCAAAGAAATACCCTGAAGGGATATAGACAAGGTCTTACCTCTACGCCTAATAGAGTGGATGATTTAAAAAGAGAAGAAATTGAAAAACTCGTCTCGGCTGGAGCAAGTATAGTTGATGTTTATTGGATTAATTTAATTGCTAAAGAGTCCGCATTAGCACCAATGGTTATACTGGAAATTAAAAAAAACGAAGAGAAGCCTTGGAAAGACATCGAGATCCAAATACGAAATAAAGTTTTCGATGTACCAGCCACAGTTAAAGATGCCGTATATCAGGATACTTTTGAGACGGAGTTCTCTTTGAATCCACTAACGGTTACGGATGAGGTATATGGCAAAACCATACTTAAGGGGCAACTCGACAAAAATGTGGGGGAAATGACGACAACTAGTTTTACTTCCATGGTCAACAGTGTATTTTATGGGCTAGCAACTCAGCAGCAAATTAATCAAGCGAATAAGCAGCAATATTCAGATCGAAATGCTTCTAGTGAATTCATTGACCCAGCTTCTGGATCTTTAACATGGAAAGAGAATGAAATCAGTCTGCCCGGAAGAGATGGTCTGGATCTTAATATCGGGATAATGTACAATTCCAACCAGTCATTCGCACACATGAGAGACTATGGATCTTATGGGCAAGTAAAAAAATATAATTATCTAATTTCGCGTTATGATTTAGGCATGGGTTGGTCCTTTCAATTTCCTTCCGTTCAGTTAGTCGATGGTTATATCTACTACCATGATGGACAAGGGGCTGTGTACAGGGTTGAATTTAACGGTAGTGATTCTTTAGTCAACTACACACATTTAGTAGGGTATCAAGGAAAAGACAAGCAATTCATTCAAGATAATGGAACGTTTAGGAATAGTCTATCAAGTTCAGCTTACTATTTAGAATATAGCGATAAAAAGCGAGAGTACTTTGCTAGCGATGGTCGCTTGTTAGGAATTGTCGACCGATTTGGAAATACAATCACGTTCGAGCATATCGATCGATTAACCTATGATGGACAAACGAATAAGGTGATCTCTACCATTACAGATAGTGTGGGGAGAATAGTAACCTTCGATTATGAGAGTAATCTAAATACGACAGATACGTTTAATGGAGAAAACATTGTTCTACGTGTGCTTAATGCCGATCGAACTGAAGCGCAAAATGTCACCTTGACTAAATGGAGAAGTGAAACTAGTCTTGATGGGATTCCAGTTGGATATACACCTTATTTATGGAAGATCAGAGATCAAATAGGTCAATATTCTTGGTTTGAATATGATAGTGTGCCTGCAAAATTCCACTATGAGCAAAAAGAAGCGAATAGTTATGCAGGGTATAATAGTTATTTCAGATTAAAAGAAGTTCATTATCCTCTTTCAACGACTAATTACGACTATGACCTAGCGACGAGAAATCTGGGTGTCTACGGCTTTGGAGAAGAGGTTCGAATAAAATCAAGAAATGATATGGCAAAAAACACCTATAATCAGGTCAATTATACGTATTTGGGAGATTACACAGGATACTCTACGTATTCTGATCCCAATAATTTGCCTGAAACATACGGATTTTCATCTACTTCTACAGTGCAAAGTACTTCAGCAACCAAGGGATTGTCAACCACTACACACTTTAATGGACTACAGCAGAATATCGCGACCATAACGCAAGCGGCAAATGGTGAACGAAAAGAGGCACGTAATACAGCATTTCATTCAATATTCAAATATTTACCGACACGCACAACTAGTGCAGACTTTGCTGTTGGCGATAATGACAGCACTGCAAATACCTTGTATACAGATATCTCCTACACCGACTGGGGAGCAGTTCAGAGTCAGACGCAACCCTTAACATTAAGTCAAATCAACAACCCCAATACTAAAAGTAAATATACGACGTCATTGGACTATGAACCTAACTATCATTTCATAAAGTCAAAATCTTGGTACCAGAATGATTCTACTTTTGTCTCTGAAAATTATGAATACGATAATAATGGCCGAATAAAAAGCATTACAAATCCTAAAACGGAAATAACCAATTACACCTATGAATTAGTACCTGGTGATACGGGGAAAATCAGTAAAGTTATTGAAGAGAAACCCATGGAAAATGGCCTAGTAGCTAAAGTGACAACGGTTTATGGACCTGAGAGCAATTATGCGTACCCCACTGAAATAACTAACAATTTCACTAACATCTCCACTAGTGGTCAGGCAACACCTTCGTTCACCCAAAAAAAGATGTTATATGATATGAGCTCAGGTGCACTGAAGGAAGAAACGGATCTAAATGGTAAGACAACGAAGTACACCTATGATTTATTAGGTAGGATCAAAACCATTTCCTATCCGACAATAACCAATCTAAACGGAGAACGGTATGATGTTGAAGATCAATTTAACTACACTTCAGGTATGTTTAATTCTTCCTTATTTGATTCAGAAAATCAATCGGTTTATATGATTCAGGTCAATAGCAAGCGGAAATACACGCAGAAGTCGAATGGAGCGATCACGTATTTATCCAATCAAAATCAGTATTACGATGGATTTGGTCTCCTGAGACTCGAAGAAAACATGGATACCGGAGCGAAGACCCAATACCATGTGGATGATTTATCCAGAGCCGTTTATGTGAAAGATCCTGTAGAGAACGTAACTACCGCAAAATATAATGCTTGGGGTCAGCAAAATGAAGCTGAAGATACGTATGGTAATTTGTACATTAGTGAGTATCATCTTAAGCTCCGTAAAGAGACAAAATACATGGTGGCGGCTTCCGGAGTTGAAGCTTATCGTAGAACGAACGATGCCACACTGAAGAGTAGTTATATCGAACAAAACTATGATCAATGGGGTCAATTACTCTCCAACGTAACGTATAAAGACTGGCCCATTCAAAATGTATCTACGAAGATTTCCGAATCGTATAGTTATGATATTGCGGGCAATGTATTGACCTACACAGATCCGAACAATAACAAAAGCGACGAGGGAGTAACAACAAAGTACACGTATGATACGTTAAATCGCTTAAATTCTGTAAAAGATTCGATGAATCAAATTACCCGTTACCAATATGATCGCAGCGGTCAGGTCATACATACAACCATGCAAAGTGGTAGTAGTGGACCAGTGGTTAGCTTAAAGAGTAAAGCTAATAATGAATTGGGATTACTCTATAATAAGAAAGATGCTGCATTGCTCAGTGAGAATCAAACCTATAATCAACTAGGGTTACTTACACAAAAAACGGATCGCAATGGTACGGTTTCCAATTATCAATATGATGAAAGAAATCAGGTAGTCATTAGTTTACTCACGGGTACGGGAGGGAATACACAACAAAATAAGAGTATCTTTGGGAGTAGTGGAATCAAAACGGACACCAATGAACTTTATCTAAATGGAACAAAGGTCGCCTCGCAAACAGAAACGATAGATAATTCGAAAAGAGTAACAACATTACTCTCTACAAATACAACCGACTACTCGGCTTCGACAGGTTATGTCTATGATAAAGCTAATCGAACCACGAGGCTAACAGGGACACACAGTGGGATAGGAACCTTTTATATCAATTATCAATACAGTATGCAGCGACTAAATAAAGTGCAAACCAACGGAAGTGCAACGCTTAATACGACGGAAGCGGTGAATGCTACCTATGCGTATTTTCCAACAGGACAGGTAAAAACGATTACCTATCCGACCTTGGCAAATGGAACTGTATTAAAAACAGAGTATACGTATAATAGCTTAAATCAGTTATGGACAATGAAAAATTCAAAAGGCACAAAGGTTCTCTCCTCATACACGTATCTATACGACAACAACGGAAATATAACCTCAGTGACAGAAACGCTACTTGATGGAACAGAAAAGACAACAATGTATGCCTATGACAAATTAAATCGACTTTACAGTGTTACACGTCCTGCTGGAGCCGGAATTACCACATATGCTTACGATCTGCAAGGAAATCGACAGATTGTCTCGGATACATCTTCGATCTCGGTTGAATATGCGGATACAAGCTATACCTATGACTTAAAAAACACATTAACTAGTGTTACAAAAGATAGCACCTCAACGACAATAAGTTACTTACCTAGTGGGTTAAGATATCAAAAAACGAGCGGTAGCCTAAAAACGCAATATAACTATAATGGGAATGGAGAGGTGATCTCAGAGACCAAAAGTAATGGACAGAAAGCAAACTATGTACGGGGAGATCGATTGCTAGTAAAAAAGGATGTCACTACAACTACAACAAAGGACTATTATTATTTATACAATGGTCACGGTGATGTGGTACAAATCTTAGATACAAATGGGAACGTTGTTAATTCGTATTCTTATGATTCATGGGGGAATATTACGAACCAGACAGAAGGAATCTCTAACTCTTTTAAGTATGCAGGGGAAATATATGACGAAGAAACGGGGCTTTACTATCTGCGGGCGCGGTATTATGACCCTTCTATCGGGCGATTTATAAATGAGGATACGTATGAAGGGCAGATTAATAATCCGCTGAGTTTGAATTTGTATACGTATGCCACAAACAATCCGTTAATGTATATTGATCCAACGGGAAATTGGAATGAAAAACTAGGAATTAACTATACAATTAATGAGATGAAAAATCAGTGGACTTCGGCAAATACACTATCCGAAAAGAACTATTGGGCAAATGAAGCTGAAAAATTAAGAAAACAAGCACTTCAGGCAGGATATTCAAAAGCAGATATAATGCAAAGTACGGATAAAATGATACCGATGAAAGAAATAATGAAACAAGCAAATCAGACGTTTCCTACTCTAAGTGCTATACAAGGTTTTACACAGGATTTAAGTAATTATGTTGAGAATCATCCAGGAGAAGGCGTGGCTCTTTCTGGAAGTATGGGCATGTTTAGGGCAGGTAAAATCTCTAAACTAGAAGTAGGGCTAAACTTTACCGTTACCACTACTGCTCGGATGGAAAACCCTTCAAGATTTGTTCCAGTCCAAACATTGACTTCTGCAATCAAGTATGGAAAGGAGATGGATGATGAAAAAGGATCAGCTGCTAAGATGTTTTATACAGTGATGTATAAGAATGATCAAGCTTATAACTTAGAAGTTCTTTACGATAAAGCATCAAATACTGTTTTTCATTTTTTATATACAAGAAATGAAATAGAGAGAGCAGGACTTCCTGCTATATCAAAAAAATGAGGTGGAATTAATTTGGTTGAGAGAAGTCCAAAAGATCGTCTATATTGGTTAATGGAAATGTTGATGGATAATACAATTGAACCTTCTAATTTTTGTGATGAGTTTTACAAAACCTATGAACATGAGCTGGAAGAACCTTTAACTAGTGATGAAAAATCAATGTTCATGTTAATTTCAAAAGTAGGTTCTCGATTCTCTGAGTTTGAGGATGACTTAAAAAATTATCCTAGTGTGTATACCACTGAACAAGAGCTCAGAAAAATAGTTCGTGAAGCACTACAAAAATTGGTGAAATAAACTGATATTAGAACCACATGTGAGTCATGCTCCATGTGGTTTTTCTTTCGAAAAGAAGACAGCTTTATACATCGCCTCCGTATGTGAACATCACGGCATCAAACACGAGCGGCTTGGAGAATTCACTCGGATTGGGGAGATTATGGAAACGGACATTGCCATTGAGTCTTATGAAATCGGCAAAGCGATTATACGCAACGTTGCGTATTGTGTGAGTTGTTAGAAAGGGAAGGAAGGATCGTACATTGGTACCTACCATCTCGAACCCTTACGGAAGCGCTTCATTATGCTTTTATTGTGCGAGAAACTGGGAATGGTTTATAGTAACAGTTGGACCATTTAGGTATTCATTATATGGAAATATCTAATGTGGTTATGAAGGAGTCTAGATTGTTTTTTAGTCTTATCTACTCTGATCAGATTTTAGTTGGATAGATACTAGGAGGGCACATAAATAAAACACTTAAGTTTAAGGTATTAGTATTTTGCATTTTAATTAGTATATTTTCTGAGGGGCTAAACGCCTATGCATCTTCGGAAAGCAATTTTGTTACGAATGATCAATTACAAGACATTATGGAATAACTCAAGACGGACAGGACCACAAAAGAAGAATTGCGGACAATGGTTAAGCAGCCAGGGGACATTACGGAAGAGATCACCAGCAATTAATAGATACTCAAAAAACGAGAATCGCAATTCTTGAAGGAAATATTAACGCTCTAATTGTTGCTAAACTTACATTATTCGGCGGAATGTTTATCAGGGTTTCCAAAAGGAGCTCTTCATCTAAAGTAGAAGAGGTAGAGACACGGCTCAATGAAATGAAGCATTATCAAAAGTTGAAACCGTAAAGGAACTTAACATCAATCTCAATGTGGCAATGTGTGAAGATTCGAACTCTTATGGTTCAATTCTTTTGTAAAACAAAGCCCCTAAACATGTATTGCATATAAACGCGTGTTTAAACATACGTGTTTGCACGCATATCGTCCCCAGCGTCCCGCTCTTACGAGCTTGATCCCCGCATTTCTACTTCTTTCACTGATTGTTTGCTACTATTTTGTTCGTTCGATATGGCTGCACCGAAGAGTGGAACAATAACCGCAAAGGTTATAACTTGAAAAAGAGCGGAAATGAGGAGAGTCCAAGAGGATACAACGTATTCTGGGCAGGAGAACGATTTGTCCTGCAGGGTTATAGCAACAGGTCTACCTGATACTCTGGAAGTAACAATGACAGGCGGGTATACCACGCAGCTAACGCCAACCAATAGTGATAAGACACTTTGGACAGGTGAACTCTATGACAGCTCTTTTGAAAAGCTTCCAGATGGACCCGTTTCGTTTACTTTTACTGCTAAAAATGAAAACAACACAAAAGTTGATGTCGTATCAGTGGTAATTTCTGATGACTGGACAGAGTATTTCAGAAGTCATCGAATCAAGTAGACAGTTTTAAGGAATTTATTGGAGCTGCTTGTTGCAGCTCCAATTTTAAAATGAGGGTAAAATGAAGGTTACACATAGAATATGAGGAGAATTTATATATGAGCATTACATATAAAAAAATCACACGCTATCAAAAATACCTCATTAAAATGAATATGAACGCAAAGTTTTGGTATATGGTGCAATTAGAGATTCGGGTCGCAGAAGTTGAGAACGTCGTGGATGCTGTAATAATTTCTAGTGAACATAAATTGAGTATAGAAGAGCTGGAGAGGGATATATTTAATTTCATTAAGTTAAATCCTAGAAAAGTTTTTTTCAAAGAGTATAGATTACATTTATTTTCTGTCATTGAAGCATATCAACTTAATGCAAGTTAAAGATGTCATTTGAAGTGAAAAAAGGACAGTCTAGTTATTACAACTAGACTGTCCTTTTGCGTATAATTCCTTATCCGATAAAACTTAGCGATCTAAATATTTAAGGTAATTAACAGTTTTCCTATCTTTCGCCCAGAATTAATTCGTTGAGCAATGGATTTCGGTTATGCATCTTTAATATAGAATAATCAATAGTTTAATTTAATTTGGTTAACTCTCCTCATATATTGCGAGTAAAGGCATATACGAAATTCCGTTTAAATGTCGTCTTACCGATGAAATAGAAGTATCTAAGCGAGATAAACCTTTCTTGAATTGTTCTATATCCCCATCGAAACAATTTCTAATTAATGGCCAGTCTACTCTCGAAAGCTTGCCTTCGATAATAAAGTCCTTAGCAAAAACATTGAATTGTCTTCTCCATACGTAGCATCCAAATGGGGCCCATGGTTCAAAAGTATGCTCCACGTTATGTATATAGAGTAAATTCATTATCCATTCAAATAAATCAAAGGCGTCTCGATACTCGTCCTCTGTTGGAAGTAACATACTTAGAAATGGTTGTATTACTTTATAGAGAAAGCTGCTTTCTGGAGTGATCGATTTATTAGGAAGTTGGGTTTTAGTGTATTCGAAGACATTACATCCATGTAATTGTTGAATCAATGAAATTGTATTCTGGTCGTTTGAATCGTAGCGCCCTTTTTGGAGAAGAATGGTTTTAATCCAGTCATAACGATGATTTGCAACCGCAACAATACCTGCTGTATACATTGTAAGTAAAGCTGGGTATTGTCGGAGCTGTATAATCTCAGTTGAACCACCGATACCTGGGAGAGAAGCAATTCTATTCATTACCTTCTTAAATAAATCATGGTGATAAGGTTCCTCTCCATAAGCTATTAAAGGAATAATTAATCCAAGGAGTTTTGAAGTGAGATTAGGATACATGTCTAACTGTAATTCGAAATCTTTAAAATCATTAATTGGCATTTCAATAATTTTATTTCGAAGATTCAAACTCTCTGTGTTGAGATAGTCTTGAAGAACGATTTTTTCGTTCTTAGATATTAAATTTTTACTAGTTATTAATGCAAGATCGAATGTCAACGGATATGGTTTCTTCAATGTAGCAATGCTATCTACTTGTTTTTGAAACGAGACAAAGAAATCGTCAGCTCCAGACATTCGAATGACCTGAGCGTCACGATGCTGAATAAGCCGCTCTGCGCTGGTGCTTATGGAACCAACAGCAAGCCAATACCACGAATATCTTCGATTAACAGATCGATACATGGCTGCTTTCAATGCTTCATCCCATTCAGCTGACCAACCGGCTAAAATCAATCCGAATTCATCCAGTACTCGATCTAGAATACGATTCATAGCCTCTGAATACTCTTTAAGTTCTTCAGGAGTATTTTTGATTCGCGTATCACGATAATCCCCATGAAGCTTTATAATAGTGCAGTTAGAATGAATAAGAGGTCTTATGCCTTGTAGTGCATCATCTGAGCTAGCAACATCAAAACTTACTCCTAGTTCCTGCAAAGCCATTTCTAAAAGAGGATCGAAGTTGGTTGTCAAAATGACTCTAATATATCCTTCACTAACTAGCCATGCGATTGCTTTATGAGCGGGAGTAGGCAATTTTTCTCCAGATTCCCGCTCCTCATCATTAGGTTCAAAATACCGTTTTAATAATGCTTGTCTTTCGTCTGGTGTCTTGCATACGTCTGCTAATAGAGTATCATATCTCGGTGAATCACCGAATTTTTGAATATACCATTGTTCAGGATCTCCGTTCGTACTTTCACCATGTGCAGCTGCAATTTTCTCACATAAATCCAGAACAATTTTCCAACCGGTGGGAATGTTTGCACTTCTAGAAATACCAGAACCAAGCATTAATGCATAAACACCAGGAGAAGAATTGATAGAAAAAGAAAGTGATAAGATTGGATCCATTGAAATCCTCCTATTTAAAGCCTCAAGAGTTTAAACTGCTATTAGATTAGTAATATCGAAAAATAAAAAAATGATATCTAAATGTTTAGCGCTGAATTATCACCTATTGGGTAACAATTCAGTTGTCTGCACTACCAAGAAAAAGGATAGAAAAGAAAGGGCTGTCGCTATTCCATTTAGCTAACATGTTCTGTTATTTCAAAACATTGCGTTAAAATACGTTCCTAATAACTGCAGTTGTATTTTCCATAAATCCTCTCTCAGTTAAAAGTTTTCTAATCCCAAATCGTTGTAGGTGTATTTTTCATTATGAGAAACGGGTTGAAATCTTTACAAAAATCAAGAAGTTTTCGGCTTCTTCTACATAGAGTTCTGTAATTTCTCCAAATGGTTCTTTATAACAAATGAAGAATAATTGCATTGAGCACAGCCAAAGCCAGCAATTTTATCACTTTTCTCTACTACGGCAATCAATTCGTGGTCGGTTTATATTTAATTGTTCAATTATCTTAGCTGAGGGTCTTTTTACACCACCGTCAAATTCTTGATTTAGTTTAGAAAGTTCTTCAGCAGCGATTAAAGATACAGCCTCACACTTGCAACGGAATTCATTTCTAGTCACCTCGTCCGCTCATTTATAGATACATATTCTACCATACAAACGCAGGGAAATCTTGAAGAAAACTGCCCGTTAGTTGAACAAAGGCAACTGATCCATTGAGAGGCTACCTTTGTGTCGTATTGAGCTATCATTCCCCGTTAGCTTAATGATCAAATGGACCGAAACCTGAAAATGGTGTTTGCTGAAGACTCTGTCTTCTTGACTTTACTAACTAATGTTACATTTCCATAATATATAAGATATAATACCACTAGAATTATTTGTAATATCATATAATAGGAGACAATTTAATGGGGAATATAACAAAAAGTACAGTTAAGAATACAATGGCTAGATTTATGTTAACTCAATATGGAAAAATATATTTGAAACAAACACATCTTGATGAGATCTGGAATGAAAAGGAATGGTTTGAGAAACTCAAAAAAACATTCAATAATAAATGTGCATACTGCGACAAGAAAAAACCACTTGAAAGAGAACACTTGCTTATGATGAATGCCGAGCAGTGTGGTCTACATCATCCTGGGAATATTGTTCCATGTTGTAAAGATTGCCAAAAAAGAAAAAGACACAATAAAGATGATGATCCCAAAAAGAAAGGTAAATACTTTAGTTGGGAAGAACAGCTCGAATTTGAATGTGGTGGAACAAGCTCTGCTTTTTTTTCAATCCGACAGCGAAAAATTACTGATAGTATTATTGAAAATAAGTATCCAAAAGACGTAAGTAAAATAATTCAATCATCAATTGATACTTCAATTCAATCTTCGATCACGGAATTAGAGAAATATATGAAACCATTACAAAAAAAAATTGAAGAATCTATAAAATAAAATTCAAAATCAAAACCTTCTAACAAATAGTCCTACACCGATCTTTCAGATAACGTCTTATTCACTAACTTCACGATTTTTTCGTACCAGAAGTATTTTCGAAGAGATTGAACAATCCTGCCCGTTAACGTAACAAAGCTACCAATATAAGCCGGTAGCTTTGTTCGTTTTTGCTATTCAACTATAATTTCCCTTTAGCTTAATGGGACGTCACAGTCTACAACTTTATTTTCTTTAGACACTTATTATAGCGTACAACGCATCACATCTTCGGCAAATGAATATCTACAACCTCACTTACATCATGCTCCTTCTTAAGTGAATTTCGGAGATAATTGATCTTAGTAGTACGATCGAGTGTATGCCCAAGAGTCTCCGCAATGTGGCTTATAGGTGCTCCTGCAGCATAAGCTGTTTGTGCAAAAAAATGACGCAAGTAGTGGGGAGTGGCACGCTGATTAAGGGTTGTAGTAAGAGAAGCTTCTTCCATCTTTTTCGATAATGAAGAGGACAAGCTGCTTAATGAGTAATGCTTTCCATATCTGTTTGGATAAAAGGGTGTTTGATCTTTTGGATTAAGTTCGCTACTTAGTCCTAGTCGTTTTCGATACTCTATTAATTCTTCTAAAACGTAATCTTTAATGTTTGCATATCTAATCTTTCCACGCTTAGTAAGTGTTCTAAGATAGTAGCGTTCCCGCTTACTATCAAAAGACAAAGCTCCCCAAGCTGGAACTCTAACCTCGTTTAAACGTAATCCGGTTGTCGCTAACAATAGTAGAAGGGACTTTACTTTCGGCTGATCATTGTAATACATTATTGAGTTCTTCAGAACCTCTTCATCGAATTCACGCATTGGGATTTCTTCTTTATTGATTCTGACAGTAGTTAGGCCCCGAGATAACTTTTTGCTTATGTACTCTTCCTCGTAACACCAATCCAAGAAACTCTGAACAATCCCTATTTTTTTTGCTCGAGTTGTAGTCTTCTCATATTTACGTTCCATCAAATCCTGAAAGTTCTCAATATCGGAGCGGGACAAATCACGAATATCTGATTTTCCAATGGCAGCACTATATGACAGAAGGTTAAGGATTTCTCTAATATAATCCTTTTTAGTATTTTGATTGCGATTTGTACCTTTTAGATGAATAAAGAGGTAAAGCATCCCGTAATTAGATATTTTTTCATAATCATAGTTTCCCTTTTCATCTTCACGCTGAGAGGCATAGGACATGAGTCTGGAATAGGAAGATTCATCCAAGAGTAAGTCGCGAGTAGAGGAGGAATCAATATTATTCAAATGATTGCCATTAGAAGTTAAAATTTGATATTCGGTGCTTAAGCTGTTCATCTATGTCTCACTCCAATATTAAAGTTGAAAAAAATGATACGAACTTGTTTTCCGATAACATAATTATATAAGAAATCTAAAATTAATCTACAATCGAAAATAATGGTCTATTCTTTTTGATTAACTACTATAATCGAACATTTATAATTATATTAGTAAATCTAAAAGTATATTTAATGAAAACAACGATATACCATTTAATTAATATACTAATATAGTATTATATATATTAGATAGAGAATCGAAATAATTGAAAGGAGAACCTAAACTGCTAATCCTTATTTTATTGATTCAGGTGCTATTGATCTTAACTTCATTTAAAAAGTCATATAGAAACGTTGGAATCAGTTTTTCTGTTGGTTCTCTCATTTACGGAATGTTTTTAGTCTTCGATCCACCTAGTACTGAGAAAGATCTCCATTTTGAAGGTGTATTCTTTACAATCATCACCATACTCATTGTAATCCCAATTTATGTGATTGGATCTATTTGGTGGATAGAGGCATATCTGCAGAGGAGAAAGTCTGTATTACATAAAGAAAATGGAGAGAATCTTAATGGATAGTAAAGGGTGTTTGGAACCTATGCCGCTCCTAGTTTCAGCAATAGAGTTATCACTGGGTGTTGTTTGCGATTTCAAACCGGAAAGTCTCAAAGTAATTGAAACTGAGATTAATAGAGTATATCCAATAGGAAATGAGCCAATGTTATCTACAATAATTAGCTATGGTGTTTATCTTGGTGAAGTCTTTGTACGAAATGTACCTGGAGCATCCTGGGGGCTATATACAGGGGATGACTTATTAGATCTTGATATCCGGATCGATCGTAAAGAGCATTCTTTCGTAGGTTATCCGCTTAAGAGAGTTATGGATTTTTGGTTTGACCGTTCCCTAGCCCTCTCAGTTTATTATCAGATGAATCTTGATATGTTGGATGGCGTTATTCAACCTGAGGGCAGCAGCGCCTAGAATGATTGTAAAAATCAGTATTGCTTTTCGATGAGTCAGCAAACAAGACGAGATTTTTAGTAAGTAAAAAAAAGGACATTACCATCTATATTTAGAGAGGTGTTAAAAATGGAACGTGAGACTAGTACAATGCTCTATTTTCTATCTAACCTACATCCATTCGGTTTGAAATTAACGGAATCATTTATAATCCAGACGATTTTAGAACGTGCGAAACGAGAAAGAAAAGACAAGAGTAATAAAGAAATCTATTCTCAAGGTCTTAACATCTTCAAAGATAAGAAGAACAAACGAGTTTCCGACCTGATCGAAGAGGCTCTACAAAAAGGGTATCTCACTATTATAGGATGGCAAGATGATCAACGTATATTCACCATGACTGAAGAGGGACTGTTAGAGCTTGCTATATATTGGACAGATGGATTCTCAGAGCAATATAAATCATTCGCTTTAGAGGTTAACAGACTCTTTGAAAAGGTAAAATCTCCAGCCCCACCGATAATTACTATAATGAAGCTATACAAAAATAATTATACCTTAGATAAGGTTTATTCTAATTTCATCCAAGAAGTTGATACTAGAGGTCATATATCTAGGGAATACCATTCACACTTGTTAAATGAATTTGCAGGCGTATCGGACGTCCCGGACAGCTATTATATGTTCCATTTAGCACCTAAACTATATGTACCTTGTGAGTTGCAAGGAAAGAAAGTAACGTTGGAAATACAAGGTATAGACACTCCAGAAAATCTTGTGATATCAAGCCCTTTTCCAAACAAAAGTTATTATGCTGCAGGATTGAAAAACGGTCGTAAGAAGAGTTCTTTTGGATTTTATCCGATTATTGCTAGTAAAGAAACTTTTCCTGAAGAATTAGAAATTCTTTTGCGCTGGAGAATAGAAGAAGAGCTACTGTTAGATCATCAACTAAATATAAAGTTTGATTTTATGAATCATGAGGGCAATCTATTCTCATCAGATCAACGATTTTCACGTAGTGCTAAGATGAATGAATTTTCTCTGGTGAGCTCTGCGATTAATAGTGATATATTTTCAAAAAACCGAAAAACAGATGTTGTAGTTAAAGACATTTTCAATCATTTTGAACTTCGTGAAAGTATTAGTCTATCGAATTTCCCCGTGGAGCTTCACTCTCTTTCTTGGTCAGGGTCTCATTATGGAAAGTGGCATAAGCAAAGAAATTTGTAACTAATTCAATATGAAATGGAAGTGTGCTGAGTGTATAGAAAGATATTTAAGAAACAGGGTAAACCGTTGAGATTTGGAGACCAAATCATCACCACTTCATCTTTTTTTGCTATTGTTAATCCTGTAAAAACCAATTTTAAGAATCGTGACAAATTTTTAAATAACTTCGCAAAGCAGGCATACATACACGGACTGAGTACCGTTAATAAGCCAAGCCATGTATTGTATTGGTATGACGGACCTATCAGGAATCAAGGAGTTGACCTTTGGAATGATGGTGCATATCATCGCACTCAAAAAGGAGTAGTTGGAATTTCTGCATTATTTCTAGCAGATTCTGAAGAGACAATAGAACTGGCAAATAAAGCAGTTCATGTGTTGATCGAGAATAACAATCTAGTATTGTTACTTCCAGAGTATGCTGAAGAATTTGAAATGTACAAGATGATGTTCCCAGATGCAGTACTATTGAACGAAGAAGCTGGATTAGTATAATAAACCCAATTCCAATAATATTAAAAAGCTTAGACAGAAATACAAATATTAACCCATCAGCTGCAAAGTGAGATTGGCGTTTGAAGGTGTCCTGGATCGCCGCTCTCTTCTTCAGATGGATTTGTAAGTATAAGATATGCAATAAGAGAAGAGGAGTCGAATTAATGGGAGAATATTTAAATATCAATCAAGTGGCCGAAGAACTTAAAGTAACCTTGTCCACTGTATATAAATTAATTGATCATCCTGATCCATTAAAGAAACTTGAACCGGTTAATCCAGAGTCTTATCGGGGCGAAGGAGGTTACCGTTTTCGCAAAGAAGATGTGGAGCGGATTAAGCCTTTATATATAAGTAAGGATCTCACTACAACTCAAGCTGCTGCACGTATAGGTAGATCCAAAACTTTTCTTCAAAATCTGATGAGAAACGGTGAGCTGTCGTATTACGAAGCATATTTTCGGGGAAAGAATACATTCTTTATAAAGGAAGAGGATCTTCTAGAGTATGAACAGAGTAAACCCTCTAACGTAAAGTCTAATACCCTATATGATAAAAAAACAGGTGCATTCTTGTTCCAGCCCTACTTAAACAAAGAAAACGGCAGGATCGCTCGAATTATGGAAATGGAGCGGATAAGTCCTATGAAAATAAAAGCTAAAATGATAGACGAAGGTGGAAAGGGAATTTCATATGAGGAAGCGATCGCTACATGGAAGCCGCTTATTCAATTAGAACGTAAGGAAAGTAATAGCGCGTATGGGTATGCTTGTTTCAATTTTCCCATTCCTACTTTTTTAGATTCCATGATTTATACGATAATTGAGCAATTTTATCAGCATGTAGGGCCTGCTAATATGCGTATTTCAAAAGAAGAAGCTTCTCTAGTAGTGAAAGTGAAAAAATGTGTGTTGAAAGGTATTTCCCCTTTAACGTATCCAGACTTCATAGATAAGCTTAAATTGTATATTAGATCCGGAGAAATAATATCTGAAGGGGAAGATACGGTCATTAACACGTGCTTCTCACCGATAACATTCTACCTGCAGGAAAGTCGGAAATCCTTGATATTAAAACAAGCGTCTGAAAAAGGCATGACTATTCAGGAATGGCTCGAAGATCATTTTAATAACTATGAATGGGGAGAAGGCGTGTGATACAAATAAGAGTTTCATACAACATATATCTGATCAGTTTGCTGGACGAACTTATATCCGATTTACTAGTAAGCAATCCTGAGTATCGTATGGCAGGAGATATTGGTGATAATCCGATAGTTAATACACTAAGTCGTGAGGTTGGCCACAATCCTATGTATTATGCCTTACCCACGAAACGAGGGGTGACGTTTGATCTAACTAAATTGAGGTCATTGAGACAAGAGTTAGTTCAAATGAAGGAAGAATCTATTCAAATTGCTTTAGAAGTTATTACTTTTGAATTAAGCAGGATTAAATTAGATAACTATATAAATTGTTCAATAAAAGATGATGATTTTGAGCTGCAGTATAATGATTTTTCCTGGAGCGGCTCTGCAGAGAGTATCATTGCTGCAACTCTAAAAGTTGATGAAACTTGTGATGCTGCAGATTTCTGGATTGGATTTACTAGAGTTTCCTGATGATGTTGACTTGATTGGATTCATTGAATAGGTCAAACGATATTAGCAGAAACATCAACGGCTGAATGAAGAAGATCTATTACATAAGTAGAGGACTGGTGAGAGTAAGCAAACACACAAAAAATATTATCATCGCATCTGGGGGTTGCATTAATAGTTAAAGCAGTTACTCAAAGTATCGTAGATCAGTTTAATTAAGATCTCGAATTCTTTAACCAAAATTGGATAATAAAGAATAAAAGTCTCAGTCAAATTGACTGAGACTTTTATTCTTTAAAAATTCTCCATCGTAGCTGTCGCAGAACACCCAATTTGCCCAGCTCCTCCACATCCATGACCGATTCTGTAGTTACCAGGTGCGGAAACAGTATGTGTTTCCCCGAAGATATGATCTCAATCCACGCTCGCGTATGGAGTGCGACGGAGGAGCAGCCAAAAGTATACGGATAAAGACAGCTGTCTGGAATTCGCTAAGGAGTCTTATTATTTTCTGATGGAAGTAACAAGACTTTTTTGGATTATGATTTATTCTAAGTTGAACAAGTGTTAATTAGTCGCCTTGCCATCACTCCTCTGTTTACGTCGACGTTCCTCTCACAGATTGATTAATCGAGTCCATACATGATATGTTCAAGATAGAACATACGACTAGGAGGCTGCAGCTATGCTTGTACTGACAAATGCCCGAGTGATTCCTTGGGAAGCAGCACAGCAAACCGGAATTATTCACATAGAATCGCCTTCGCTGGTGACCTGTACAGCCACGGTGAACTTCCACTATGGGCAGGTACATGGCGTTTTACATAAAGGCCAGACCCTTTTCCTGTATCCCCCATGCTTCCTGGAGCTTATACATACTCCGGTTTCTGCCTTCACGATATATCATATTGGCTTACTGGAATACGGATTAACGAAAGAGACTCATGAGAAGCGTGTCTATGAACTTACCTCAGAGAACTTGCCTGCACATGGATCAAAGACTGGAACCAGTTCACAAGGGCTACGGATTCTTGCCATTATCCAGGAACTTACCGACAAACGTTCAGGCAGCATTCAGACCAAAGAAGCCCGCTCCCATTTTCTGCTGAGTGAGTTGCTTGAGTTGTTCAAGCTGGCGGTTAAACCTGCCACAGAAATGGTAGACAGCGCAATTCGGGATGCTATTTACTATATAAATGATCACTATGGAGATCATATCACCCGGGAAGACATTGCCCGCATGACCGGATTTAACGCAAGCTATTTCTCTAGATTTTTTCAAAAACAGGTGGGACGCAGCTTCCAGGCTCATCTGACCCGAGTTCGGATAGATAAGGCAAAGCAATACCTCCTATCCACACAGGCCACATTGAATGAAATTGCCTTGCTGGTAGGCTATGCTGACGGTCTATATTTAAGCCGCAAGTTTAAGCAATTCACCGGGATCAGCCCAAGTGAGTATCGATTACAGCCACGTGCGAGACGGATTGCAACCGTTCAGTATACAGGGGATCTGCTTGCCCTCGGCATTAAACCCGTGGCCGCTTCCTTCCTTCCTTGGGCCCTGTCTCCATTGATCCAGGATGAGTTGCATGACGTAATTGATCTGGATGAACATGGCGTGGAAGAAATACTACGCGCTGAACCGATTGATTTAATCATCGCACCGGATTACCTGTACTACTTGCCGCACAAGCTCGAACAACTTGAACGTATATCCCAGGTCATTGTTCTCCCTTGGAACCAACTGGGTCGACTCGAGACTGTTCGTCTGATTGGCCGAATTGTAGGACGAGAACAGGCAGCCGAGGATTGGATCGAACATTACACAACACGGGCCAGAACCGAATCTGATCGACTAAAAGATTTTATTAAGCCTGGAGAAACGGTTGGTCTGTATGAGCTGTGGGAAGACGGCACCATTTGTATCTGGAATGCAACCGCCAGAGCAGCCTATAACGTGTATTATGGACTTCATCTTACTCCCCACCCTAACATCCTCCGGGATGTTCTGGAGCCTGACAATCATCAATACATCGAAGAAGATCAATTGGCAGAATATGCAGCAGATCATATGTTTCTTGTTCTTCCGGCACATGAAGGTGGCCTGTATCACGATTCACCAGATACACTTAGCGAGCGCCCGGGCTGGCGCAAGGTTATGAATAACGGAAATCGTCGCATATACCCTCTCCAGCTGGAGCAATTCTGGTGTAATGATGCCTTGTCTCTGGAGAAGCAACTTGAACTTATGGTAGATATCCTGATTCGGGAGAATAGCGTTAAGGCGAGGTAACATTTGTCCATATTGAATTGGTCACATTTTGAGATGGACGTTACATGTGCACAAAAGCTACGATACATAGGAGGTTTAATTGAGAAAGATAATCATTATTGATTGGGGAGAAGCAGAATGACAGGGGTTAAATCAAAATGGTGGGCCGGGCTCATGATCTTTTTACTCGTGATAGGAATTATTGGCTGCTCAGGCCAAGCGGAAGAAACAACAGAAAATAAAACTTCCGCTCCTGCCGTAACAGAAGAACAACCAGAGACCAGCGCAGCAGCAACACAGGTCATATCGACAGTTAACGGAGATATTGAAATTCCCGTAAATCCTCAGCGTATCGTTACGCAAGGTTACCTTGCTGATTTTCTGGCACTTGGCGTCAAGCCTGTAGGCGCGCCAGATTATGAGCTGGAAAGCCCATATGTGCTTGATCATATTGAGGGCGTGGCAGACATTGGCCGGATTGACGGCGGATCAGTTGAGAAAATTTTGGCACTACAGCCTGACCTGATCGTTACTGTAGGTGGAGATGAGAAACTGAATGAGCAATATCGTAAAATCGCACCGACACTCATCATCCCTTACGGAACATACGACAATGTCCATGAAGAAATCACCGCTTTTGGTGAAATCTTGAACAAACAGAAGGAAGCCAAAGATTGGTTATCCCAATTCGAAGTAAAAGTGCAGGCCGCCAAAGAGTCTATTCAAGGACTAGTCAAGGAAGGTACAACCTTCTCCAACTTCAGTCTATTCGGCAAAGAATGGTATATCAACGGGGATGGTGTCAATCGCGGTGGACAGGCCATCTATCAACAGCTCGGACTGAAAGCACCAGACATTGTACAGAAAGAGCTCATTAATCAGGATAAAGATACCGTAGCGATATCCGAGGAAAAGCTTGCAGATTACGCAGGTGATTATATCTTTCTGGATTTGTCCAACGGAGGTTCACTGGATGAAGGTTCAGCGGTTTGGTCATCCCTGGATGCCGTGAAGAACAATCGCGTGTTCAAGCTTGACGGAGAACGCTTCTGGCCCTATGATCCACTTGCCGTGGAAGCACAGGTTCAGGAAATTGCAGATATGATTAAGGAACGTTTCGGTAAAACAGAGAACTAAAGTTTAATTCCTCTTGTCCGATATACAGAGAAAAAGAAGCTATTCAGAGATTCCCCTCTGAATGGCTTTCTTTTTTGGTATGATAAAGAAAGAACTGATAAACATTTTCCAGATAATAGCTGGATAGTGCTCAATTGGATTTAGACTATAACTGATTCCTCGTCTTCTCTTAATAGAGACTCGTCTGTAGATCTACGTCGAATCTCAGGGGAAAGCACATACTATCTCTTCTTTCTCTTATGTATTCAGCTCATACTCAGGTACCATGAGCTCTCGATCATGTCACTGTTGGCATGGAAAAAAGTCCTTCTAGCGAATACTAGCAGGACCTGTTTTACCGATGCAATTTGATTTCACTCGTTTAAACGATCAATTGTATTAATTAAATTGGTTTAATATTGAGAACGGCAACAGAATTTCCTAGTTGTAATACTGGATAACTAAGAACGGTATCAAGATTAATGTATTCAAAAACTGCTTC
Source organism: Paenibacillus sp. FSL R5-0914 (assembly GCF_038004525.1). NCBI lineage: Bacteria > Bacillati > Bacillota > Bacilli > Caryophanales > Paenibacillaceae > Paenibacillus > Paenibacillus sp. FSL R5-0914. The sequence continues at coordinate 64,749 of NZ_JBBORH010000004.1, forward strand.
TCCTGGCGGATTATCTGGGTGGACTTGATAAATAAAAGCATTGATTCTCCGTGTAGGATTGGTGTTGAAAACCATTTCAACGAATTTCCCTATATTCATTCTTACAAGATCAGATGAAGCGAAATAACCAGTAACAGGTGACTTTCCGTAATTTACGTAATTTGGATAATTATTATTCATCGTCAAATCAGTCCTTCGCAATTAGAATATAATCCATACTATTCCAAAAGAGGGCTAATGACTGTGGGCGATTGCCCAATTATGATGTTGGGATTTGAACGGTCCTAAAAGCAACTATCTGATCTTGAAGCTTATGAAAGTTCCTCACCGTTACATCTAGAGAACCCAACCCTTGTCTAATATCCGTAACTACAACGAATGATTCTTTTGGATCTAAAGGTTCGACTTGTAAACTAATAATTCCATATAAGGCATCAGGGCTTATTGCCACTGTCAGGCTTTCGCCCCTAGGGATTGTGTTGGTAACCGATCTGTGTATATCTGCCTGGAAATTACGCTGATTAAAGTCGAAATTAAAATACATTGAAATGTCCCCCCATTGAGTTCTTGTCTTCCGACAATATATACCTTTTATAAAAGCGAGTTTTCGCTTCTTATTTGTTCCTTATAACAAACATGAAGTGGCATATTATTATAAATCACAGTTGTTATTCCATTTGTTGCTTTATATTCTTCTGTAAATATGCCAGTTTCCATTACATAAAAGTCGTACTTGGTTATGAAACGCGGGTCATTATCAAAGTACCTATAAAACACAGTAATTTCATTACCATCTATGTACGCCGAAAACGGATTGATTATTTGATGTTCCACTGTAATTGTTTGACCCACTATCGATAGTAGCTTAATTTGCTTAATTCCAATTTCCATGGTATGCACTCCTCTATATCAGATCACTTCATTAATATTTCCATATTAGTTAATTTGATTCATTACATGACGAAAACGATAGCCTTTTATCGGCTTTACACTGTGAGTGACTCTATTAATTAATGTAATGTCTCATCTCATGATCCATGTTCCCGAAATAAAAAAACCTCGGAGAAATCTCCAAGGGCTTTTTATTTCGTGATTGATGCTTTCATTTAAAAAGAAGAACGATGCTTTCTACGGCGAACTCTGGACTGCACAGGAATGGGGGGAAGGTACACTTTTTTTGTAGCTAGCTTAGATGCGATTAAATTTAACACGCTGGCACCTAAGGAAAATAAGGAGTCGAGTAAGGAAATGATAGCCTGCCAACCGATAACAGATACAATGATACCAAGCGTATTAAAGATTTCATGGATAAAGTGTTGCATAATAAAATTCCTCCTTAGTTTTGGGTATTCATAGAAACGATGAAGATTTGAACGTGCGGGCTTTACAGAATCTCTCTTATGAGAGCTTTCAACAATAGAGTAGAACGAAAAGCGAAAAGTCTAACACTTGCAGCATCTTAAATAATGCCGACTGATGCAGCATTCAACTTGTAGCCCGTAGGTGGTTGTTTCGCACCTGTTTTTTACCTCCTCAATATTTAAAATGTCTAAAACACCAGTTATTCATGTTTTGGATAACAAAGGAATTTCCTTGTTTTCATTCGCATATTGGCTCTTGCTACCAAATCAGCGTTAGTCCACTGGTTCAAAATGTCTTTGTGCCTTTCTGGAGTAATCATCGTTCCATCATGACTAAAAGTTGCGGCATGGTTTTATCTTTTTCGTTTCGTCGTCTTCTCTATACGAAGGACGACGAAAAGAGATATAATGGAAATGTAGAGGCCGCATTCTACCGTTTCATAACGTCGATTTATTCGTCGTCCTCTATATTTTGAATAAAAGAGAGGTTCGCAATGTTTGAAGAATTTTTGAATCAATATAAACAAATGGGAAAAGCAGATAAGACGATTCAGAATTATTTGACAACCTGGACCACCTTTGAAAAATGGATACGGTTAAGTGATCCGGATTTGGAAGACGCAGGTTTTGCAACGCAAAAGGATATTTCAGATTACAAGAGATATCTGCTACAGTATGGCGGCAGGAATGGGGGACCGGCCAAACCATCGACTATGCAATTAATATTTGTCCAACTAAACGCGATCTTCCGTTTTTTTGCTCAGAACAATTACATACCCGATAATCCAGTAGGACCGATCAAAAAGCCTCCTGCAGCTCGTCGTCTTCCGAAATGGCTTTCCCGGAATGAACAGAATGCTTTGCTTCGGGATGTCAGGTACAGGGCAGACAAAAGGGAAAATGCAATTATACTGACTTTTCTCCGGCTCGGACTAAGGGTGCACGAGCTTTGCGATCTGCAGCTCACGGATCTAATCATGAGCAAACGGAAAGGGAGCGTATATATTCGTGGTAAAGGAGACAAGGATCGTGAGCTTCCTATTAATGCAGAGCTAAGGGCCGCCCTACAGGGTTACCTAGCAGAAAGAACTTCTTCCAGTCCTTATGTGTTTGTTTCTAAGCGATCTTTAAAATGCTCTGAGCGCGGAATTCAGCATATCGTCGAGAAGTATCGAGCACGAACGCGAATCAAGGATCTATCTTGTCATAGCCTCCGACATACGTTTGGTCATGATTTGATAGCTGCCGGTAATGATCTGCAGAAGGTGGCCATGTTGATGGGTCACTATAAGGAGGACGGAACACCGAATATTGCAATGACCATGATTTACACTACGCCGGGTGTTGAGGATCTGGAGGCTGCGGTGGAGTCGATCAGCTGGACATGATTAAGGAGCGAAACAATTTGATAGCAGTAAATAGTAGATTAAATATCTTGAGGGGGAAATTAGGATGCATGTAAAAGATGTTGCAAATGTATTGGTGGGAACGAGGAAGACTTCTTCGAGAGAAGATATCCAAAAAGCTCTATTCTCCGTATTTATGTTGGAAGAATTCTTTGAAGGTAATAGAGAGATCACTGATTTGTTTAATAATCTTAACCTGAGTTTTAAGTACCTTGTAAAAGAAGAACATTCATTAAATGAAAGATCTTTGGACAGAGCAGTTGGAAACTTAGGTAAGTTGCTTCCTAAGCTGTGCCACAGTCTCGTTATTCCAGAAAAAGTGGAAGTTTTGTCTAAGAAAGAGATGGAAGCTGAGTTAGAGTTTCTTCAAATCAGGAAAGAGGAACTGGACAACAAACTGTCTGAAGAGGGTAACCTGAGCGAAGAAGAGTTCGAGGAGTTTGTCGGCAGACTCCTTTGCTTAGAGCTGTCGGTAAACAGAAAGATAGGCGTTTTAACTCCACTGTTCCTTGACTTCGAAAGAGCGAAAAATGCCAAATACAGTCTTCATGAGTTTAGGATAATTGGAGGTATTCTGCTGGGTCTTAGACAAACTTTGGGCAAGGAGTCACAAACTTTGGATGAAGAAAACAGAGTCAATTTGATCTCCTCAGCAAGACAGTTCATTGAGCGCCTAAAGCTGGGCAGTGATTTAAATGAAAGTATGAACGAAATGGCTTCTGCTATGGAAGAAGTGCGCAGAGGCAAAGGAAATACTCTCCTAGATCGAGTTTAATATAACGATTGCATTCATTCATTGGTCTGCGCGTCTCCTGGGGCTGAAGATCTGGAAGCAGGTTCGGAGTCGATCAGGAAGATGAAGAATTGTACTTCATCACCTGGAGTACCGGCGAAGAAGAAGTCCATTCGAAGGGAGAGCTCCTGCCAGGTATCCAAGAAGTGGATACACTGAGAGCCGCGGGGATTGTTTATCCAAGAGGGAAATCAGATGAGGATCAGTATCAGGCGTTGAGATCTGTAATGACTCAACCTACTTATCGTTTTGCCGGAATGGTGGTTCCCCGGGCTATGGTATTAACATGCAATTTTGCTCCGGACGAATACGAATACAGTGGTAGGTTCGATGATGAGTACATGGGATTTGTGTATGATCCAGAAAAGAACCTTCTGGATATCTCCTCCCCAGATCCGGATGCAGAAGTGCCAGACTGGATTATGGAACGGATCCCTGTGTCTGCTGTAATGAGGATTGATCAGGCTCCTGACCGGAAGAAAACAACGTTTATTGTGAAGGTTGAGCCAGAAGCAGTCCAATAATGTTTTGCAGCTAATGAGGATGATTTACCACTACCAGATGCTGAGGATCTGAAAACTGCAGTAGAGTCGATCAGTTGGACCTAGAAGCGAGGCTGAGAAATTGTGAGGAGCATTAATAAAAGGGAGGGGGAAATTTGGGTATTACTTTGAATATTAAAGATCTAGTCCCCAAGTGGGTAGTAAGTATTTCTGGTAGGTTTACAAATGATATCCTGTTCGATCCTTATTCATTGAAGATTTGGAAAAAACTTATTATCACAGTGGGACAAAAAAACTCTAGTTTTGAACCATGGTTTATCGAGAAGCTTGCAGGTTGTCGATCAATGACCAGATTATTATATTCTCAATTCCATCTTTCTAAAGAGTTGACCATTGAAAGCATCGTTTTTACTGTTGGGATGGAAGCTCTAGATCGAGGAGAACTACCTAACAATGAAAAAAGAGTCATTCAATATTCTCAAGCCTTATTAACTAAGTGGTACAGTGAGCTGTCGGATAACAATATTTAAAAAAACAGGTTTGAAACTAAGATAGGGAAATCCATACCACTAATAAGTCCTGTTGGTAAGAGAAGCGATGAAGAATTATTATCGATATTAAAAGAGCCTGAAAAATTGAGAAGAGAATTTTTCAGGACCTACTCTACTGAAAAATCTATAGATGATAAGTTCAGAGTTTTCTTACCTAATATACACGACTTTATAGATTGGAAAGATGAAAATAGTATTATTATTAGTTTAAATACCTTTGAAACCTTTGAATTGGGCTTTTTTAGAATCGGATACGACTATAATTCACTAGATGAAACGCTAGAGAAAAAAGCACATGTTAGCTGTGCAGCTGTATCTAAAGATAAACGAAAAGAAGTTGCTAATTTTTCTGATGGTGAGACGTTTGGAGATGAAATTAAAGAATCTAGAGCTATCTGGATGACATAGAGGAGATGTTTATTTGCCACGGAAACTGAAAGAGTCGTCTTATAAGATTCAATAAAAAATCAAACAATGAGATGCCAAAGTGCCGGACTGGATTATGGGGCGATTTCCTGTGTCTGCCATGATGCTGGTTGAACTGGCTCCCGGGCGGAAAGAAACCATCTTTGTGTTGAAGATCGAAGGGCAGGACGTCGAGTGAGCGATTATTCCATCGGATCAAATACGCCGGCACACTGCCGGCTACTACTAAGGGAATACCGAGTCCGGTTATCAAAAAAAGGGATTCAATATTACGATTATATATAATTGGGGGTTAAGTGATTGGATAGTAACGGAAGGTTTCATTCACAAAGGATAGGATTTGAAAGACCAAAGCTAAGTTTAGTAGACCTAAATGATGTTTTCAAAGTGATACTTGATAAATTAGAGAAAGAAAAACACTTCACAATATTTTACGGTGAAGATATTGGTTTTCAAGGATGGACTCCAGGAATTGTCGGCAATAATTTTGAAGCATATTGTCTGTCGGAAATTGGCCGCCGTATTAAGAGTCCATTTCATCAAGAAAAATTAAAGTATAAAGAAGTTGATTTATTTGACTTGATTGAACTTTTGTATAGTAATATACAATTAGAATCTCGCTCTGCATTAATGGAACATACTATTTTAAATTCTACTGAGGCAAAAGAGTATTCCAAATCCATTTTCCGTACTCAGATAAATAATCAATTATCTAGATATGACTTGGGTTGGGAGCTCACTCATGAAGGATATATAAGAGAACTAGTAACAGCTGAATTTCGTGACCTAGTAGATAACCCGATTCAAAGTGGGCATGAAGAGCGAGTGGATTCATTTATAAGAAGGGGTATTAAAAACTTCCTTGAATATGGTGCTACACAAGAAGATAAAAAGTCTGCTCTAGTTGAAATTGGTAATGGACTTGAATTTATAAGGAAAGAACTAGAAAAGCAAATGCCAGCAGCTGAAGATGATATATTTCACCTGCTCAATAAGTTCTATTTACGACATAACAATAAAAATCAAAATGTTGATTATGATACTGAAATATATTATCCGTGGATGTTTTACACATATATTTCAACATTTGATGCATATGTAAAACTAATACAAAGGCAATAGAAGAATAATGCTTGAACATCGGGCATCGAGGAACGGTTTATTTTTGTGGAAATGCTAAACGGCAAGGATTTCGAGCGGTCACGATATCAAGCCATGCGGTTGATGATCCGAAAGAGGATTTGGTGTATCTGGATACGCTGGATAGGCTGGGTCGTGATTATGACCGAAAAAGAACTTCATCAAATGGAACTGCTAGTTAAGGAATCTCGAGAATCTAAAGATCAATCCGCTAGGTAGTTCTTGCTCAGGAAATGGCCGAAAATGCGAACATCAAGGCAGCTGCTAACGAAGAACTTGCTTTGAAAACTAAGCAATATCAAGAGGAAATGCAAGAGATGAAGAGAGAGTTACAGCAGATTAAGGATGAGGCTGAAAAGAAGGAACAGAACTTTATACGCGAGATTGAAAAGCTGCAGTTAAACGCTGAAATCGATAAAGAGCGTGCCATATTGGAGACACAGCGTAAAATGATGGATAAAGAGACTGCACTGCGTGATAAGGTATCAGACCTACGAGAGCAAATCTCGGAAATAAGAAGCGGAAAATAGATTGGAATTATTTGGGGTGTACGGTTTGTTTTCGTTCTTGATTCAAGAGGTTAGGGACTGATGGGAAGAGGCTATAATACACTCTAATCAAAAACAGTAGGAGTTGGACATGAAATTAAAGTCCTTAACTTCCGCTGTTTTTTTATGTGGGGAATGCTTTGCTAGGTTAGATCTCTCGCTCGAATTTAGGAGGATCAATGGGTACTTTGCAACGGATTAGACAATATGTAGACGTTCGATCAATATATATAATTGCCGAAAAGAATCTAGTATGATTATTGCGATGGAGCTTAATCGGAGATGGCACGATATGGGTGTGATGGTTTAAACATATGGAAGGCAAAGAAAATGCTTATTTAGGTTGATGAGCCAACAGCAAGCATATGACTGAATGCTAATTGCTAGGTACGAAACGGATTAATATGGTACTGGAAGCTGCTAAGTAATACAGTTAGGATTGCCGATATATAATTATTGACAACACAAGGGTTAACGACTTTGTTAACTGTTCCACCTGGGGGAGTAGTAATTCTACTCCGGCCTGCTGCTTCATAGTGGCCATTCGTACAGATCTGCTTCAGTACATCCCATGACTAGACAAATGGCTCTCATTTGTTCTGGTGACATTGGTCGTTTTGTATTTTCAAACTGAGAGATCATAACTCGTGACATAGAAATACCCGTCTTTTCAAATACCAAGATACATAATTGATCTTGAGTCAATCCTTTTGAAAGACGAATAGGGCGCAACAGGCACATCCCACGGGATAATGCCATAATACCCTCCTACCATAAAAAGGGGTAAAGATGTTCGAGCGAATTATAACATATTAAACGCATTATTGTTACTCAATTAGTTTGTGAAATGAATTATTGATATAAAACCTTGAGTTTTTTTAAAGTATTTTGATTAATCGCTTGAACGCAAAAAAACCGTACCCTAATAAGCTGGCGGCCGGGAACGGTTTTTGTACTGTGTTAAATTGCTGTTGAAATGAAGGAATTCGTGAATCTTGGAATTTCCATACGCAAGACCTTAGTTGCATATAAATTCAGGGACGGATTGCTCGCAAGAGAGATTTCAATTAGCTCTTTAGCACAGAGCAGTGCTTCTTCTTCCGTGTCACCTACAGCGCTGAGACGAAGTTCTGGAACATAAATTGAAAAATTTTTTTCGGCATAATCTTCCTCTATTAACAAAGTGAAATCTTGTGACATGATGTATCCTCCCTAGGCATATGAAACTGTACTATTTATAGTACGATTATATCTTAAATATTGTGAGTGTGAGAGAAATTACCTAATCGGTTTTAATTTAGGTGTGAATGGTAAATTTAATGTCGAAATTTAACGATATATGAAAGAAAAAGAAAGGTGTTTGCGAAATGAATATGCAATTAACGGCAATTGTCGCCGAAAATAAGCCATTGGACCGAGAAAAGTTAGCGCGTTATGCTCATGATTTAGGTATTGAAGTAGTCAGTAAGGTTGCATCTGGGGAATGGCTTATTGATGAATGTGAGAAATATGAACCAGATATCTTATTCTTAAATCTTAGTTTAAATGGGATTGACGGCCTATCAGCATACCAAATTTTATTGGATAGAGGAATTAAGCCCTACTTAATATTGGTAACTAGTAATATGAATTCGGAGCTATTATTGACCGGATTTAAATTGAATTGTTTAGATATTTTGAACAAACCAATAAGATATGAACAATTAGTTGACGCGGTTAATAAAGCAAGGGAACTAGTGAAAAGAGACTTACTGATCTCGAAATCCACTCCAGGCAGAATCATTAAAATTATATCCCTATACAAAAAAATATACATAAATGAGAATAATCTTATTTATGCACATAAATTGAAGGGGGGACACAAGTCACTAGTATTTATAGAGGGGGAGTTCAAATCAGGGATCGAAACAACCACAACATTAACAGATATTTTAAAGCAATGTTCAAAACAGATTTTCTTATCAAACCCTTCTAATCTTATTAATCTTAATTATATTAAATCTGTATATGTCAGTGAAAAGTCGATGGGTACTTATATTATAAAACTTGCATATAACGATGTAGAAATTGAGTTGTCACGGAGGAAAAAGAGAGAGTTTGATCAATTGTTCTCTACTATAAACTAGCCGGACCTCTATTTCTCCTTATGTATCCCTAAGTTGGAACTAAAGTTCTCAGAATTCGAACTCTTCAGTTTTCCTTAACCTTCAAATCACCATAAATTTCAGGATATACATTGCCACGTGAAAATGGGACAAGGTGTCTTTTTTTAGATCAATTACCTCGGAAATTATGACTCTACTTCATACTAAACATCAAAAAAAGGTGAAAAAAATCGCTATAACCTGCTATTGTCTCTTTAGGTTCACTTGTTAAGTAAGCTGATAGGAATAATAAAAGGAAGCGGGTGTAGTGCATATGAAATGGAAAGATAGGGAATCGTTTGTCACAACCTGGAGCCAAACAACACATTATTCCTGCAGCACATATCGTGGTGTGTCCTTCATGAGCGAACGCCACATTTAGAGACATTAAATCAGGCTCGGAGAAAATAGTGTAGACAATATTAACATGAATCGCTTGATTGATTTCCAGATCAACTGCGGATCACTTTGCAACGCAGATTGGCGATTACTTCACCATCAAACAACGATTCCCTTTATCTTGAGTAGGATACTCCCCTATTCATGCGGAACGATATGGGTGAGCCGGCGTACCGGTCTACAACTTTATTTTTTTAGTCTAATGCTTTATTTTCCTCGTGTGCGGTACTCTATAGAATAAATGTATAAATAAAGAACAAAGTATAAAATTTAATCAATAATGCAAAATAAATACATGGAAATAATATACTAAAATGATAACATGTGATATATTTTAGTGGATGAACAAACATCAGTAGTTAATGAATCAACTTGAAATATTACAAACCTAAAAACAAAGTTGCTTTCTTCGATGGTAAAACCTTAATACTAAAAAACATCTGGAGACATCAAGAAAGGATGATTAATTATGAAATTGCAACATAAAATTTATGCGGGTATGGTTTTTGTAGTTTTAGTCGGTGGAACAAGTTTGTTTATCTCTAGAAATAACAATGAAGCAGATTCTTTATCCCCCAATTATTTAATAAATGATCAAGGACAAACTTACGGACATGGACCTTACCCGTCTGGAATCTCTCAAGAACCTGAATTAATCAGAGCAGTTGGTGAAAATGGAACTATCGGATATGTTAAAGCAACTGATTTAGATTCGGAAGTAACCTCGCCTGAAGAGGCAATAGTATATGAGGAAACTACGAAAGATCTGGAGTACAAATCAATTCCTTTATATAAAGACGATGGTAAAACGGTAATTGGGAAATATAAAATGTATTTTTCACATGGGGATTAATGGAAAAAAATAATCCGAAATTAAAAAAAATGGAGGAATTACAATGTTATCAAATTTAAAAAGAACCGGTAAAGTCTTAATAGTTAGTGTTATGGCAATGGTGATGGTAGCTCCAGTAGCTTTTGCAATCACGCGATCTGACCCCTTTGATACACCTTCAATAAAAGGCCATAAATATACCTTTACATCTGAGGTGTGGGATAGATATCCTACTAAAGGTACTACTACAGTAGAAGCAGTGGGAGATTTCTCAACGGTTAATGCACCTACGCCAGCAGGTTATATGGGTGGACAAGCACGTTTGTATAATAGCAATAACGGTGCTTTGGTACATTCTAGCACTTGGAAATATAACGATTCTGATGCTTGGAATATGTGGGTTTATTCACCTAGAACAACTACAAATGGTTATTATTATGCTCAAAATAAAGGCCAATTCTATAATATAGATGGATATGTTGAATATACAGGCAATAAATCACCGATTTTGCAACTATCTGGCAACCAAAGTTTAAATTCTAAAAACCTAACTGAAGCATCTGAAATTATGGAAAAATTATCTTTAAAAAAAGAGTATGATGTTAATAATAACGGTGAAACCTATGGATCTGCTTTATCAGAAAAAACAATTGGTATGGAACCAGACTTAATCTCAGCAATTGGTACTAATGGTGTTAATGGTTACATAAAATCAGAAGATCTTTCACCAAAAGTGTCAAGTATTGAAGAGGCACTTGAGCTATCTGGTGGTAATGGAGAGGTGAAAATTATTCCTCTTTATGCGGTAGATGGAACTAATGTTATTGGTGAATTTAAATTAGTAACAAACTATGAATTAGTAGAAAATCAATAGATTTTAGTTGAGAAATAATAATGAAACTTAATAAATATCAAAGGCGTTCCTCGTTTTAAGAGGAGTGCCTTTTGTCATTTAAAGTGTATGAAAAATAACTGAATTTTTCACTCTCGATCTCCAAAAACTATTAAATTTTCAAGTTATCCAGTGTCAGAAATGTATATAGATTCATTATAACCTGTTCTGGTTCGAACTATTACAATGTTCTGTATCAAATCCTCAGGTAGTGAGAGTCGGTGGGCTGCACGTGGAGGAAGTAAAAAGGATGGATGGATTCAGAAGTCCTAAGTATCAATGAATTCAAAAATAGACCAAGATACATTTGATGATTTTTTTATTGAGCAGATCACGGACGAATAAATACGAAGAAACAATCTGGAGGGTAGTATTCGCTTGCCTTGGATAGAGAACTTGATTTTTCATTTTATCGAAATTCTACTGCAAATTAGGTGAAAGCTTATTAAGAAACTATAATGATTAATCAACTTATTTGATATGGGTTGATTTTTTTGTCCGAATCGGAAGGAACAGTTAAGAGATCAAGCTCTTGTCTGTCCAATGACACAAAGTTGCCTACATTGTAGCGGATAATGATTTATTTAAGAAATCGGACTTATTTCACCAAAAATCAAATATCTTTTATAGCAATAAATTCATACCAAAGGATTTGTTAGACAGGTTACCAGACTAAAATGAGGTGAAGATCGTGGAGGAAATAATTGAACAAGAAGAGCTTCTCCTAAAATCTAAGGAGTTTAAACTCTTTTCGGGTCCGGTGTTGACTCGAATATTTAATAAGACAGGTGTAGCCGGTTATGAAATTGGTACACTTGGATCTGCAGGTTTTTTAAAATATAAAGACAGGTTTTTGGTGTTACCACTAAACATGTTGTCACATTAGGTAATGAACTACTTCCTCTATCTGACATCGCAATTCCTTATCAGTATCAAGGTGGATCAAAAGTATTGACTCTATTGAAACAAGCAGTTGATTTTGATCGAGATATAGCAATCTTTGAAGCGGCTCAAACGTCTGCAGTATTTATGGAACAGGAACAAAATAAATGTTTCTTGGAAGATGGTTTGATTAATGAAGATCCATTAGGTTATTTTGAGAATAAAAGCAATGTTGTATTTCTGCATGGTATCTCTAAAGAAGAAACTGACGTGGATTATGATGCATTCGTAGTTGATATGACAACGACACCATACACGACCTTTATTGATCGAGTTGATGAAGAATCGCAGAGAATAGTATTAATGGCAGACGTGGATGGGACTAATGGATTTGGTCAGACATGTCACCCACTGCCCGATTTTGGTGGGATGAGTGGTTCATTTGCTTATTCGTATCAAAGAGAAGATACTGAAAATCAGTTTCGATTACTAGGTATATTATCTAATGGGAATAAAGAAACAGGGTTTTTATGGGTCATACCCATAAATGAAGTCGTTGAAATATTAGAGAAGGAGTTCTTCGGTAATTAATGGGGTCGAGCAGATTGCTGCTCGGCACTTTACATTTTAAGTGGAGTTAAGCTTCTATAGGTCTTTCACCTTACAGGAGAAGGGAAATAGTCATATTTTGGCGAATATTTACAGGTGGATATTATACATGCTGGAGGTAGTTTATGGCTAAGAAAGAGCGTTGCTTCTGTGGAAGCGGGAAGGCTTCGAAAAATTGTCATCGGGTCGCTTTTGACAGTCGTGCGGCACATCTATTAAAACTTTATGATCAAGTTGAAACTACAGTTGATTCATACTTTAAACTTAATGAGAATTCCCACCAGTGTTTTTCGGGATGTAATAATTGTTGTAGCGATTTCTTTACAGTCTCAGAAGTTGAACTTGAAATAATCATGGATGAAATTCATACTACGTGGACTGAGCAGGAAATTATCAACCTATATAAAAAGGTGATGGATAATGTCAGGGCTTTTCAAGCTGAACATCCAGATTTAGATAATGCAATCCTGACTCAGCTTGATTACGAAGGCGACCTAAGTAAGTTCAAGTCATTTAAAGGTGGTAAAACAAGAACAAGCTTCCCGTGTCCCCTTATTAATGAGGAAGATGGAAAATGTTCAGTCTATAACAAACGCCCAATGGTATGTAGAACGCATGGCACAACTCATTTTGAGCTAGATGAAAAGCTAAGCTCAATTGAGAGTGCAGTGTGTGAATATATCCCGAGTCGATTACAAAATAATGTTATTACTCCTGATGCATCTGACTTACAGACAAAGTACGAGGAGACAGTCAATGTCACTTCTAAGTTGGGGTCGCTTTATATTCGGAAAATGCCACTATTTTACGGTATTCATACTTTCGCTTTGATGCAGCGATATAACCCTACTAAGCCAATGGTGGTAAATAGACACAATTTAGATATGTCGATTCAAGAGAGTAATTTGATGCAGCTAAAAAGAGCTGCAGCTATTAAGTAAGTGACAAGGGAGTTACTATATGGGACATGGAAAGCAAATATTTATAAGAAGAAGTCGCATCAATAACAAAATGAAGCTGAATAGAGATGAATGGGATTATTACTTCAACCTCGATAATGTCAGAGTTCGAGTAAAGGACTTTGATTTGAGTGGTAAATCAGTCAGCTTTTATTTTCATGCTGGTAATTGTCATGTTTATAAAGATTCCTCGAAGGGGTGCTCATTATTTCTTCAAGGTTTGGTTGATTTAGAAAAGCACAAAGATACAGATAAATCGAATCCCAAGCATTGTCCATATGTTAATCAGCTAATGCAGGAAGAGCCGGATTGCATGTTTCCGATTAATCTATACAAATATAAATGTGGTCACTACAGTACAGGTCAAGGGCAGCACAGGTTTTGTATTTCTGGCACATTAAGCAGACCCATTCCGGTAGTCATTTTGGGGTTCATCTATCATATGAATTGTGGTTCATGTTCAGAGGAAGGTTACTATACACTCAAAAGTTTTTAATTCAGTTGAAGGAGAGTGATAATTCTCATGTATACAATAAATCTGTTTGAGTCATCTATGCACTCGAATCATCTGAACAATAATACATACATAAAGTTATAGTTCGATTTGAGAGTTTTTGAAAACATTTATTTTTCCAATATCATGATGTCGGATCAAATACACAGACTACAAAATATTTTAGACATACAGGTATCTGCAAAGCTTAACTCCACTCTTTTGAAGAAAGTTGTTGGTGAAGTCCAACCTAATATTAGGGTGTTTAATCAAGGCTCCGGTTACAGGGAGTGGGAGTGGATTTTTGATTCAAATGATATTTCTGCTCTCGAAAGAGTTCGATCTGGCGATTTATACTTTACTGTTGAAGTAACGGCGCTTGTCGAAGTACGGGAGAATGGAAATAAGTTTATTGCTGTAACTGGTAATCAGCAAATAAAGATATCTGAATCGGACTGGATTCGATTTCTACAATATTTTGGCTATTCCACAAAGTACGGAATAACCCTTCCTGCATCGTTGTTAAACGACAAGAGTTGGATTCAGGCATATGAGCAGCTCGATGTTGCTCGTGGGCATATGCAGCGGGGTATGACCTACGATGCCCTTCGGCAGTGTCTCTCAGTAATTGAATCGTATACTGATGTTGGAAACGGTCGAGGGGGACCATACAGCCCCAAAGTATGGGGGACTTCCTAAGTGATATTACGGAGCAGAAAAGAGATGGAATTACTGGATTGTTAACCGGAGTATCGACTTACTTAAATAAAGTTGGGCATCACCGTAACTCAAAAATAAAAGATAACGGAAACCTACCTGCTGTTCCTATTGACCAGTATGAAGCTGAGCTAATGATAGGTGTATCTCATTTAGTAGTAGCATATTTAGAAAGACTGAGTGGGGGAAGCTACAATTGAAAATTAACAAGGTGAAAATCCAAAACTTTAAGAGTTTTTACGGGGAGTTCGTCTTAGAATTTAGTGAGGGAATGAACATTATAGTAGGCAACAACGAGGCAGGGAAAAGTACTATTCTTGAAGCGATCCATTTAGCGCTCACTGGTCTACTCAATGGCAGACAAATCAAAAATGAATTAACTCAGTATTATTTCAATAATACTGTTGTCAGCGAGTACTTAACCAAACTGGAGCAAAGACAAAGTCACGAGTTACCGTACATCTTGATTGAAATATATTTGAGTGGTGACGGTGACAGTATAGCTTTGCTTGAAGGTAACGGCAATAGCGATCGTGCTAAGGAAAGTGGAATCTCACTCAAAATTTGTTTTGATGAAAAGTATCAAGCAGAGTATGAACAGTTGGTTAGTAAAGGAGACGTAAAGACACTTCCAATTGAATATTATGATTTGGTGTGGTCTACATTTGCCAGGGAGATAATAACTCCCAAGAGCATTCCACTCAAATCTGCTTTGATTGATTCATCAAGTAACAGATACCAAAATGGATCTGATGTTTATATTTCCAGAATTGTTCGGGATAATCTAGAGCCCGAAGATATAGTGGATATTTCCCAAGCGCATAGAAAAATGCGAGATAATTTCATGGGTTCAGAGTCAATTCAGGCAATTAATGCGAAAATTCAAGAAACCGCCGTTCTAACTGGAAAGAAAGTTGAACTTTCTGTTGAGCTACTTTCTAAGAACGCTTGGGAAAACAGTTTAGTGACATATCTTGATGACGTACCTTTTCACTTCGTAGGAAAAGGCGAGCAATGCATTGTTAAAACTGAGCTTGCTCTAAGTCATAAGAGAACAAGAGAGGCTGCAGTCATCTTAGTGGAAGAACCTGAAAATCACCTCTCCCATACTAAACTGAATCAATTTATTAATAAAATCGCGGAGCATCAGCATGACAAACAAATAATTATTTCTACACATAGTAGTTTCGTTGCTAATAAATTGGGGCTAGGTAATTTGATTTTGTTAAACGACAAGAAGGCAATAAAGTTAAATGACCTAAAAAAAGATACCAGGGGGTTCTTCCAGAAGGTCGCAGGTTATGATACCCTTCGGCTCATTCTCTGTAAAAAGGCGATTTTGGTAGAAGGAGATTCTGATGAACTGGTAGTTCAAAAAGCATACATGATTTCAAATGAAGGTAAATTACCTATTCAAGACGAAATTGATGTTATTTCAGTAGGCACATCTTTTTTGCGGTTCTTAGAGATCGCAGTATTGCTAAATAAACCTGTAATAGTCGTTACAGATAATGATGGAGACGTGGAAGCTGTTAAGAGAAAGTACAGTGACTATTTGGGTGATAACGCTAAAGAAGATATTAAAATTTGTTTTGATCCAATTCTAGATGAAGGTGACTTGCTCATTGGGAAGAACCCATTTAATTACAATACATTGGAACCAAAACTGTTGAAGGTTAATGAGTTGAGCAAATTCAATACGATTTTTGGAACAGAATACGCACATATCGATGGAATGCACAAATATATGAAGTCTCATAAAACTGAGTGTGCATTGAAAATCTTTGAAACGGCTGAATCGGTTGTATTCCCTGAATACATCTCTGAAGCAATTAGGTGATCAGTATGAAGACTAATAAACTGGTTATCGCAGCTGCCGGTTCTGGAAAGACAACTTTTCTTGTGAATGAAGCATTAAGTCAACGTGAAGGAAACGTACTTATTACAACTTATACTCAAGCTAATGAAGCCGAAATTCGTAAGAAGTTTGTTGAATTGAATGGGTGCGTTCCATCCCATGTCACAATTCAAACGTGGTTTTCCACTTTACTTCAACATGGAATTAGACCTTATCAAGGTGGTTTATATGATGAGCCAATTCGAGGAATGCTTCTAGTAAATGAACCATCGGCTTTGAGATACGCTCAGGGGGCACGTAGGGTTTACTTTGGTGAAGCTACTCACTTTAAACAGCATTACTTTACAAGCGACTCAAAAGTTTACTCAGATAAGATTTCAAAGTTGGTTGTTCGATGTAATGAAAGAAGCGATGGTGCCGTTATTAAGAGATTAAACAGCATCTATTCGCATATCTTTATTGACGAAATCCAAGACTTAGCAGGGTATGACTTGGAGATTATAAAACTACTATTAAAGAGCGATTCAAGCATACTGTTCGTAGGGGATCCTCGTCAGGTAACATATCTTACCCACATCGAAAGAAAGTATGATCGCTTTAAAGAAGGGCGTATCAAAGAGTTTATTCAAACCGAGTGTCGAAGGATAGATTGTGAAATTGATGAAGAATCGTTGAATGTATCCCATAGGAATAATGATGTGATTTGTAGTTATTCTTCAAAATTATTTCCTGAATATAATCCATGCCAATCAAACCAACATGAAGTGACGGGACATGACGGGATCTTTCTAGTAAGAAAACAAGATGTTGAACATTATTTACAAAGCTACAACCCAGTTCAATTAAGAGACAGTGTTAGAGAAACGGTAAATAAAGATTACAAGTGTGTTAATTTTGGCGAATCTAAGGGTCTTACGTTCGAAAGGGTATTAATATATCCAACGCAACCCATTATTAGATGGATTAAGAATAACACCTTTGACTTAGCCTCTACGAGCCGTTCAAAACTGTATGTTGCATTAACTAGAGCGAAGTTTAGTGTAGGGATCGTCTATGACTATAATCAAGCGACTGATTTTGAAGAACTTAATAAGTATGTGATCTAATCGTGATGAAGAGAGATGGTTTGGGTTGGGATTGACCTAAGTGAATTCCAAGACCAAATAGGTAATCCCATCAATAAATAGGAACTGATATTTTGGAACGTATCAGCCTATTCATTTATATAGCCCCATGTGCCGATCAGGTAGCACATGGGCATTCTATTTGCAGCTCCTGTTCACCCGACCAGAAAGTGGCTGAAAATGGTTATTTAAGCTAGAATTGAAGTATTCATTGTTGAGCGGGGGTAAAGCATGAAAGGCAAGAACCGATACATTCTCGATAGCTCCTTGCTTGAGAAGTTCAAGCAAGCCGTAAGCGATCATGACGATTACTTGATTAACACATATAGCAACTACAATGGCAAGAATCTGTGGAGCCTGATCTGTTCAGCGAAGGATTGGCTATCCGTCTGCGTGAACGGTTTGCCATACATCGAGTTGAACCACTCTCATGACGATGTTCGTTCATTGAATGTTCTGCAGCTGATCACGACATACGATATTGTCCTTCAATCCATCGAGTATTCGAGATGGAATACCCGCTAAAGAAGGACGATTCGGTATTTAATGCAGCAGTTCCCGACGATGCGTATTTCGCGCAGATCCGAGCATGCTTCGGGGCGCATCCGGTGGACTTAAGGAGTTCTGATGGAACGAAGAGTACGGATAAGTGCTTCGCTTCTTGGTCTATCGACGATATCAGCAATAATATCGGGGGTTACGGAGATTATTCGGTTTATCTCTACAGCAACAATCCCGATGTGGTTCAACCTATTCGTTTCTCTATGAGCTTCGCCAAAATTCATGAGTATGCGATTAAACGATACTCCCTTTTATCGAACGTTATTAACGTAATAGAAAAAAATGCTATCTTTGTCGAGGAGCAGCGGCTATGGAGGATCGGGCGCAGCTCGGATGTTGTTGAGCAGCTTCAAATTCTTTTGAAGAAGAACAGTACTCGAATTCGTGATCGTGATGGGTATCATTATATGTCAGGGGACAAGAACATAGTCCTATAAGAACCCGAGCCCCGCGCGGTTTTTGTATTTTAAGGGATCAAGTTCTTGTCCTTTACTCCAGACAAGAACTTGATCCCTTATCCGTTAATGGACAGGAACATGGTCCTATTACCGATTTGATATTCATCAAATGGGCTTGGAATTAATTACCTCTTTCTTCAAGGACAAGTATATAGTCGCATTGACGATTAAATGGATGTCTAATGAAAGGTCATAATACTTAACGTTGGGGCAACGTTTACTCCTTGGTTTCTTTGTCCTTGCCGCCGATATTAAATCCTAACTTTCCATTATATTTGCCTACCTGTCCGGCAACTCCTAAGCCTGCTCCTTGACCGCCACCAAGTTGTGCCTTGGCCTGGGCGCCGAGACCATTTTCGCCACCAAGCTGCAAATGGGTTTTCAGTCCTGCGCCTTGACTGAACCCCAAGTGTCCTTCGGCATCAGTACTCATACCGTACTCTCCTCCGACCTGCGCCCCCGTATGAAAACCTGCCTCTTGACCGCCACCTATTTGGGTTTTTGCCTGTGCCGCAATCCCGTACTTGCCGAAGGCCTGAGCTTCGGCATTGAGCCCTAGACCCTGGCTGCTGTCCAGATGTGTATTGCCTTGCGTATGGATTCCATATGAAGGAGTGCCCATATGGCCGCCCGCATACATACCCATGCTACCTAAGGCTAAATTCCCGCCAGCATTTAAACCAATGCCGTGTTTACCGCCTACTTCTCCTCCGGTATTTAGCTTAATCCCTTGCCCGCTGCATACATTTTCGTCCATATAACCATTTAAAAGTTCTTTTTTGGTGTTTTCGCTGTCTGAGGGTAGATCTGCCAGGCTGCTTTCTGAACGGAAGAGATGGTAGTAATGAGAGTAAGGGAAAGGATTGTAACGGGTAAAGTAAGGGTATACGGATGGATTAGCCTGGCTGTTTGGATATTCGTTCCCAAAGGTCATCTGGGATACCTCCATTATTAAATTTATTACAACAGCCTATTCATGGATGAGTTGAAGTGACACCCTTCCTAAATAGACCATATGAATTCAAGGTTCGCAGCCGATGCACAATGAGCGAGGCGAAGTATCACTTATTTTTAACGGGGAAATCTACAACTATCGGGAGCTGCGTGAATTGGTGCCGGCGGCGTGGCAGCTGCTGAGCGCCGCGCACCTGGTTGCTTCGGACACATAGGTGGGCGGAACGACCGAAGTCAGTGACCAATCTCGTTAATTTTGTAAGAAAACATGGTTATTGATCAACTCATTTATATGGGTGGATTTTATATGCCGGAAAAAGTGGGGGAATCGGCAAAGGGACCAAGTTCTTGTCCTATAAGGGACTATGTTCTTGTCTTCCGTCACCTCCGACATCATTTGTCAGAAGACAAGAACATGTTACTATTGCCGATATAATGATTATCTAATGTATGTCTTACACCGACTTGATGCAGGCCACAGGTGTCGAATGCTCGCCTATACTCGCGTTCGGAAACAAGGAAGCGTTTGGAATCTGCTGGCGGACGGCTATTTGTGTGAGTGGATCAGAATAGACCCGGACGTAAAACCAATCCTTTGTAAAGAGGGTGCCCCGAAACGGGAAGCAAACCCAAAAAACATAGGACATTTATTCCTGCTAAGTTATATAATATAAGAGGAAAGTAATATGCTGCTTTTGCTACCTGCGACCTATTCATGAAATGTCTTAGCAAAATTGGTAGATGCTTTACTATTAATCAAGCGGGGATAAGGCTATATGAAACGAAAGAGTTGGATTTATTCGCTAATGCTAGCAATTATAGTATCTGTTGTATTCGGGGTTGGCAGTATTTATGCGGCTGCACGGAACATCACCGACATTGTCAAAGTGACCAAACCTGCTGAGATAAAAGTTGGGGAGTGGAAGTCATACGAAATAGCCATCACTGACTGGACCGATGCAGACGTTACGGAACATGACTTTACTCCAATCTCTTCAGATGAGAATGTTGTCAAGGTCGTACGAAAAACACAATGGGTTTCTGAACTTCATGCATTAAATAAAGGGATTGCTACCTTAACTGTCAATATTGGAGAAAAGTTTGAACCTTATGTATTTACTGTTCAAGTGGTGGATGATTATACAGTCATTCCTGAACCAACTAAGCCGGTAGTTATAAAGGAACCTACACACGAAGAAATTATGTTACAGGATCTTGAAGATTACATTGAGCAGTTGCAGCCATTAGGAAGCTATGAAAAGAAAGCCATAACTACGTTAAATCAAAATAGACTCCTGAACGATTCAACCAGAAAAACACTCTTTCTTACTTTAAACAATACTGTATTGCCTAATTATACTAAATTTGTATCCGGGTTGAAAAACCTCAAAGCTAATAATGTAGAGTTGAAAGAAATACATACCTACTATCTGGCAGGAGCAAAACTCCAACTGGAAGGGTTCACTATAATGCGGGACAGCTTGAAGACGACCAAAATAAATTGGTCCAAATTCAATGCAGGTGAAAAAAAGAAGGCAGAAGGAATTAAGCAATTGAACAAATCCGAAATGCTTCTTGACAAGTATGCAAGTAAATATGTCAAATAAATATATTAATGAACAGAACACTTAAAGTGCTTTAAGGGTTCTGTTATTTTTTTTTGAGGGGCCTGTGCCAAATATATAGACCGTTAAGGCATGCCGACAGGGAGCTGGGGCACGGATGCTTCAAGAATGTAGATTATGTCATAAAGATAAAGTTCTTATAAATTCTCATATCTTTACGTTACTTTTAAAGTTTTAGTTAAGGAAGGGTACTTCTCTAAGGAGTCACATAAATATCGACTTCTAAGGGCAAGGAGGAAGGTTTTATGAAATTTTTGGATAAAATTGACCATGGTACGAAGCAAGAGGCTATTCGTCGGCTGCGTGTCGCCAATTATGAGGCTATGGCGGAGGCTCTGGAGGCTTACGAGTCCAGTGCACAGACATCCCAGGGCTGGGATGAAAGCGTATCTGGAGAGGATGGCGAACTATATAAACAATTTGGCTCGACAATGCGTGAGACTATTTGGCCCTACAAGTTCAAAAAAAGTGAGGATTGAGTTAAATGCCCAAAGTCCAGGGGTATTCCCCTTTACTTCGCAAATAAACTTTTTGATGAAAATGAAAAATACATCTTATGATAAATAACCGGTTATTCACGACAGTTATAGAATTATTAGGAGGACTAATTAATGGCTAATAAAATGGAGCATTTTAAAACAGAAATTCGTGAATATAGATGTGCATGTGGAAATGGGAATTACACATTCAAATGGCATACTTACCGAGATAACTATTTCTCTGAAGATGTTATATCCCAGAAAGGGATTGATTGTCCTGTGTGCAAAGAAACACATTATATTCAAGATTACTCTTTAGTACCTAAAGCAGTAAGTGATAAAACGTCAGAAGCCTCCAATGCAGTAAAAGACTTGTGCCAGATAATTAAAGATTATGCTTTGGAGCACTACAGGGAGCCAATGTTTAAATATATCTCTAGTATTCCGGCTACAAGATGGCATAGTTTATGGCATATTGGGAGCCCATCGATTGGTACATTCCGAAAGGATATAAACGCAACTAATGGTAAAGAGGCTACGTTTAATCGACATCTTTCTGGAAGCTATGAATCTACCATATATCGTATCATGGTAACTCTTGAAAAATGCAATATAGAAGACTTAAAGTTAGCAAACTGGAACGATGATTTACAGGTGTTAATTCAAAAGAGAAATGAAGTTAAAGAACTTGAAAATGGTTATTTGTATAAAGGCCAACTTCTCAGAGATTATACTTCATATCAAGATCCGAAACTCAGCTAAACTTCAGCAAACTTTAGAAATGCCAGGTTTAATAAGAAAATAGAGTGTTAGACCGGTAAATACCGCACTTTAAATGTCTTTTATGTATTGGGGGGATTAGTTCTATGAAACAGCGGCAGTCCAGGACTTTATTTTCTTGTCTACGGAAGTCGCTGTTTCAAATTTCAAAGGTTTGGTTCATTCTAAAACTAATTAGAGTAATCACGGCAACTCGATTCTTCTGACACCAGGGGACTAGACAAGTTAGGATCATGATCCTTTAACGGTACATGTTCTTGTCCTCCGACATGTATATATTTATGTAGGAAGGGCATACTAATAAGTCGTCTGTACATATGCACAAAATACGGATTATGTGAGGATGTCAGAATGATATTATTTATTGAACGTGAAAATGTAACAGATAAAAGAATGTGTAGTGAAAAAGCGGACTGCCTCAATAAATTTTTACTAGAGACAGTCCGCTTACTTATAATAATTACTCAATTCATAGGCAAGGTATCGACCACGTGCCACTTTAAATAGAGCAGAATCGGAGGATAGTAAATTGGCTGTATCCAGTTGTAGCTGCCGTCAGCCTGAAGACTTCCTAATCGAACTGTCCCGTCGGGTGCATGCTACAGCCTCCATTTACCAGCAAACATGGACTGGAACTAGACTTTGTAGAGTATAGATACTGATGTAATAGCTCTTTCCGACCTCCAGTTTTAGTGTGATCTCGTCCGTATTTTCTTCTTCACCAAAAGCTAAACTAGAAGCAATCTCTAAAATTCGGTTTTAAAATAAAAGCATTTGATGTGCGTACAAACGATATGGAGAAATCTTCATACGGGTATTACATGGGCTATATGTGTAATTGGTTGAATAGTGGGTTCATTCGTTACCGCCCCCTTCAAATAAAGAAACCTTGAAAGGCGGGAAGCCAATCAAGGTTTCTTTATTCTCACTTAACTCTATTCACTTACTAGGATTGAATATTTCTCAAAACCAAGTTCAAATGAAATCATTTCTGAAACAAATTCAATAATAGATAAATCTTTAGAAGTGGAATACACAGTAGCTATATTTGCCTCCGATAATTCAAGAGAAACTCCCACACGATTTTCATTTTTTGATATTGATAATCCTCGGATTATTGAATTGGGGTTCTTTAACTGAAGTTGTTCGATACTTCCAAAATCCTCATTTGGATTAGTGAGTAGCTGTAGGCTATTGATCATCCTTAAATACTGAACACCTTTAAATTCAATAATGATTTTTTCAAATTTACTACCTGCGTTACTTAATTCATTGGATTTCGGATGATCAAATGTAATTTTAGCATCAACTGTTAACGTGAGTGAACACCCCAGCGGATTATTAACTAAATCTAATAAGTAGCTTTGTTCAAACAAATACCATTCAAGTTTCATCTTTATCTATCCCCTACTTTAACTTAATTGGTGTATGGTTATCTTCGCTTTTTCTCGTTACAGGATTACCCATCGGGTCTATTCTTTGACCTGACGAATCTTTAATTTCTACATGTGGGCCGGCACTTCCTGGTGCTCTATCAGTTCCTCCTTTAATTGTAATCCTTGTAACACCATTTTTATCCACCCATTTTTCAGGCCCGTTAGCTGTTTGTGTTTTTGTCCAACCTTGAGACTTGGCATAATCCCTTAGTTTGGTCGCTGTCATGGTTTTGGATGCATCAAAACCAAAAATATTTTTAACATCACCTGTCCCCTTAGCTTCAGGCTTTGAAGCGTATAAGGGGGCAGTGGCGACTGACATTAAGCTACTAAATCCCCCCATCACTATCATATTTCCTAAAGGGACTGCTTCTACGTATTCTTGATATTGAGATTTGGTCATAAACTGCCAAAACGATTGTTTACTCATTTCATTATTCGATAACCATATTATGGAGGCGTCAGCTCGATAATAACCACGCAATACTCCATTATTTATATATGGCATACCTTCTATCATAACATCTGACATTTCATATTTTTGAGGACTACTCGAACAAAATCCTTTATGTGTATTATTGCCATCAGAAGAAACGCAATAATTACCTGATGGATCACTATAAATCAACGGATTATTATGCACATACGTATAAAGGTTCTGACTCTGAGGATTATCCATCTGCCCCTCATACGTATCCTCATTCAAAAACCGTCCCACACTCGGATCGTACCACCGAGCCCTTAGATATTGGAGATCCGTTGTATCATCCCACAGCTCACCGGAATATCGGAATGGATTATGCACAGCTTCCTCTTGCTTAGTGATATTTCCCCAGATGTCATAAACGTATTGATTCAAAACAATTCCCTGTTGGTTGCGAATCTCTACAATATCTCCATGACCATTATATGCCGGATAAACGATACTTCCATCCGCATATCGAATGTACGCTAACTGGTTTC
Source organism: Paenibacillus sp. FSL R5-0914 (assembly GCF_038004525.1). Taxonomy (NCBI): domain Bacteria; kingdom Bacillati; phylum Bacillota; class Bacilli; order Caryophanales; family Paenibacillaceae; genus Paenibacillus; species Paenibacillus sp. FSL R5-0914. The sequence continues at coordinate 89,642 of NZ_JBBORH010000004.1, forward strand.
CTCTCAGGTAGCTAGCTACCAACTGTGGCTGGCCATTTACCAAAATAGCTTCACTGATAATTTGGTCGCCATCATAATAATAACGGGACGTGACGCCCTTCTCTGTACGTTCAACTAGAAGACCATCCCCGTTGTATTTGTAGTCTACTACTTCCCCATCTACAACCGCTTGGGTCAACCGATTTTGCTTATCATATACATAGGTTCTATCTGCAAAGGACTCATGTGTAGCACCGGAAACCAGCGTTTTTCGGTTGCCGCGAACATCGTAGGTATACGCCTCCCCTTGGTTCTCTGTACTGGTCAGAATCTGATTCAAGTCATCATAACCAAAGGTATCGATTATAGAGATAGTTTTCTCCCCACTTTGGGTCCAGATCCTACTTTGAATATTCTTGTTGACATCGTACGTATATTGGTAAACGTTCAATGAACGCCCTGCCAGTTCCTCGTTTACCCGGGTCAAATCAAGTCCCGCATATTGATACGTATGACGCAGCCCACTGTCCGTATCCACCTGTTTCAAATCTCCATTTTTGTTATAGCTATAGGAAATGGTGGGCTGCTCCAGGTTAGCTCCTATGCTTTTCGGTCGATTCAATGGATCGTACGCATACTTACTAACAACACCAAATGGACCTAACATTTCAATAGGATTGCCGTTGGCATCATACTCCAAAATCTGCATTTTTAATTTATCCGGATAGGTAATTTGTTTCAGGAGTCCTGTATCCGAGTCATATTGATAGGAGGTGGTTCCCATTTTGTCGCTCATGGACAGGCGGTTACCTACTAGATCATAAGTGTACTCCACTGTCTCATCGGGGCTGATTTTTTTCCATAACTGGTTGCGTTTGTCATACGTATAGTTCGTCGTTACTCCATTGCGATCCTGCTGAGACAGGAGATTCCCCGCTTTGTCGTAGCTGTAGATCGTGACCTGATTCTTCTCGTCTGTCTCGGTCAGCACTTCCCCCAGCTCATTATAGGTCTTCTGTTTGCTGCTGCCGTCCGGATAGGTCAGCGATAACTGGTTGCCCAGCATGTCATATCCGTAACGGGTGGTTTCCCCCAACGCATCGGTTACCGCAATTAGCAGACCGTTGTCATTGTACGCGTATTTCGTTGTCGAGTTGCTATTCGTCTGCTGCGCGATCTTGCCATTTACCTGATTATAAGTGTAGCTAGCAAGCTGACGGATCTCACTTCCTGGAGCCTCTTGCTCTTCAAGCTTGATTCTTTGGCCGTACAGATTAAAGGTCTCTATCTGGGAATAACCTTCTCGTGTGGTCGACGTAATCGTACGAAGCTCGTCGTTATACATTTGAATCGTTTCCGAAGCATCCGGATACTGTACGCCGGTAGACCGATTCCAAGCGTCATATTGGTATAGATTCTTGTTGCCCAGAGCGTCTTGAGTCCAAGCTTTTCGTCCGAATGCATCGTATTCCGTACTGGACTTCTTCTTATAGGCACCTTGTTCCCAGATTCCGCTCTGAACTTGCCAACCCAGTGCGTTCCATTGGGTTTGGCTGACCGCTTTATTCTCGTCGGTAACCGTTATCGTATTCAATAGGTCGTCATACACAGCATTGAGATTCGATTGATCAGCAGCATGGGTGACAGTTGTTACCCGGCCCAATAGGTCATAGGCGTAAGTGGTGCGGCGGTCTTCTCCATCTGTTGCAGCCGTCAAATTCCCGTTGGTAGAGTCGTACTCTCCACTCACCGACACCGTGCGGGTCTGTCCTTGGGCATCGCTCACATCCATTTGTTGCTTCACCGGGAAGGCATGGTTTCTGCTATCGTACTCCATTGTCGTCGTAATGTTCTTTTCTCCATTACGCACAGTCTTAGAAAGGATGTTCCCGTAGGAATCGAAAGCATTAAACGTAATGTTTTGCAGCAGCTCTCCGGCAGCATTATTTTTCCGAATGGTAATGCTCGTAACCTGACCTTGGGAGTTTCGGGTATAGGTCGTATACCGTAGAACGCCTTCATTGGCCGGCTCAAGCGTGCTTAAAATCAGATGCCGGTCGTCATAGATAGATGTAATCGTACGCCCTTGAGCATCTGTAGCCTCGATCATGTTACCGTAATCATCATAGGAAGTGCGGGTCGTCAGAACATCTCCATTTTTGTTATTGGAGGTGGCGACCTTCGTTGCTGACTGAGCCGGATACGATCGGCCGCCTACATACTTTCCGTACTCGTAATTTGTGGTTTTACTTAGTCCATTTGCGCTCTGCACCGAAGATTGCAGGTAGAAACGGACCGCTGTCTCGGTATCAATGTAATCCTTCCGGTAGTTAAATACCGTTTCCGTCAGACCGTCACTGAGGGTGGTCGAGAAATTGAAATCCTGGTTGGAAGAAGATCCCATGTCGGTGTTGTTATAATACATCGCCTGCCGGTTATATTCGGAATTTGTGCCATTTTCATAGATAATCAGATCCCAGCGTGAAGACAGACGGAAACTTTCATTATAGGAGCTTTCTCCGAGGTAACGCTTGACTGGCTGATCCTCAAAGTTGTACTTGGTAATCGCTCCCGTCGGATGCTGCACCTGGGAGATCAAGGCGTACGGGTTGGAAGCCTCTCGCTCTGTGTGGTCGCTGAACAGATTAAAGCGAGCGTTTTTGATCTTATAGCTGTACGTGGTTTTCCGACCTATCGGATCGGTGACGCTATCCAACAGCTCTATGCCTTCTTCCGTATGTTTGTTGTACACGACTTTCCGGCTTCCTTGCTTCAAGGTAACGGCCTGCGATGTATATTCAATCTCAATTGTATTACCAATTGCATCCTTGATCTGGCTAAGCAGCTTTGTACCATAGGTTGCATTATTGACATATTGAAATTTAATCGTATTCTGATTGGAATCTGCGATTTGAATTAAGAAACCCTCTGCGTTGAAATACTGCTTACGCAGTCCATCGGCGCTAGTTAGCACATACTGCGATTTCTCGTCGTTTACGATAACCGAGGTATCCAGGGCAAAACTGATGCCTTGCCATTCGCTTCCTTTCAGCGCACCATTCTCGACGGTATAGCTGCCACCGTCTCCTGGATGAACGATACTCTTGCCGTCTTTTAGTTCGATAAAAGGCAGATTCCAGCTCCAGCCTTTTCCTATGGGGTACATCTTCTCTTCTAGCGGCTTGGTGGTCTGATTATAATATTCATACCCGGTGCCGACGCCGGCTTTGTAGGTAAATATAGAAGTACCTGCGGGAGAAGCTACGTAATAACGAGCCGTTTCCACCCCATTGTTGCTATCCGCACCGAGGAAACCCCCTGCGGAAGCGTTCAATTGGGTTTGCACGGCTACTGCATCGCGATATTCATCAAAAGTGCCTCCCACGTACGACTCGATGGACGAATTCGTCCCCTCCACTTTCCGTGGCTGAACCCAGGCCGCTCCGTCCCGGGAGTACTTATAACGTACACGGCCACTGCCACTAGAAGTCCAGGCTGTGTATCGATCAGGAGAATAATATGCAGCCCGATCCACATAGCCTCCATATTTCTGAGTATATTGCCGGGTGTCCGGAGAGGCCTTCGTCCATACGGTGCCGGAATAATTGGCGTCAAAGTCTTTAGTGCAGATCCAATTGGGAGTACCATTGGTCGCACAATCTTTGATAATTGTAGGGTTGGCGGTTTTTATCAATTCCCCTGTATATCCTTCCGAATCGGAATATGGAATTTTCCCGGGGACTTCACCGCTATCTACTTCCAGTTTCCAGACTCCATTTTTGTCATACCGGCCTTGTAGAGTACGTTTACGGGTACCCGTGGCGGTTTTGCTTTTGGCTGGCGTATAGGAGCCGGTTACAGTCACAGGATCTACTTTTCTTAGCACCCCACTATATCCATTCTGAGGTGCAACGGTATCCGGAAAAGAGTTGGTGGCTGAAGTTTGGGATGCTGTCAGATACACAGAGTCCATAGGTACCAGGTAACTGCGGTTCGGAATCAGATTGACGCCATTCCGTGCCTCTTGCTCTGTATCGTAGACGCTATCGAGCTTGGGCTCCTGAAGCACAGAACCGCTGGAGTCGTCAGTCACTCCATCTGCATTGTAATCGTACTCAATAACCATTTTTTCACGCAGATATACATCATACTTGGTAATTATGGGGACTCGTCTAACATTATAAGTGACAGCCCATCGATAATAGTCATAATCGAAAGTTCGAACACCATAATCCATATCGTAGAACTGTGCGTCGCTGGTGTTATACTGACGACTCAGGGTAAACGAAAGTCCATTTCGTCCCGGCAACGTCAGATCGTCGCTTAGGAGCGACAGTCCTCCGCTTATACTAGAAATAGACTCATTGCTTGAGCCGATAGAATAAGGCGCTTCGCTGAAGGAGTTTTTGGAATAAACCGGAGGCTTCTCCAGTTTTGGATTTTCTGGCGCGTCCAGAGTAGCACTTCGCAGTAGAGAGCTTTGATTCGAGTATACATTGGAGATGACCGTCTCGGAAGCTTCCTCCGTAGCCGGATCACTGTATACGATACCCGTTACGCTACTAAACGGTACCAAGGGAATCCCTCGAAGGGCGGGTGAAGGAAGTTCGTTATACACCTCTGTGCTTACGACAGGAGAAAGATTAATTTCGGAAGAGTTAAATAGCAGAAGGGCTTCCTCATAACTGATTTGCCGATCTTCGGATTGGTAGAAAAGATTGTAAATCTCATTTAACGAATAACCCTGATCCATCTGGCTTTGGATGAATGCTTCAGTAGTTTGAAAACGATCTAAAATATCCTGAATAGATAACTGATAGACTTCGTTGCTTGATAAAACAGAATCGGAAATTACCGGAATATCTACAGCTTCTGCTTGCACAATGGATGTCGACATATCACCCAGTAAATTAATAAAAAGCATAATAGATAGCAGAAAAGCTATCGTACTTCTTGTAAATACTCTTCTGGCTTTGTCCATCATATTTTCCCCTTATTCCATAGATTGGTTAATATATATTTTTAAAAAAGTTTCTTCAAAAACAACTAACGTTCCTCTCACTCAGTAAGTCAGAGAATGGAAAACATGAATATTTACCACTACCTTTTATAAATCCCCATTCCATTGTATTCAAAATTGACTAGAATTAATGAGGTGGGGAAAGCCTCAATACGAATGAGGTTGTTAGAATCGGCGTAAATCCAACTCCATAAACAGTCATATTTCGAATAGAAGTAAAATGATTGTTGAACTTACGGACATACCGCTAGTTTAAGCATCTAAGAATTTTATAGTTTTCATGTACTGTATGATAGATTTAAAGAAGCATTCCTTTTACCCTAATTCTGGTTTTTATCTTCCTTCATGCATCTACGAGCTCTAATTTTTTTGAGCTATATCCGCGTCGACAGTATCACTGGCTGCAATGATCACCGCCTTGTTTAAGTTTGCATTTGGAATTTCACTTAATGGAATTCTCAGTTCCAAGATCGCACTTGTCGCCATTTTCCCCGAATTCAGTATTCTCTTTGAGCCAATTCCATCAGCTGCATGTTTGCCAGTCCATACTGGTGAATTGGACCAAGATCCGTTAGCAAATTTAATGACGTCTACGAGGTTCTCATGGAAACTTCTTATTTGATAATGAGCCTCAAATGAACCAAGTGAAGTACCATTGCTGCTCTTGTTTGAATAACTTGTTGCACCATTCATTGGTAGGTAGATGAAGTAATTATCGTCATCGAAGCCGTGAGGATAGATGAGATCATAATCTGAAGTGCGACCGAGTTCAATCATTATATAAAGATTAGAAGCATCAGTGTCCATATATACTTTTCGTATATCACGTTCTGGTTGTTTGACCGATTGATTAATAAAATCATCGTACCCATCCTCTACGAAAACCGTCCTCGATGGCCATTCTTTAGGATCACCCTCTGCAATCAAAGCATCTAAAGGCAAATTGTTTTTGACTTTCTTAAGGAGATTCCCGTTACTGTCATATGTGTAATTTACTTGAATACCAGTTAAGGAATTGGTTGTACTGACAATTCGATTCGATGTGTTGTATTCATAATTTATAAAACGAGTTGCAGCCGAAATGTCCGATAAAATGTACCACGAACTCCAACTGAGTCCATCCCCTATTCGAATGGCAAAATCATATGTTCCTTCCGTTAACTTCAGCAGGTATTTTTTCGTTGCTCTATTTGTGACTATACCTGAATTAAACACTTCCCAAAATCCTTTTCTCATAGCAATAATTTGATACTGCTGCTGATTTTGATTCGTCGGATTCCATGAGAAATTGACATTGTTTCCACTGTCTACATTTGCAGAAATATTATCAATCAGCAGGGGGCGGGTATTGATGCTGATAGTGGAGACTGCTTCCGCACTCCAGCTTTCCCCGTTAAACACCTTTAATTTAAGGGTCCATGTCCCATCGGAAAGCGCGACATTTTTATACTTCTCATAAGAAAGCTCTTCGCCGGAATCATACGTTTCAGATCCATTTTCTTTTATAGCAGTAATTCGGATTTTTTGTTGAAAGAGAGAGCTTGAGGCATAGTTCCATGTTAACTTTTGATTCCAAGTTGAAAAGTAGCTTGGATTTGAGAAAGTTGCCGTTGGCACTTGTATAGGTTCGCCATTATTCTTCCAACTCACCAATAACATCGAATTATCACACGTACAACCAGGATAGGTGTAGGAAGCGAAGGAAACATCAGCACCTTGATTGGTGTAATTAGTATCGACTGAATATAGGCCGATTGAGATACTTCCACTGGAGAGACTGTCTTTAGTCATTGCCGTAACATCCCAATAAGCAAATGTTTTTTCACCGTTATAATAAATTTTCGAAACAGTCCCTGCATTTGTGTAAGTCCTGGTCGGTGAAGTACTGTAAGTCGTATATTTATCCCAGACCCCTGTTACACGATAAGGCTGAATGTCTGCATTATAATAACCCGAGACACCCACTACTCTTGTTCTCAATATACTACTTATAATTGTACTGCCAGACTGAGGAACAAAATCCAGAGGAAATCTAATATAGGCATTCTTATACTTCCAGCTGTGATTAGTGCCCTTCTTTGATACTTGCAATATATTGTCGTCTCCATGAAAGATTGTTGGGTTTTCACTGTCTGTGTATGTATCATCTGCAGTACCTATCGAGCCAACTGTTGGATCAATGATCACAGGATATGCCAGTCCAGCTGAATCCCAGGTAAGATCTAGGTAGGTTTGATTTTTTTCATTCCTCTTAGTTACTAATACGTCTCTTCTTACGCCCTTGTTGTCGATCAACCAAGCCGGATCTATTCGCAGAGCGCTGTTTGCCAACTTCTGATTCAGTTCGCCAACCACCTCAAAGGATATTTTGGCTGGAGTGTTTTGATTCTTAAGAATAATATTTTCTTTAATCCCTTTATTAGTAACAATAAGTTCAACGTCTGTATTCTTCCAAGCCTCACTGTAGGTAACCTTATTATCTACTTTCTGATCCCTGGTTCCTACCGCTTTTACAGAAGCATTCATTGGAATAAAGGTCAGTTTTTCCTGTTCTTTTCCGATGGAATAACCTGTCGCAAAATTCTTCGGCATTCTGATGTTAAAAGGAGTTGCCGTTGAAATGTAATCATCATTGACAATGCTTTTACGTGAATTATTTTGCTTAGTACTTGTTAATTCTGATGCAGCTTCTTTGGACATATCTGAAGCCGCCAGGTTTTTAATTTCAGCTTCCTTTACCAGCTTTGGTTCGATCTCTTGATAAAGATTATTCACATCCAAATAATGTATCTCGTCGCTATAATATTCAGTCTGATATGTACCATCCTCTAATCCAAACACTTTACTGTTGCTAGTACGCATTTCAATGATTTCTGTCCTGGCTTTAGATACTAGGTTTTCAGGATTGAAGTAATCCTGGTCATAAATCTTTGTATCAGCCGGAATAACAGGTTGCTCCTTGGTTTCAAGTTCTTCTTCTGAAGGGAAATTACTTGATTCAACAGAGTAAACGTTTGATACTGGGATCAGGCAATAAAACAACATCAGAAAAATGATAAATTTGATTGTTTTCTGCATATAATTGTCTCCTCCAACCTTTGTGCAAACCTTTGCATTCTGAATGATAAATTACATCTGCAATTCAATTAGGGATTCATCACTAAGAAATAGAATCCAAAAAAGAATCATCATGCAGATGTTAGAAAACGGTTACAAAAAATGTGAATAGTAAATATACTTAAATGTATATAAGCAAACGCGATACCCACTCTCCCTTCCACTTTTTTTATATTCCAACCTTAAAATAGAATACTTTCTCCATTTTTTCAATCTATTCGACAAACCTTCTAAAAATTCTCGGTAAATGTCAACAAATCACAGAACTGAATTCATATAATGCACATATATGTATAGTTCTTGGCAAAGAGAGTTAATACTATCGCCATCACGTAGTCAAGTCCGAAATCTAGCGCTGTTTTGACTACCACATTTGATACATACATCACTACAGGGAATAGGAAGGATAAATTCCGCTAGAATCGCTATAGGTGTTTGGATCGTTATGGACATAGGTGTACGGATTCAGGTTCAAAGTTTTTTAAGTTCACCTTTACTTTTTGTTGAACTGCGTTCAAGTTAGTTAGAATATTTATCCATAAAACACTTCTAATGAATAAGGAGAAATTAAAGGTGTTTTTAACAACCAATAAAAGAATAAATCCTCTTAATACAATGTCCTTCTCATTGACTTCTTGACTCCATGGTTAACGGTACAAGTTCTTGTCTTCTTACATTTTTAATCCAACCGGCTTTTTATACATAATAAACATGAAAAAATCACTCCTGATGTTTTCAGGTAGCGTTTTTTTCATGTTTAGTTTCTACTTTTTGAAGAAATCTCGATAACAAAGCTTACAAATCAGTCCTCTTCGGTGATGATGAAGAAAGACTCGTTGTCCACGCTGAAAGTGAGCTCTTTATTGTCGACAATTCCCTGGAACTTATAGGAAGCTGCTGAAGCCCCGATGTAGCGAATGTTGGTTGCATTTTCTTGATCTTCAATCCGCTTGGTTAAAGCTTGAATCTCTTGTTCTGATAAATCACGATTTCCTGGATACATAGCCATATGGTTGGCCCCTCTCATGGAGTTTGATATCACCTTTGACTTTGACTTTCTTTGACTTTAGTTAGTATGCCATGTAATTTCTGTGATGTCAAATTCTTTCAATCGGATTCGTGCGAATTATCCTTGTCCTGATATATTACAAATTTTCTTTTTCAAATAACAAGAAAAATTGTATAGCTACAGAAAGAAACCTGCACTCATAAAGAGTACAGGTTTCTTTCTAGCAGTTTTATCCCTATTCATATAATAATATAAGCATTCATCTATTAAAATATACATTGTTATACTATTATCTTTCGAAATTATTATTAGATAATCAAGCTATAGGTATCAGAATCATTCATTTTCATTAATACTATATCTGCTATACATTAGCACTAATAATATTATCTATTTTGATCCAATCATAGTCATCGTTTGGCCATCTCATTTTGATTTGATTCAATTGTTTATCGATCCTCGTAGCAATTCTTTCGATAACTATATTCTCATTAGGGTCGAACATAGTTAATGTGATTGCACTATGATCCTCAATTGACTTAGCCACAACTTCATTGATTTCATCCCATGCTTGTGGATCAAGATCGGGTTTGTAGCGAATCTCTTGATTACGCTGATCTGCAATTATACGTCGTTCGTGTCCGGCATAATCATTCGACTACTCTCCCAAAGTCCATTCCCTTCTAGCTTTTTTCTCACTATTTCATCCTCCTAATATTTTGTCCAGTATTCGATATTACCTCCATCCACGCCCCACCCTATCCCGTGTACGTCTGTCTGGGAGGTTTTAAGTCTTATGTCAGGAGTTTCCCAACCTTTAATGATTACAGCCCTCTCTAAGGCAGCGTGGGGCTCCCATTCGATATAATCTTTATCAACTAGTTCTTTAAATGCCTTATAAATTTTATTGGGAGTGCGCCCGCTTTTGATCTCTAGTTCTTTGAGGGGTGGCATATGAGAATGATAAACCGAAGAATGCTTCATTATCATAATTAGCTTACGTGCTGTGTCGCTAAGCATGCCAAAGCATACTTAAGGCGCTTAACGCGTTATCTTTACGTTCATACGATTCTCTGTGTTCCAAACCTATATCAAATCTGTAGATGGCTATGATGTGCCCAAGGAACTTTTTATCCGCTGATATTTTTCGGATAATCCATGGGTATTTTAGCAGCTCACTAAATACTGTAAGGGCTGAAGTAGAACTCACATTTCTTTTGATAAATTTTACTCATGCTATTTCTCCTCTTTTTTTAACCGGTTGCCAAGCAAGGATATTATCGTTTAAAAACACTCTTGGTGCTCCGTTCCTCAAACAAGTAGCGCGTATTCTGCCGTTACGAATACCGTCCACATCTATTATTCGTTGTGTAATCTTCCCGCTTTTATCCTGATACACGATTTCAATTCTCTGGCCAGTCTGTATTTGCATAAAGAGCGCCTCCGAATAGGAACGTTTGTTTCCATTATACACGAACACATGTTTGTTTATCAACGTTTTGAAATAATTAACTACTTTTCATTCTGGCTATGTGAGCATGTAGCGGCAGACCATACTAATGCCGTAGATAACCAATCTGGAGCGATCCTAAGCCGCTCCAATATCTATTGTTGCTTGTCGTTTGAGTTAATCGTCGAATGCCTTAAACAACCACTCAGGCATGTTGTGCAGGGTGTTTATAATGACTTGATTTTGAAGCGCTTAAGTGCTACTTATTGACTCGAGTATTCTTTTTCATACATGTTAATGTTACGGCTGCAGGAAAGTATCCATTCGTTTTAAGCGATCGATTCTCTATCGTATTCATGCATCATATCCTCGATCCACTCTACATCCGTAAGAACTTCATAACAATCTACAGTCATGCGACTGTTAATTCCAGCTGCAGAGTTATCATAGGCATCCTGGGAGTCAAATATAGTGAGGACTCTATACATGATTGCAAGCAGCTCAACTAATAAACCGCGATAAGTACTTTGAGATAAGCCAGGAAAGCAAGCAGTAATAGATGGGTACGAAGCTTTAATTGCTACATCACTATCCCATTCACCTTCAAATGCCATAAGTGTGCCTTTTGCTGTGATCAGATTTTCTACTGACAAAATGTACTTTTCACCGGTACTTGTAAATAGCGCGAACACTGCAAAGCGTGCTTTAATACCACCATATCTCGATAACATGATGGATACTTCTTGAGCATGCTGTCCTAAAATCAACCTATAAATGGACTGCAAATAATATGTGGTTTGTTCACGAATGTCTAAATGAGTACATGTTAATGATTGCTGCTTCATTAATCGATTCCTCCTAAATAAAATGAAAAGAGGAAACACTTCTCCCAGTGGTTACTGTGAGAGGTGTTTCCTCTTGAAATGGTAATTATTTCAGGGAGGGATAACCCTGTTGTAAAAACGGCATTTTGGAGAAGGTTTAAGAAAACATTAATTTTAATCTATTTCTTTTCGTAAACAAACGTTTTTAAAATAATCTGTTTTGTTTTAGAATTTGCAACTTCATTATTATCAAAATCTGCAACTTCGTCACTTAAATATTCATTCGGAACCTCTATATGATAAAAGTCCCCATATTTAGTTTGTATGACTGATACTGGTTTAGATAGAACTTCCTCCGCATACTGTTTCTTTTTCTCAGGAGAAATTAGGCTTGATGTTGAAGGAACCTCATTTTGTAGGCTGGTTCCATCAGCAGAAGTTTGATTTTTAATAATAATTGCCCCTCCTCCAAGAACGACAGCAAGACTAAGCGCTATAACAATCACTCGGTACCGCTTTTTCACAATCACTCCTCCCTTCTTTAAAAAATGTATTATAACATGTAAGCAAATATTAATATAACGTTGTTCAATTCAATAATTAATAGGTTATTTAGTTGGCGTAATTAATATAACCATTACCTGAAATTGTATAATTATTAAAATTACTTATCATCACTTCATACGTGCCAGCTGGCACTGTAATTTCTTTAATCCCATTTGTACCTGTAAATCTACCAGTAATAATTGAAGTTTCTCCCATAGCGTTTTGACCTACAAGCGTATAACCTACTGATGGTTGAGCTGTAGTACTACTATCTCCCCATTGTACCACAGTAAACCGAAGAATTTTTGAGGAATAAGTTGTGAATTGGCTTGAAAACTCAGAAGAATTAGCTGCGAGATTACTAAATGTCCAATATGAAAGTGACGCTCTAGCGGAAATCTGTTCGGGATTTGTTTCTTCAGAATTAACAACCAGAGATTCGATAGGTATCGCATTTTCCATCACTTTATTATATTCTTCAAGAGTTAATTTACTCAATATGGAACTAGTATTTTTAATTGAATCATATGATGGGTATGATGTTGATAATGGATCTGCATAAGAATTTGTAGAAATTAGACCCCCTGATACTAACAAAAATACTACCATTGTTGCGAGAAATTTTTTCATGAATAAGCTCCTTTTATATAGAATATTTTGGTATTAAATATATATTAACATATAAATCTACCAAAATATAGGCGTTGTTAATTCTATCATAAAAGTGATTCTATATTAATCGATAGAATCCTATAAAAAATTAGTGCTCTGTTGAGCTGGAACATCACTTCCCTTTCCGAGATTTTGTATTAACGCACCAGAAATTTTTGATCATACATAGCATCAGAGTTTATTTATATAGCTCATTAGTACACACTGTGTTTAAAATATGAATGCATAAATGATGATGAGTCCTAAATGATTGATCTGATAAAAAAGGCAACCAGATGCAGAAGACAAGACATCACCACTCAGAAAGAAGCATAGCCTGTGATGACTATGCTTCGGCCTTTCCTAATGTTGTTGTGAGTATGCTTCATTTCAAGGTAGGATTAATGTTATGGATTCATTAAAAATATAATTCATATAAAACTTTGAGATTTCAACTTTGTTAGATATGATCACTATTCCTGATTTACATAATCATCAATGCTGACGATCTCGACGATCGCAGTGTCTTTAGGGATGGCTCTACCCTGTTGTTTAGCTATTTCAAGCTCGGCTTGTACTAAATCAATAGCATTAGCTCGCGCTTCTTCTAAAGTATCTCCTAGAACACCAAGGCGAAATACTGGAATATAGGCAGATACATTCCCCTCTGCTTTATCCTCTTCAAATAAGATCTGTAATCTAAGTGCTGTCATTATCATCATTCCTTTCAGAAAATTAGTAGTGTTTAATGGGGCGGCTAACACCTTGTCAGGCCACCTAATTGAAAAATAGAAGTGAGTTTCCCTTCTATCTCTCTTTAGGAGCCCGAAATATTATGAACTAGGGCTTAATTTGCTTAATAGATTTCCGTTTTTATAACTATGGATACGGGTCATATTACCTGTTCTCGTATTACAAACGTATAGGCGATCCGTACTCTTCGCTAGGTTGTTCGGTTTTAAATCATCGATATTGCAGATCCATTCATTTTCAAAAGAATGTATGGCATCCTCAGTTAATGGAATGAAATGTGTTCCACAATCATATACAAACCAAGCGAATTTGGAGCATTGCTCCATTGCTTTCAAGTCTTTTTTATAAAAGTCGCAGTGGAACTTCGAGTGTATAACAACCTCTTCTAGGATTCTTTTCATGCGATTAATCAATGAAGGGTGTGTTTTTTGAACGGGTTTTTCTTTAAATATTGATGTACTCATGTAAAATTCCTCCCGTTTGGCTATATATATGCTAGTTCCGCGCTCCACATTATGCTGTTTAAAGAAAGCTGATCTTCTTGGATGAAATCGCTAAGAGAAAGTGAACCTCCATTACGGCTTTTTAAAGTATGGCCTAAGTCAACCTCCATCTGCTTTAAGTACTCCTAATCCTCAGGGAATAGTCGTGAGGTACGCTGCATTTCCGAAGCTGTATTAAAGATGCAAAGTTTACAGGAACAGCGGCTTACCCACTCATAGCAGGGATGTAGTTCGATTCCATAATCCGCGGCTAATTGGCGCACCTGGTGTTTAAGCATATCTTTAATGGGTTTCAACCAATGAACGGTGCGATTCTTTTTGTTCGTCGCATGTGCCGAATGAAGCATGAAAACAGGTTTCTTAGATCGTTCCTTAGATTCTTCAGATCGTTCACCAGTCAATAACAGGATCTTGCAATTATCGAATTGACGAACCCACTTCGCATAAACATCTCTTTTCATATACGAAGTGCAGAAACGGCAGCTGGAGTCCGGAAACATTTTACGGTCCCGAATTCTCTCTTCTAAACTTAAATCACCCCATATAACGATTAAGGGAAGATCAAGTTTTTCGCTTAAGTACTGAAGGTATCCATCGGTCTGCGGCCAATCAAACAATTGTCTTTTAGTCGTATCTTCTGGATCTCCATCGACACGCATATGAACAAGCTTGATTTTTTCTTTTGGAATATGATAGCCGTGAAGGGCTACAAGCGCCGTTGCGACACTATCTACCCCACCCGATACATTGACATGGACTTCATCATATTCATGAAGCGGGAGCATCTCTGAAGGCAACTCAGTAAGTAAATACTGCTCAGCTTTACGACTAATATCTACCGGATCCACTTTATCTCCTCCTATAGGCACAAAAAAACCATGGAACGCAAAAAGACACCAAACAGGTGTCTATCGTCTCCATGGCAAAATAAGCCCTAATATTTATGAACTGGTCGTGTTCCAGTACAACTCCAACTCTGTCGAATCACTAACGACAAGAGAAAATTCGATGAATCATAATATAATATATTTACCACATTTACAGATATTCGTCAATAAACTGCAATTTATAACAGAGATGTAGTTTAGACTAGCATATTTCAGTTCTTGCAGGTATCTCTAATTTGTCCATATTGACATTCAGGTGAATTTTTAATTGATAAATCATTCATAACGTATTTATTTCCACCCGTCAAGTCCCAGACTAATTACATTTCATTAATAAAAAGAGGGTAGCCCGGATTCACTCCTTTAGGCTCACCCTTAGTTGAATATAAACCGTTGTAAACGGTACGCCTGAGTCATTATTGTAGAACAAGGCATGATCATGTGCTGCAAAATGCGGTCCTAATCTAGCTTCCTCTAATTCGCATACCGACGCGTCCTTTGTCAGCTTATAGATCATCGTGGCAATCATCTCGAGGTGGGCGAATTCTTCTGTACAATGATGCTGTCAGTCATATAACTTCTGTCAAGAGATGATTTTAGATTTTTGTCCAAGATAGAGTCATTATTGGCTGCTCAGTATATCCTTTTTCATTTCCAAATTGCGACAGATCCATATCTGAAATAGCTGAGAACGTTGACATCGCTTGGATGAGCTGTTCTGTTTGAGTCGAAACTGCTGCTAGATTAGGTATTTCTTTTCCGTCATTGAGTGAATTATTTTTTAAATGAGCAGCGTTTTTGGTCGCAGCTTGCTTAATTATTTTGGATTCTAGTTGAGTCTGGGTCCATATCGTTCCGTCAAAGAATTCCACACGTTCTATTTTGTTTACATTGGACGAAAAATATGAATCCACTGTTATCTTTTCACCTGTTTCATTTATACGTACTACTAAATCTAAATTATTTTTAAGAACTTCTACTTCATCTGGATTTACCAGCATTCGGATTGTGTCTACTCCCGAGTATGTAGTTTCAAAAACTCTATCTTGGCCATAGCCTTTTCCAAATACATAGATATCATTACTACTACTAAATGATTTACCAGCGACGTCCTTATTTCCATATAGTAAATCATTACCCTCTCCACCATCCAGAACATCATTCCCACCACTAGCATACAGAATGTCATCCCCGCCCAATCCATACATCCAATCCGCGAAGTTGTTAACCCCGTTTAATATATCATTTAATTCCGTTCCTTCCGTCATTACCTTTGTTTCTAATTGTGTTTGAGTCCATACTGTTCCATCCAAAAACTGAACCTGTTCTATTTTATGCTTGTAGGATGCAAAATACGAATCCACTATAATCTTCTCGCCCGTTTCTTTAATTCGGATCATCAAATCTAAATTATCCTGCAGAACATCCACCTCTTGAGGATTCACCAGCATTTGGATTATATCTGCTTTCGCGTTTCCTTCATCATAAATTCTATCTTGTCCGTACCCTTTTCCAAACACATACGTATCATCTCCAATATAGTATGATCCTGATTGATCAGTATCACCATACAGCAGATCATCTCCACTTCCACCATCCAAGACATCACTACCCCCACTACCATAAAGCTTATCATTTCCAGCTAGACCGTAGATTCTATCAACATTATAATTAATCCCATTAACAATATCGTCATTATCTGTACCTTCGATGATCACTCTTGATTCCAATTGTTGCTGTGTCCAAATTGCTCCATTCAGGAAATGAACTTGTTCTATTTTATTTATGCTGGATATAAAATACCCGTTCACAGTAATTTTTTCATTGGTCTCTTTAATCCGAATTATTAGATTCATATTATCCCTTATAACATCTATGTCCTCTATATTAACCAACAACTGAATTGTATCTACATCTGTGCTTGTAGTACTTCCAGTACTAGTATTACTAATATCATAGATTCTATCTTGTCCGTATCCTTTCCCAAATACATACGTGTCATTCCCGCTATTAGCAGTTCCTTTACCATCCTCATTCCCATATAACAAATCGTTACCACTTCCCCCGTCCATTATGTCAGACCCGCTACCGCCATATAATTTGTCGTCGCCTGCTAAACCATACATCCAATCAACATAACCATTGACACCATATAATGTATCATTTCCTTCTGTTCCCTTTGTCATCACTTTTGATTCCAGTTGTTTCTGTGTCCATACCGTTCCATCTGCAAATTTAACTTGTTCCACTTTGTAAGATGGATCTCTAAAATAGGAGTTTACTCTTAATCGTTCTTCTGTATCTCTAATGCTAATGATTAAATCATTATTTTCTTGTAAAACATCTATCTCATCTGGGTTAATCAATAATTGGATTGTATCTAAATTAGATTTCCTACCGTTAAGTAGATCATTGTCATTAATAACATGATTACCAGTTTTGGTATAACAGTAAATCGTATCTTGACCATACCCCTTGCCAAAGACATAGGTATCATCTCCACTGTTATTAGTACCATTACTACTTATATTTCCATATAACATGTCATCGCCAGTACCACCGTCTAATACATCATTACCACTGTCGCCGTACAACCTGTCTGCTCCACTTCCACCTTCCAGCAAATCGTTTCCACTGTTTCCAGACAGACTGTCACTCCCTTCTAAACCGTATATTTTATCATTAAATGAAAGCACACCATTTAATATGTCATCCCCATCTGTCCCTTTTGTTATCACCTTATCTTCTAGAATAACCTGTGACCATACAGTCCCATCCAGGAACTTCACGCCTTCAATTTTGTTCGAACCTCGCTCAAAGTACTTGTTCACGGTGATTGTCTCACCTGTCTCTATAATACGAAAGATGTAATCCAAATTGCTTTGTAGCAACTCCACTTCTTCTGGATTTACTAATAGTTGAACTTCATCACCATTTCCTATATAATCATAAATCCTATCTTGACCGTATCCTTTCCCAAAAATATAGGTATCATATCCCTTATTATAAACTGCACCTGTGGACTTTTGATCCCCATATAACTCATCATCTCCACTTCCTCCGTCCAAAATATCATTGCCGCCATCACCATAGAGCTTATCGTTTCCCCCGTAACCATATATTTGATCATTAAGCTCATAGTTACCAACTAATGTATCGTTGCCTTCCGTCCCTTTCATCTTAACCTTTGCCTCCAACTCCGTCTGAGTCCAAGAGGTTTCATCAGCGAATATTATCCGCTCCACTTTATAGCTCTTATTTTCAAAGTAGGAGTTAACTGTTATCTGCTCTTCTGTCTCTTTAATTCGAATCACTAGATTTAAACGATCCTGAAGAATATCTATTTCCTCTGGATTCACTAACAGCCTAATTGTATCTACGTTTTTAACATTGCCAACGTCATAGATAGTATCTTGCCCATATCCTCTCCCAAATATATAAGTGTCACTTCCGTCTGTTAAAAACCCATTTCCGTCTTCATTTCCGTACAACAAATCATTCCCACTGCCTCCGTCCAGCATATCGTTCCCACCGCCAGCATATAACTTGTCATTTCCTACCCCACCTTGCAAAACATCATTACCATTCGTCCCTATTAACGTAATCCCCACTGTCCCAACCACAGGAGCAGTAGCATTATTCAAAACATAGTTATAATCCCACACTGTTCCATCTGAGAAGCTTAGGGCTTCGATAACACTATTAGTACTTCCAAAATAATCAACAATCTTCAACTTATCATCAGTTCCAGTGACAACCAATTCTAAATTAGTTCCGTTCCGTATAAGGGTCACTTCATTCGGCAATAATCCAGCATTGAATAATACCCGATCATAATTACCTACGGTTGAGTCACTATCAATAATCGTATCGCTACCATACCCTTTACCGAATATATAGGTGTCGTTTCCAGTTCCTCCATCAAGATAATCATTGCCTGTTCCACCATCTAAGATATCATTGCCTGCTTGTCCGGCCAGGTAATCATTTCCCGCTTCACCCATCAGGTTATCATACCCAGCTCCCCCAAAAGCAGTATCATCACCAGCACCCGCTCTATATTTATCGCCAAACGAGGTTCCATAGAAGGTATCCTGTTGATCTGTTCCACTGGTTTCGGTTAGCGCATGACTTAATATGTATTCAATGCCCCAAATACTTCCATTAGCAAAAACAATGCTTTCAACTCTCTGATTCTCACTCTTAAAAAAATTCCGGACATTTATCTTCTTTGCATTGTCACCAACAGAAACTAGCAGATCATACTGATCTCTGCTCAACTTCACATGATCTGGCAAAATCCCTTCACCAAGTTGGATACTGTCTGTATTTCCTACGGTAGCATCATCTTCATAGATTTGGACAGTCCCACTATCTTTTCCAATCACATAAGTATCATTGCCTGCACCACCAAATAAGGCATCATTACCTTTATTCCCATTTAGACTGTCATTCCCGTCACCACCGAAGATCGCATCGTCCTTCTCTGTCCCTGTCAGCAGTTCTCCCTCGGATGTTCCAATAATACTGTTCTTCAAATTTGATTCTACGATCCATGCCCATTCAATATTTTGACTCGAGAAAAAGTTTCCTAACTTATTCAATCCAGATAAGTCTGCTTGATATAATTGTTTGGCTGTACGGAAAAACTCACCCAGTTGCATCTTAGCCGAATTGCCACCACTCGTTAAATAAGATTGCAATTTATTTTGGACTCCTGTTAAGTCCACGACAAACTTGTCTGCACTCCAAACAATAAATACTTCATCATACAGGAACGCCAAATGTGTCTGTGCCATAAGCTGAGCATAAACAGTTTCCTTGATGTCCTTATAGAATTCTCGAATCACATCTGCAGTATCGCCAGGCGGGACATACCCTGGTTGCTTAACGCCGTAGTACTTTTCAATAACAACTAGCTTCTGCGCATCAACAATGCCACCACGACTTTCAGGCTCCACCTGATCTGCCCCAGTCCATTTATATATCATTCGATCTAATAACTTACTTCGCTCTGACGAATCTATTTCAGTCTGAAATTGTTGTACCCACAACTTAAGTTGTCCACTAGCATCCCTCATCATCGTTTGATGAAAACTATATAGAAGACCACTACCAGCTACATCCGGTAACACCTGAATAGACTCCGGTTCTTCTAACCATTTATCAGCCACAGTATCGTACGGTGCTGTTTTCATGCGATATTCAATCATAGGGTGAGATTTGCCATCGTTAGTTCCATAAGTAGCTTGTCCAGTTTCACTGTTACCAGTAGATCCATCCGGCCATTCCAGATTTCCGTGATCCTTCAAATTAAATTCAGTAATGCCCATTGCATCCAACGTTGTTAACTCATCTGAATCTGTAACACCATCTGCATTGGCATCCTTCCAGATTTGCAACTGTTGAAAAGCTGCATCTAGCTTGTTGATAATATGATCACCGTTATCATCTAAATCTAGCAAGGCTTGAAATCCGGTTTCAGCCAAGGTTCCATCTTTGAGCATTGTATATTGCCCAAACAACTCAGAGCCGTTATTAATTTTCCCATCCTTGTTAAGATCTCTCACCAAAAGACCATCTGCGGGATTTGCCCATCCTGTTTTCTCAGCAAAACCGTCACTGTTGTAATCGAAGTAAACAGAACTATCATCGATATTTACTGTATTGTTATTACTATTCTCATCGAAATCTAAGATTATAGGATCAATATAAGCTTTGGTGGGATCTATTAATCTCTCTAAGTCATTTCTTACATTTAATTTTGGAACATAGTTATGTAGGATATTAGTAATAACATCTTTTAGATTCACAGTCTTAGAAATTTCATTTGTATTTGGATTCGCAAACGATAGTTTTTCAATACAACCTACTGTAGAGTTAGAACTATAACTGTATTCTAAAGTAATACTATCCGATGAACCTTCGAATATGATCTTCACTAATCTTGTAATAGAGGATCTACCTAAGCTTGAGGGGAATATAACTTTTGTATTAGCAAATGAGTGTCCGTAAATGATCAATTCATCCATCTTACTATTACTATCACGAGTTTCTTTAATTATGTCCTGTCCATGTCCCTTGAAAAATTTATAAGTATCTGAGCCAGCTTGGCCATATATCGTGTCATTGCCTTTTCCGCCAACTATTACATCAGCAGAATCACGCCCATACAATACATCTGAACTATTGGTACCTATAATACTTTCCTTATCAAAGTATCCTTTGTTATTCATGTAGTATTCAAACGAACTGAACGCATTATGTCTGGCGGCAGTTCCGGTTGGTTCACCGGTTTGATAACTGAATGGCAATTGTACCTGTTTCCCTAGATGAGTCCCTATTTTGACATAAGTATTTAGAACTTCACCTTCCAGGATATAATTCGTTACCGGATATTGGTCTAATGCGATAGAATTTTTCGGACGGTAGTCTGAAGGAGGCAGATTACTGTCAGGATAGTATTTGTCGTGGGTTCTGGCTGCATTAAAGATAACTGCTTTGCCAACTTGTTCTCGATTCACACTAATATACGGACTGATTTTACTTTCTATACATTCGTATAGCATTTGTTGAGCCAATTTTCCTCCCAATGAATGCCCAGTAAAACTGTACTTAACATTTTCGAGCTCGTTATATGACACTAAATTCTGAGTATCCTTGAACAATTTGATTGCACCTATTAAGAATTGTTGTGAATACCAGTCTAATGTGACATTCTCGTTATACCAGTCCAAATTTAAAGGAATTGGCCCTTCCGATCCTCTACAAGCAAAAACAACCTCCCCAGTCAACTGACCATCTACTACACGTGCAAACGATGCACCATAAAATCCGTTCTGTGAATTTTGATCCTCTACACATAACACTCTCCATTTACTTTCCGAGGTGGAGTATTTTTCTGGAAGAGGAATTTCCAATAGATTTGGCCCTGTAGTCTGTTTTTTGTAAATCTCCTGACTTAGTCTCATAAATTCATAATCGGTTATCATATAATAGAATGCCCCTTTAACATTATTTATCTCTCAAACATGGATTCCCTACTTCAAAATCATTAATGTCATTCAAATGTTCTTGATTAAGGATTTCACAGGTCCCAATGAATTCCCCTGAATTTTTTTCATAGTATTCCGATAATCCCAGCTTATCCAACAAAGATACGTCCGGAGAAGCTGCCATAGGGTATAACATTATGATTAAATTACCTACTCCTTGAACCTTCATTTTTTTTATGATAGAAAAGATCTGTTCCCTGCTCATTTTTTGGGTATACAGAAAGGAGATTTTTATAGACAGCTTTCCTGGTTTGGTCAGGAAATTATTATCCCAATAATCAAGTCCCATATTGTCATTAAAGGACAGAGACGGCGATTGGTATTCCGCTTCATATTTAATGTCACTGTTTTCTACAAAGGGGGCAATTAATGATTTGGCCCACACATTAAGCGGATAATCCGTCTGCGGGGCTCTGCCTGGACTTTTGGCGAAACTAAAAGTTAGATTTTCCTCTACCGATATCCCGCGCCCCTCATAATATCCATTCAAATTCGTTTCCTTCAGGGCTATGATCTGAAACGGCTTATCATATCTTTGTTCCATGAATTCACGTGTCTCAATCTTTATTTTCCCTGAATTGGGAGAGCCTATAGAAGAGAATAGATATACAAAAAAGTGAGGATTTACAACAACAAGATAAATCAAGGGCACGAGAATTGATACTATAATCCAGAATGGTATTTTTTGAAGTTTCATCACAAGTCCCTTTCCATCGCTTTTATAATTGATGCTGCTACTTCACAAAGTTCACCCCCACCGTCTGTTCCCCAATCAGTTTCTTTTCCCCCTTATAGCTCAGATACACCTTCACTTGCAGAGAAGGAGTGGTGAGGCTTGTTGAGAGGCCATCTATCTTGTATTTTCTGGTAACCAAAGTGAAGTTGCTTGTATCTTCCGCCGTATTTAATCCGTACTCTTTCTGCGTGATGATCTCCCCGGCGTTTTCCAGTTGAATGATAATTTTATGTTCCGTATCAAACGAATCAAAAGACAGTTGTTTCGTTAAGCCAGCCGTGAATTCTAGTGTCCCGTTATAACCAGAGACCAGTTTAGTCTGTGGATAGGAGATCTCCAGACTGTAAGGACCGGCGTTCATATTGGCAAGCCCAGTGCCCGTAGACTCCTTATCCTCCATAAATGTAAATAAGGCAGGTTTGACAAAAGCATCTGCGTTGCTGCTGTTGTCAGCAATCACTTTGTCGTTAATTGCCAAGCCAAACAGCAACTTCAAATCCGCTAATTTCGTACCTTTAGGTACTCTCCCCGTTAATGATTGAATAGCTACACTGCCATATTTCACATTTTGTTCAGAATTCGTCTCATATTCAAGAGGATTATAAATTCCATCCTTACTCTGAAAGTATCCATATAAGGGATTATGAACTTGAGTTCGTTTATTCTTATTTCGCTGAATCATCTGTACTTCCACCAGGTCTTCCATCGAACCGGGATATACCAGAACTTTGTACATTTGCGTTTCTGATTCACGACCGGCTATATTGAGCGAATAGGTATCTCCAGATGCATATTCTGACGTTGTATCTATGTTATCAATCTGGAATTGGCCAATGCTTCGGCTTGCTCCCTCTTCGTCCAACTGCAGCAACATAGTCATATCACCAGTGGGCATGGAGTAAGGGATTTTCCCGATTACCTGTAAGGAAATTGGTACATCTGGTGAAGCACTAATCACTTTATCCAATACAACAGATTTCGTGTCCACTGAAACATGATTCACTGTATAACCCGCTTTAAATTTCGGGATGGCTCCGCTCCGGTATGAGCTGCTGAACAACTCGAATTCCGTGACAATGGCATCCTCCCCGTCTACTGGTAAACGGAACGTCGAAATCTTCTTTATTTTGAAATCTCCATCCTTCGTTGAAAAATACATCCAATCTTTCACTGTCATCTGTGTATTCTGCAATCCCGGTAGACTGAACGAAGCAACAGGTCGATACAATTTGTTATTCCCTTGCTGAAAGGGTTCTTCCAATATCAATTTAAAATCCTGCAACCCCACGGTCTCGGGAAGTTGTAATTGAAAGATCATACTCTTCCGATCTTGCGGACTTAGTTCATTTTCCGTTTGGGCATCTGTTAGAGAACCTTTGTAGTTATACTTTTGGCTCACAGAACCACTCAGTTTAAATTCTGGCAATTCAATTGTTTGCTTTCCATCATTTGTAATCGTAATTGTGCCTTCGACTATTCGGTATTTTCCATCCATATGTCCCATGATGTTACTCACACTTATTGAATAAGGCGAGCTGTCTTTGATTGCCATTTTGGTGATACTATCTGATTTTGTTTGTTCTACCTCTGCTGACTTTCTTAACGGAATCTTTAATAGAGGCTGGTAAACTGGGGCTTCGCCACTGCTTAATACTTTTGCGATAATCAGGTTCATATTGTAATTGTTCAAAGACTTTGGAAGATCTGCAGAAACAGAAACCTCCAGTTGTTCCAACGCGTCCAGTGTTTTATCTGATGTGGTCTCGCTTTGAGCCAGCAGATAGGTGATCTTGTTAGCTTCAACAAAATAAACCAGACTCGGATTACCGATAGCATATTTATTATTATTTTTAAGTGTGATGGTTGTGCCTATATCCATTTCGGGCAAATCAGTTTCGGTTATGTATAGTGGATCCACTCGCAGCTGGAGTTGATCCTTGTCAGGTCTGATATAATGTCCCTTCTCTGTGTTGACAGGTATTGTAGTCCAATCTCTAGCCTGTGCAAGCTTAAAGATATGTTGTGTCAGACTCACGTTGTTTTCCTCCGTAGCCATGAACAGTTTGAAGTTTTTGGATTTGGAGGCCTTGGGAATTGTTGCATATAGATCAACAACAATTTTTCCCTTAGGGTTCAATGTACTATCGGCATTACCTTCTGTATTAAAAGGATACAGCTCACCCGAATCTGCTTGCAGCCAGTAATTGTATTTAGGAAGCTCTACCGGCTGGGTTCCCCAGCTCTCCATCTGGAAAGCCAGAGTATAGACCCGGTCATTTGCCGTTTCATACGAGTAGAAATCGCCTATAGACATGCGGATATGATTATTTTGCAGTACTGATATTTTGCTGTCTCCGGCTGCTACAGTGTTCGAATAATTTCCTGGTATTTTGACTGTACCAATGGACTTACTGAAGCCCGCATAAGCAATATTCCACTCCTTCACATCAAATTGCACGTTGGTAAGCTGCGTCTGATTAGAAACAGTTGCGTAAAAAGTGAAATCTTTACTGGATTGCGGCAATACCTTGGTATTGGTCTGAGATTCTTTAACCTGAATGGCATTCCCTGGATTTCCGGCATTGGTCTTCACCGTAATTCCATATCTCAACATATCCAGAGGTGCCTGACCTCCGTTCATTAGTCGGACCTTGAAGGACAGCACATTGTTCTTTCCCCACTGCACTAAGTAAGGTTCGAAGATCTCGATTGAACTGTTTTTGCTGAGACTTACTTTCCCTACTGTTTTAGCTGCTACATTCTTTCCTTGAGCCAACACTTGCCCGTAGCCTGACAATAGAAAAATACATAAACCAATGGTTACACATGCTGCAATTACCTTCTTCATCTTA
Organism: Paenibacillus sp. FSL R5-0914; assembly: GCF_038004525.1. Lineage (NCBI taxonomy): Bacteria > Bacillati > Bacillota > Bacilli > Caryophanales > Paenibacillaceae > Paenibacillus > Paenibacillus sp. FSL R5-0914. The sequence continues at coordinate 115,024 of NZ_JBBORH010000004.1, forward strand.
CTTCCCCTTTTTGTTATCTTAGCGTAAAGCTCTCTTCAGCGACTTTTTTGAGCGGTGACAGGAAGAAATCGATAATCCGTCTCTGGCCTGTTTTCGCTTCAACGGACACGGACATCCCCGGAGTCAAATGGATCTGATTCCCTGATGAAGTCTCCGCAGACAGTACCTTCAGCTTAGCTTTGAAGACAGGTCCAAGCTTCTCATCTTCGAAGGCATCCGGACTGACATAGATAATCTCACCTTGCAAATAACCATATTTCTGAAAAGGAAAGGTATCCACCTTCACATTGGCTGCCTGACCCTTTTTAATAAACCCGATATCCTGGTTGGCAATCGTCGCTTCTACAATAAGCGGCGTATCATCCGGCACAATGGAAATGACATCCTCAGCCGAAGTTACTACCCCTCCAATAGTAAAAGAGGACAATCCATGCACAGTTCCGTCTACCGGTGAGGTTAATTGCTGCAGCTCAAACCGCTTCTCTGCTTTGGTTAACTCAGATTCAAGGGTGTAAAGTGTCTTTTCATTCTCAACAAGTTCGTCCAATACTGTTCTACTACGCTGTTTCTTAATGGATATGACATTTTCTTCGGCTTCAGCCAGTGCATCTTCTGCCTTGATAATTTTCTTTTCCTGAGAGTCTATGTCCAGTAACGTCTTATTTAAATCATTATCCGCCTGGAGTAGATCTGTACTGTCTGTGAAGTTCTCATCTCCGCCGTTTTGTGATTTCATTAGGGCGAGCTCATAGTCTTTGCTGGCCAATTCCAAGGCGGATTGTTCCAGATGAAGCTCCTGTCGGGTCTGAGATACCACGAGTTCGGCGGCTTTAATCTTACTGTCGAATTCCTCATCCCTAGCCTCGCGTAATTGCATCTGCACTTGCAGCACTTCTTCTGCAACAATAGCTGAGCTAGCTGGTGGAGCCTCACCCTGTTCAAGCCCCTCAAATGATTTGCCCTCAAGTTCAGCTTCAAGCATCGCTTTTTGCAGTTTGGCTACATATAGTTGCTTTGCCATCTCTTGAATGTCCGCCTCCGAGGTCGTTGAATCTAGTTCGATAAGCAGCTGTCCTTTTTGCACATGCTCTCCTTCAGTTACCAGCACTTCTTTGATGGTTCCCCCTTCGAGTGGCTGTAGAACCTTGGTTCTTCCATCAGGGATAACTTTTCCACGGGCTACTGCGACTTCATCAACCTTTCCCAGATAAGACCAGACCATCACAATAATAAATAAGATAATGATCGTCCAAATCAGCCAGCGTCCGAGCGGTGCCGGAGGAGTCTCTTCAATTTCCACTGCTGCAGGTAAAAATTCATATTCTAACCGATCTGATTTCAATCCAAACATATCTATTCCCTCTCCTGCTGGTTGTACAGATAATGGTATAACCCTTTGTTCGCCAGCAAGCTTTGATGTGATCCTGATTCAATTAAATGTCCTTTATCTAGCACGATAATCTTACTGGCTGTTCTGAGAGTAGAGAGCCGGTGCGCAATGATAATTACAGTACGGCCTGCACAGATTTTTTTCAGATTGTTCTGAATAATACGTTCCGATTCATAATCCAACGCAGAAGTCGCTTCGTCGAAAATTAGGATTCGCGGATCAGATAGCAACGCTCGTGCGATCGCTATCCTCTGACGTTGACCTCCGGATAACCCTTCACCCCGTTCACCAACCAACGTGTCATAACCTTCTGTCAACTCAATAATAAAGTCATGTGCCCCGGCCAAATGAGCTACCCGAACAATATCCTCAATCCGGGCAGAAGGATTATTTAAAGCAATATTCTCCCGGATCGTTCCGCTGAAGAGGTAGTTCTCCTGCAGCACGACACCGATCTGTCGGCGCAACCATGAGGGATCGGCCAAGGAAATGTCCACACCGTCGATCAGGATTTTACCAGACTCCGGGACATATAAACGCTGGATCAGTTTGGATACCGTGCTTTTACCGGAACCACTGCGACCCACGATTCCAACAACCGTTCCTTGTGGTATGGCAAAGGAGAGATCCCTTATAATTTCCGGACCATCCACTTTATAGCGGAAGGTAACGGACTCAAAACCAATCTTCCCTTGAATCCGCGGCAATCTTGTTTTAGATGCAGATACTGCTGGTTCTGGCTTAACCTCGAAAATATCTTTTAGTTTATTAATGGAAATGCCTGTTTGCTGAAAATCCTGCCACATCTGTACCAGCCTTAACACTGGATCACTGACACGGGAGGCTAACATCTGAAAAGCAATCAATTGTCCCACAGATATTGTTCCCGCTAAAACTAGATGTGTACCGTAGAACAAAATAACGAGATTCGAAATCTTCTGGATAAATTGTGCAAGCGATCCCGCTGTGCCAGATAGGAGAATAACTTTAAAAGTTGCCCTTGTATAATTAGAGAGTAATCCCTCCCACTTCTTCTGAGAAATCGGCTCAAGCGCGAATGATTTGATCGTTTGAATTCCCGATACCGCCTCAACCAGATAGGATTGGGACTCTGAACCGCGTTGAAATCTCTCCTCCAGCCTATTTCGAAGTAAAGGAGTAAAGATTAAAGATAGTAAAGCATATAAGGGCAACGTACCTAACGCAATAAATGTTAAATTGGAACTGTACGCAAACATAACAACTATGTATACAACAATGAATAAAAGATCAAGTACCGCCGTAAACGGGGAACCTGTAAGAAACTGGCGAATATTCTCTAATTCTCGAACTCTAGCAATGGTTGCGCCAGTTCTCCGGTTCTCAAAATAAGATAGGGGGAGGCGAAACAAATGACTGAACAGCTTTGTACTTAGGGTTATATCCACTCGGCTGGTCGTATGGGTGAAGACATATGTACGGCTAATTCCAAGAATCAATTCAAATGTGATTATAATCAACAGACCGACCGCGAGCACATTTAAGGTGGAGAGTCCATGATGCACAAGAACCTTATCGATAATGACTTGTGTAATTAATGGGGATACAAGCCCGAACAATTGAATAAACAGGGAAGCCAACAGAACCTCGGCCAGTATCTTTTTGTGCTTCCATAGAGCAGGTAGGAACCATTTGATTCCGAACTCTTCTGTATACCCCGTTTTCACTTTAGGAGAGAATAAAATGATATCATTGCTCCACAGTTCTATCATTTCTCTTGTAGAGAGAGAAGACGGTTTCCCTATAAGCGGATCGAAAATCAGAAACTGGTCATCTTTCGCTTTAGCCAGAACCAAATACTCTCCCTCTTTGGTAATCAATACAGCGGGTAATGGTAATTTGTACAATCTTTTCAGCTGAATTGTTGCCTTCTTAGATTTTAGACCTAGCTCACTGGAGGCTTTAAGCATTTGCAATGTGTTCATCCCATCATCGTCAATAGCAAAAGAATGCTTAATCTGCTCATAATCTGCTGAGATGTTATGATAGTTGGCCACCAAGATTAAACAGTGCAGCCCTGTATCAGTTTTCTGAATCTTCTCCTCTTCGTTTTGCTGAGTATTTTCTTCCTCATAAACCACTTCTGCCTTCATCGTTTGCACCCTTTATGATGTAGTTAAATCCAAATTTAAAATCTAAACATTTTAAATTTGGTATTTTACGGTATATATAGATTTATAAAATAATATTGATTATAACAGGTTCAAAAGAGAATTTTTACCTTTTTATATAAATTATCGGTTTAATAATTCTAAATATGTACATTATTGTTTTTAATTTCTCGTAAGCTAACTGAATCTGTTTCTTATAAAAATAAAACACACCGCAGAAAACGCCGGTGTGAGTTTGGTTTAGTGTTAAATTTCATTATTATGATTACGCCGCATTCCAAAGCCCCCTCAGAACACCCGGTTCTGATTCCGATCATCAATAATAATCTGCACGGCTTCTTTAAACTGAATCGCATGGATAATCTCCCGCTCCCGCAGGAACTTGAGACTATCCTGCAGATCCACATCATCCGTCATGTCAATCAGCCACTGGTATGTAGCTCCAGCCTTTTCCTCCGCTGCAATGTCCTTATACAAATCTGCCAGCGGGTCCCCTCTAGATACATTGATCATCGTACATATTGCTTTATCACTTTTTAACTAATTGCGGGAAAACTTTATCTGCATAGATTGGGACGGCAACTGCCAAAACGAGCGTTAAAATTATTATAATGAACGACAATACTATTAGAACTAAATAACTCGTTAAGGACAGTAGATATCTGAAAAGCTGCCATTTCATTTGCAATCATTCGCTGCGGTTGATACGGCTCTAGTCCACAGTTGTGAGAAGGTGGAATAGCATCCTTTGCATCGATAGGATATACCGAGTTAAGAGCAGGCAAAATGACTTCTCCTGCTTTCTTAAGACCTACAACGACTTGACCTGAATACCCACTTTCCAAATTGTCTAAGACTTCTTCCGGAGTCCACTCTTCCTCCGTCTTATCTTCAGGAATAAACACTCCTTCAATACCGGCATCTATATAAATCAAATCATCGGTTTTATTGAAGTATTCATTCATGATGTTTCGTGAATAGTCGTAGGGTAAGCCCCAAGCGCCAAATATGTTTACGCATACCGGTTTCTCAAGGCTCCCCTCGGAACCGGACTTGAAGCTTTCACCTCATCCGGCTCCCCAGATAACTAACATCCTACATATTGCCTAAGTGTACCTTTGTGTAAATCCACGTGACATTTCCTACATAGCGCTATAGTTTTTCGTTGTCTCGCTATCATTACTCTTTCCCATAGCTCCTTACCGTTCAAACCTTTGAGTTTACGTACATGGTGCATCTCTAGTTCTACCCCAGAAGTTCCACACCATTCACAAGTGTCTGCAGCAAGTCTTGCCATAAGGCTTCCTCTTCCAGTGTAGATAAGCTTATTTGGTATTAGATCGACGTCTACATCAACGAACGCCTTCTCGGACCGCTTAAATGGTCCATTAAAAAGTTTGTTGATCATTAGCTTCCCTTTGCTGTTCTTATATGTAACTGCAAGAGCGCCATCGATTGAATACTTTCGACGTATCTCGCTTGCCGATGTCCTATACTTATTGGCGAGCGTCTTCTGAAAGCTTTGATGAATAATGAAGTACGGATGGTGAAAATTGAATATGTTATGTGCAAGCTGGTAGTAGTTATAAAAGCCTCTAGTTGTTGCATTGTATGATCTGATGATTTCAAGTTCATCAAGGTTAGTTAGAGGTTTGTTATGCCTGGCTCTCCAGCTCCCATCTTGTCCAATTGACATATATCCATTTTTCAAGAGAAACTCTCTTACTCTGTCGTGAGGCATGCGTAGTATTACATTCCCGTTGAGCTGTTTTACTAAGCCTCTCTTCGTTGGAATACCTGCACTTGATCTCGCGATTTCAATTTCGTATCCAAGAAATCTAATTGGCTTTGAATTGTGAGTGATGAAAGTTTTCTCCTCGCTGAGATTCAACTTCAACTCTTCCTTAAGGAACTGCTTGATTTTCTGTTTTAGTTCTACCGCATCTTCTTTGTTTCCGATTACACTGATAATAAAATCATCTGTATACCGGAAATACTTTAGCCTACGAAACCCCGCGTCCATGTCATCTTTGCTTGACATATTACGTTGAATCAGCTCGGATTTCCTTATCTTACTTAAGAGTGTCTTTTTCTCCTTCCGATCAGTACATGCCGCGTAGTATTTGCGGTATTTTTTGACTTGGAAGTTGGCGCTACCCCAGGCATTGCTGTGTCCCCTTGCATCTCCCTTATAGAATTTCTGAATAAGGTTGTCCATAAATAAATCTAGTTCACCTAGATATATATTGGAGAGAATGGGGCTCAATATGCCACCTTGCGGAGCGCCACTGAAAGTCTTATGGTACACCCAGTTTTCAACGTATCCAGCTTTAAGGAACTTGCGGATCAGATTAAGGAATCTTTCGTCCTTAATCTTTTTGCGAAGAATGTTTATAAGAATATCATGGTCGATATTATCAAAGAATCCTTCAATGTCACCCTCAACCCACCATTTAGTACTTTTACATCTATCCCTTATCTTGAGGATTGCTGTGTGACAGCTGCGACCGGGTCTGTATCCGAAAGAGTCTTCGGAAAAGGTCGGTTCATATAGGCATTCCAAAATCACTCGGACTGCTTCTTGAACTATCTTGTCATCCATTGAGGGAATGCCCAATGGACGCATCTTACCGTTCCTCTTTTTGATATACGTCCTTCTGGCGGGGGTGGGACGAAAGCTTTCGTCCCCAAGAGACTTGATCATTCTGTTGATTCTATCGAGACTATACCCATCGATTGTCTTTCCGTCATAACCAGGCGTCATATTGCCTGGGTTAGAAGCTTTTCTCGAGTAGGCTCTTAAGTACAGCTCTGAATTGTAAAGAATACGATACAGATCCGTGAATTTAAAATTCTCCACTTTAGTCTTTTCTTGTAGGATGTCTAAAACTACATCAAGTCTTTGCATGGTATTCCACCATAACCTCTCGTATGTTTTAGAAAAGTAATCCTGCTCTCCTTCGCCAGCACCAGTAGTGTCACTCATGCCTCCATGAATGTGTGGGCGTCTTTCACGCTTCCGAATTTACGGCAATCCCTGTTAATTCAGGTTCCTCAGACTACTACGAGAGCTCCGACACCATATTGGATATTCATAGACCATTGTCTAATAGCTCATTCAGAGCGTTCCAACGTAGGTGTTCTCCGTTTAACCCTTAGCTGATATTTAAGAAACTACTTAGGCTCCCATTTCGCTCTTGTAACCTGCTTATTGTAGGCGGCTGAATCTACGGTTGACGTATGCGAGGATAACGAACCCACATAACCTAAGATTCACCTTCACTCTTTCCCACGATGACGTGAAGGGGGGCGCGTTCTTCCCTCCTAGAGCTTGGGTTCAGGCAATTCAGCTTTAGCCATATAGTTTCGTCTCACTCCAGAAGCACTCAGAATCGACGTGGTTTCAATTCTGCCACTTCTTCTGTTACCATGCGATTGTCCCCCAAGCGGTTTCCCTTTGAGGTAAGGTATGGAGTGGCAAGAGGCCACACTCTTGGCAGGCTTCCCTGTCATTCAGCTAAATGTCTTTTACGGACGCACGTTATCCACTGCTCCAATCAAGACTTTTTGAATATGCTGGTCATACCCATGACGATAGTCCGTGAGTGTAAATAACTTCTCCAGAGATTCAACTGATTCAATATAAGAATTGGAATAAGATCCAATCTTAAGTCCATAAGTAAGTCCGTATCTCTTGGCCAAGACATCTGCCTTTTTGAATCCAATATCAGAAGAGATAAAAGGTTGCCGAAGCAAATTTTTCTCTTCGACTGCATCCGGATCCGCTATGAGCAAATAGGAATTCACTTTATCAAAAGCGCTCATTATTTTTGTAATACGCTGAACGGCATATCCGCCGGTCCCTCCGCTACCAACGATCACGATATAATACATCATCTTTGAGACTGAAGGCAGATGAGATTGTGATTTCTCTCTTTTATGAAAGTCGAATAATTGAATCATTTTAAAGGACCTCCTGAGTTGAGATCACAACGCGGTTTCTCCATTTTTGCGGATAAGGTGTATAAAGAATTAGATTCCATGAGTCATCTTGGTTATCGTAGTTACCTTCTATCCAGACTGACGAGAGGAGCGGGAGGAATTTACCGGCTACTCCAGCACGAGTCTTGATGTCAAAACGAATAACGCCATCTCCTTTAATGATTCGGCCAATTACACCATATAGCATTGTGCCAATTTCATCTTCGTTATCAATAGAGCTGAAATATGCTCTCATCGTATTGTGGGAGTGAATTTCAGCAACACGGATGAGATTTGGTCGAAATTCGGTGTAATTCGGCTCAATTGATTCTTTGCTTACTTTTTGTTGAGGAATGTTTAGAACATAATTTTTATTTAAACTATCCCAGTAGAGAACCCCCATAACCTCGACTTCTAGAGCGGAATAATCCGCGAAGAAGGAGATTAGCTGAAGTATTAGGTGCTCAGGAATCTTTGGAAGAGATAGCTTAAAACCCTCCTGGCATTGATCTAGGCTATTTATCTCGGGAAGCTGTGTTAAGAGCTGCTGGAATCCTTCCCAATTTTGAAGTTCGCTAATATACGATTTGGCCACGAAAATACCAATAGGATTCTCACGTACTTCATAGAACCCATCTTGAGCTGCCAAGATATTGACTATTTCTTTATTTTCAAATAGCTCCTTGGCTGTAGAAAAAAAACCGCGGGAACCTTCAATAAAGAAGGCTCCTTTCTTACCACCAGTGATAATCGGTACGATAATGTTCTGCTTCGCATCCCAGTCCATTTTTGTTCTACTCTTAGAACATTCTGGGTGATCCTTCTGCAGAGCTTTTCGTACATCGTCTAGTGTGGCCACGGATAGTTTATCTAGTGCAATGTATTTAGTGATAGGTCGGTTTATACCGGCATAGCAGATGAATGTCGTACTCGTAAAAACTGGTTTCTCCTCTATTTTGCCTGCAGTAGACTTAGGTTCAGTAGATGGAGACTTCCCAGCAAGCTCATTTTCATCGGCATCTTTTTCGTTTTCCTCTTGATCTTCAGATAAGGCATCTTTCTCTTCTTCAGATAAATCGCTATCCTTCAGATCCTGGTCATCACATCCATAGTCAGAACAAGAATCTATTACGGATGGTTTAATCGGTTGTGAGGCGTTACGCTTTCCATTCAGAAGAGGCGAGAAGCTTTTATCGTCACTTTTTTTATCATCAGATGATTCTGTATCCTTTGACTGCGATTCAAGGGGGCTGCTGAAGCTACCGTTGAAATAATCAAAGAGATTTTTACCACCAAAGCTATCATTATTAGTTGTCATTTTTATATCCTCCAGATTCGATCTATTTTTTAAAAATGTAATCTTGATCTTATCGCTAGAATTAGATCAACTCATTAACCCAATTGAACAAAGTTTTCCCCGACTTTTTTAGGTATTCTTCAGGGAAATCTTTGCCTTTTAACGTTTCTAATAATTCTCTATACGGCAGGTTACTTGAATTTGCAGTATTGTAATAGCAATCAGAATTAGTAGAGTTAAAAAACAACTCTGGAATCGTTGTAAGTTGCGATATACGGGTCAGAATAGGACGATCTGTTCCACCCCAACAGACAACGAAATCTGATCTTACATTAGAATAAGGAAAAAGATAGATTTCTGAATCTTCATTAAGAACACCATAACTTTCACAAGCACCCAAAAATGCTCTAGTGATAACATACTCATCTCCTCGATGAAGTAGTTCAAATCCAAAGACAAGTCTCGGAAATGGAACTTCATCAACTAGGGCTTCATGATAGTAAATTGATCTGCGATGAGGAGCTATCTCTAGAAAGCAAGTACACTTTGACCCATCAGTTACCTCTGAATAATATAAAGAACCGCGAGGCAATATCGGAGTTGCAAAGCTACCTAACTCTACAGGTGGTTTAAACGCATTAGCGATCGCTTCATGGCTATGATATCCTTCTCCGGTTTTGATTCCATCTTGATAATCTTCAACGTACGGCAAATTAAAATCAGATATCTTAATGATTTGTACATTTCCTTCATCTTCTATATTTAGGGACACCTTCATGCTACTTCATCAGCCTCTCTATGATTTTTCGTCTTCTTAGATAGGAATGTATCTTGCTGTACTGCAGATGAACTAATCGTGACATCCAGAGCTTGATCCTGGAGTGGATCTTTAAACCCTTCTGCCTTGATTTTAGTAGACAGCAACTCCTGATCTATCTTGTGAAGAAGAACACTGCGAAGACGTTGCACCAATTTTTCTTTTTTTGAATCTATTTGCTCCTGTACTGCATTACAGATTTTTAACAATTGCGCTAAGAAGGTGTGGTTATCCTCGGCGTATCCTAAAAACCTGATTACCAAGCCATCGGACGAAAGTTTACCGGTCATCTCTCGATCCCCATAATTTGAGTCGATACGCATCATTTGATTAATGCGTTGGATAATCTTCGATTCTTCTTCTGGTGATAGTAGCGACAGTAGTTCCTTCATCTGAGGGAATGGTAGTGTTAGGGTGATAGATTCACCGCCAGTTTCCTCGTATTCTCCTTCGTCGATTTCATAGCCACCAAAAATGCGAGATATACACTCGTAAAAGACAGAGATCCGAGAATCGTAGTCATAGTAATAATTACTAATAAAATCAATCGGACTATTACAAATGTCGAATCCAGCATCATGAGTCATTTTTAGCAAGATCATTGAATCGAATTGGGATTGCAATTGTATTACTTCCTCACTAGAAAAAAAGCTACCCTCCATTTTTCATAACACACTCCCTTAAAAGAATTGAATGTCTTCAGTTTGCTTTACAGGATCGGATATTTTTAGACTTCTGATAGCATTTCTATTATGCAGATATTGATGAATCACATTATCCTTGTTTGGATTAATAAGGAGTTCTGAATCCATATACTCTTGGTCGCAATAACCAAATGCTTCGTACATTGCGATCATCGCATCCTCTAGTGTGAAGGAATTCCAGTCCACACAATTACTTTCTCCTTCAAAACCAGCTTCAATAGCTTTAAATACACCCGGCTTAAATTTAGGTGAATTTGTGGCAGTACCTGATAGCTTCCGTCTGAAGCTAACAAGATCGAAACTCTCTATCATTTTTATCCTCCCTTGTTTTAGGCACAAAAAAAGCCGTGGAAACCAATAAAAGCATGCGAAAATCGCATACTTATAGTCTCCACGGCTGATTTAGCCTACATTTTTTTAAGCAACACTACTGTTGCTCTTCTCACTCTTTCATCGAATCATTAACGATGAAGAAAATCAATTAAATCGGAATAAACTTATTATAGCATACGTGACTTGGCTGTAAAGAAAGGAGCATTTTTTTTGTACATAGGGGTACCATCTCATTTCACATACATTATTTTTTAACTCTACAACTTTATTTTCATTACAAAGAGCCTTACTACTGTATGTACCAAGACTCATTAATGAACTTTACTTTTCGTATAATTTCGAATCTGGTGCAACAGAATGAAGTCTGGTTTCTTCACTTAGTACAATTGCCCATCTACCATCAATCTCAACCATCGCAGGTAGAGTACCATCTGCTTCTGGTAAAATGTAGATTGACTCAGTATATGAATAATCTATAGATTGTAATTTATCTAAAACGAATTTCTTATATTCCGTTAAGTTGTAGAGTAAATTTGAAGCATCGTTAATCACGATTCTAAAATCGTCCTCATAAAGTAGACTTAGTGAGGTTAGAGATTTATCCGTTCCATCCGTAAAAGAGATGAAAAATTCTTGGTTAAAGCCTAATGTTATCTGATACTTCTTTGTTTTAAAATCTTTGAAAATATTCATAGCAACAAATGGCAAAGCGATTTTTCGTTCTTTATCATATGTTTGAGCTTTAGCTAAATTCACATTGTTTGGTGCAAAGGATAAATTTTCAATGAGACAATTAAAGGCGTTGTTATCGTGATGTTCTACAATAAAATTTTCAGCTCGAGCTTTTTCAAAATTATCCAGTCCGTACCAATGAATCATTACAACTTGATGTAATGTTTTAGCCCTTAATTTTTTTGAGTATGTAAAAATATATGTTTTTTTCTTTGCTTTTAAAGCATCGGTATTAACGTTCCAGGTGACACTATTAAGTTTCTTAAATAAATCTGCGTCATAGGTTGTATATCCCATGAAACCATTTTCTTCATTTCTAAAGTATATCCTATCTGTAGTAGCAGTTAAATTAAGTTTCACAAACAGTCCTCTTTTCTCTATCTATCAATTATTTTAACTTGGACTTTTAATATATTTTTCTGAATTTACAAGCCACTCATATTTAATATACGGTAGGCAACAATGCAGACCTTCCGTATTCATAGCTGCTCGTTCCCTTATTATATTTTTTAAAAGAGTGCTATACTTATTAAAGTAATCAAACCAGTTAAATTCATAGACAGTACAATACTTAAGTGGAACTTGTAAGTGAAGAATAATGTCCCCCTTTTTGAAGTTGAAACCGCAAAAATCTCCTTTTAGAATTTGTTGTTCTACTGATTTATTTGCTACGAAACAAAAAATAGGTTTTTTAACGATATTTTTATTTTTTATTGATATATATATACTCATGTTTATATAGTTATGTTTTAAGGTTTTAGAATTATAGCCTTTAGCAACATACTTCTTTTTATTGATAAGTTCAGCTAGTACATTTGAATGTTGAACAGTATATAATTCTAAATATTCGTTGGTTTTTGTTGAGAACTTCAATTTAATAGCCACCTTATGAATCATTTACTTGGATTTTATATTAACCCCATGATGTAATCAATAATTACTAAATTGCTTCATTTCAATTGCCATTCAATCTTTTTAATATTTTGAGCCTCGATCTTCAGTTCAGTATAATAACATTTGAATTTCAATTCTATTTAACTTATGGTCTAAAAAAAGACGCGATATTCGGCCCCAGTAGATTCCCTTCCCTTAACCAATTTCAAGAACTCCTTAAATAAGAAGAAAACTAAAGCTTGTACAGCTCCTAATAACTCAATTTTAACACATATTGGAACTATCCTCCTGCCCGTAGTTTATCACCTTCGGCAGTCTAGTACGTTATTGTTCAGTCTATTACATTATTTTCTTCTGAAAGCAAACATAGCACTAGCATGTAGTATTCCATATTGATGAGGATAATGTATATCAGAATATGAAATGCTCCAAATTTACTCTGCGAAAGAATACAAACCATACGAGAACGAACGTGAGACCGATACAGAGGTTTTCTACCAAAGTGCCTTTCATAGTTCCAGTACTCATCAGGCCTAGCTTCAGACGGAAATCGAACGGTGGTAATGGGCGAATTCCGTGGTTTGTGAGTGCATCAGCGATTAGATGAATTAGATAAGATAAGCCACCGGCGGTCCATAGCGCATGTCCATAGTTATAAGTTGAAAAGTAAAGAAGTGCAGTCCATCCAAGTACACCGTATAAAGAGTGGGTAATCCCACGGTGAGGCACTAGAGCACAGATAATGAGCAGGCAGCCGATGATAGTGCTCCACGGAATATAAGACTGACCAAACAAGATCAGGCAAGCGCCAATCAGGATCATCATGACGTTCCGGAGTGTTCGGGTTGGCATGAAAGATACTAGTGCAGCTAGAATGGCAATGACTGTGTTCCATGGTGCGAGTTCAGTTCCATAAAAATAAACGAATGCAGCAAGTGCGATAAGTACTCCCTGCAGATGACGAAGCAAGGATGTTGGGAGTGCTCTTGATACTATAAGTGAATTAGGTTCATCGATATCCGGCAGAAGAGAACTAACCACAGTTACAGCGACTACTGGTACTGTTATTTTATAATCGGCTAACCCTAAGATCGAAATAGTAACTCCGGTACTTATTGCTAAGTGAGCTCTTCCCATCATAAGAATCAACAACCTTTCTTTAGCAAGGTAGTATGTGAATGATATCCTCTAATTTTCTTGAATATTGACACTTTGGGAGACTACGAATGACTCTTCCCCCATATCTCTTGGTTAAGATCCTATTATCTAGAATGATAAAAGCGCCTTGGCACTTCATGGATCGATTTAAACGCCCAAATCCTTGCTGAAGCTTTACCATCATTTTAGGGAACATATAATCAAAGAAACTGCTGCGCTTGGCTTTTTCAATGACGGCGAGCTGGGCTTGGATTAATGGCTCATTAGGCTGAGGAAAAGGAAGTTTAGCAATTACTACTGTTGTTAATGCATCACCAGGAACATCTACGCCGGTCCAAAAGCTTGCACATCCAAGTACTATTGTTCGTGGATTGGTTTTTAACTGATGAATGATATCCTCTCGATCGCATCCAGGGAATTGAACTAGAAGGTTTAGCGAACGTTCACTGCAGTAATCTTCGAGACTACGAGCAACACGGTTCATACTCTCGAAACTGGTGAATAAGACAAGCATTCGGCCACCGCTATATAGTAATATTTCTTCAATTTTGTGTGGGAGGTATTCGTCATACTCGGGACTACTGGGGTCAGGTGCATCATCGGGGCAAATAATCATTGTTTTCTTCTCATATTCAAATGGGCTGTCTACTATAATGGTTCCATACTCTTTAAGACCGAGTCGGCCAGCATAAAACGTGAATGTTTTTCCCTCTTTAGTACTCGTGGACATGGTAGCGCTCGCCAAGATTACAGGTACCTTGTCGAATAAACCTTTACTTAATATGACTTTTGGGTAAAGAGGAGCGGCATGGAGTATTACATTGCCTCTGCCTTGAATCGTAGCCCAATATGCCCAAGAATTCTTCTCGTTTGAGCTAATGAATTCTAAATCATCATTACCTTCAAAGAGTTTTTCAGTTAAGTCTGATATCCCTCGTACCTTTAAACTTTTGACTTTCTCAATGAAGCTAGTTAGAGTAGCACAGACCTCGGAAATTTCAATCTTTGTTGTCATGAGCTTGAAGGCAAGCAATCCCCCCTGATCATCTCTCATCTTCTTTCCTACTTGAGCGTACACTTCATCAATTTGCTGGTGAAAAGATTGACGAAGCTGAGCAAGCTCGATTTGACTTCCATGATCAAGTTCCGAGAATGCACTTCGTTTGAAGATTGCTTCAAATAAAATTTCAAAACGGTTGATATCTACTTTCTTCTCGAAGACATTGCAGCATACATCTTCTATTTCATGTGCTTCGTCAAAAATGACGGCATCATATGCTGGAAGAGTACCATTCCCCGTCTTCATTCTCATTTTTAGATCATTAAAGAAGTAAGCGAAATTTGTAACAATTATATGGGAGGTATACATTTTTCCTTTCAGGTCTTCTAACATGCAGTTGCTTGGTTTAGTAATGGCTGGACAATTGGAAGCACTAATCTTTTTCCACACATTGTCTTCAACATCGAATCCTAGCGCCGCACGATCCCCAACCCGTTCTTGTTTTACCATCTTTGAAATCTGACGTACAAGTTTAGCTTCAGAATCATTACTGCGTAACTTTTCTTGCCAGAGTGTTTCTAATTTTGTATTACAGATATAATGATCCTTTCCTTTGACATGTTGGAACTTAAGTGATAACTTCTCCATCTTAAGGATGTTAACAACCCTTGGTAGCTCCACATTAACGATTTGATTCATTAAAGGGATCGTATGCGTACAGACAATAACTGTTTTCTTATTAACGACAGCCCAGCGAGCTGCAGGAGTTAAATATCCAAGTGATTTACCAGTGCCGGTGCCGGCTTCGCAGATTAAATGCTGTGAATTTTCTAAAGATTCGCCAACCTTTTTCGTAATCATTACTTGGGGGGCTCGTGGGATATATCCATTTACTAGCTTAGACAAATGTCCTTGAGCCCCAAAAGCCCGTTCAATAAAATCCTCCACAGCGAATCCTCCAATTAATATAGTAATATATTATATATGTAATATATTACTATATTAACAAAAGCGTGAGAAATATCAACGAAAACCATCATAATTATTTAGTAACAATGCTAATTCTTTCAGCACATATGATGTCCCCAGTCGCTGCCTATATTCAAAAAGTTAATGATAATACCATACACTAAACCATTATCACAAACGCCAAAATCCCAAATAAACAACAACCTAAGAAAGACTTCCATCGATCTAAACTATTCCCAAGTTTTATTGATCTAATGAAAGCTACAAAACCGGCCACGATAAGAATTAAATGCTGTGGTTTCTCAGGAAAAGAAACTATTCCAAGCATACCCCAGATTGAAATCAATAAATAGTAAATTGTAAATGCTTTTGCAGGAAGCTTGTTAATAAAAGCCATTGTATCACTCTCCTACTTATTTATTCATTTAAAATTTTGGAAGCATCTGATGCGTAAAAGTATTCATTTTGTCGATCTTTATACTCCTTAGGAATTTCCTTCCCCCAATATTTTAAAGCTTCCTATCCCACTTTGTGTACCTGTCAACCTCGTTGTTCGATTTGCTTTATCATAGGCATAGGCTGTCGAAGGTGTCATTTTTGATTCCACTACTCCCAAAGATGCCCTTATTTTGCTGTGTATTCCCTCCAGTTCCCGTAAGCAAAGAATTTCTACCTGATTTCTTCCATCATATTGATAATTAAAAACCGTACTACTGCGATCAGTTTTTTGTGCAGGCAACCCTAGTTGATTATAGGTTTGATTCTCGCTGAGCGACGCGGCATCTTTCTTGTTATAGAGTAATCCCAATTCATTATTCGCTTTACTCTTTTAGGCTGACCACTGGCCCATTACTACTATTTTGCATGGTCGTTTTTATGACCTGTCCGCTGCGATCATATTGGTAACTAGTGATCTGATTCATCGATTCATTTACAGAAATTAAGCGATTTAACCTATCATACGTATACTTTGTTGTCACTCCCTCATTGTTTTTGTTGTTGTTCGGATCTGTGTAGGTCAATACATTGCCTGTAATATCATAACTATACGATTCCGAAATCTTATTAGACACATTTTGAATGGGCCAGTCTATATAAGTTACGTTGGAGAGTAATTGACCCCATTGATCATAATTTTGTTCTATATAACTGCTCTTTAGTGTGGCATCGTTCGTTCTACAATAAGTTTCACTCCAGAAGCCGCTACTGTGTATTTCGTCTCTTTACGGAGCTTCAAGTTATAAGTATCTTCAATATCATCTTGCTGACCCCAAGCATTATATTTTGCGGTAGTTACGTTCTTAACAGGATCTATCACATACATAAATCTGGATAAATCTCCACATGGTATTGGGTTGTTACCCCTGTATCCAATGTTTCATCTATTCTCAGGAGTCCTAAAAGTACCGCCCAATGAAAAGAAAAACCACAATACGAGGGTTAGTCGCATTGTGGTAGATGAAGTTTAATTAACTCTACTTGTTGTTCCTGCTATGATGTCTATCTCGAATTTCTCTTCAGGTATACCCAGATCTTTTGTCGTATATAGAATATATTCAGAAGCGGTGTCCGTAGGTTCTAGCATGACCCAATGATTTACCTTTTTCACACCAAGTCCTACAATCTTTCTGGTCTGAATATCGATAGGAATGTAGGTTTCCGTTCCCGACCCTGAATCTTTTAGGTACAGACGTGCATGACTGTTCTTTTGAAATAAATTGATTAAATCAATTCGATATTCATACTTATTATCTGCCGTAACTTTGACTGAATCGCTTTCAATCTTTTCATTCGCCCAACCGTGTGTGCTTACACTTTGAATCAGCGTGACTGAGAGTAGTATGGATATTAACAGTCCAAGGAAAACTACAACATACTGTCCTCCGTTAGTTGGAGTCCATCCTTTAATGAGCAAGATAGTAAATAATCCAACAAGCAAGAGAACAGGTACAGCCGAACCCCAAAAAAAGGAAATTCCAATAATATCCATACCTCGTTGAAAATACGCTGTTGAACCTAGAAGAAACCAAACACATGATGAAACGCTAGATATTATTACTGCAATCAGTAGAAGCCGAAACCATCCTAGCATATTCGCCCTCCTTTTGAGTTTGGATTGTACATTATTTCAACTTTAATATGGGCTTAATATACTTATTCCAAATACTTATATTGCTGTGCATAGATGAATGTGCTTCGACCTTGGTACCATTTTTCTCGGCATCTTTGGCACGTACGTTATCAGCGCCATCCATTTTACGTGAACCTGAAACTCCTAAAATTACTTTCCACTTTGGGACTCCCAGTTGATTTTGGACAATATCCCTATTATTATACATATTTATATGTTGCCCGACCACAGTTTCAAGTTTATATCCTCTTACTGGAGTTGCTATAGTAATTAAAGTTTCCACCTTCACGCCTTTTTTTGCCAATGAATTAGACAGCATAATTGCTACGTTTCCTCCGTGACTATGACCCACTAATCTAATTGGCTCATCTGGGTTTTTTTGATGCTCTGCGTACACTTGGTCCACAAACACATTAGCTGCATCTGAGCGAGCATCATTAGAATCTTTACCCGACCAATTTAATTTCTCACTATCTTCGTGAAATAAACCCTCAGTATAATCCACAAAGTCGTCTGTCCAAGTATCTCCATTTGAGAAAGTACCATGAATAAGATATACTTTATGACCACTTGGGTCAGAATAAATCAAAGGATTATTAAGAACATACGTATAAAGATTCTGACTAAGCGGATTATTAATCTGCCCCTCATACGTATCCTCATTTAAAAATCGCCCTATAGAGGGATCATAATACCGCGCCCGCAGATAGTAAAGCCCCGTTTCTTCGTCATAGATTTCCCCAGCATACTTAAATGAGTTAGCGATTCCTTCCGTCTGGTTCGTAATGTTCCCCCATGCATCATAAGAATACGAATTAATAACGTTCCCATTTGTATCTAAGATTTGTACCACATCACCGTGACCATTGTATAAATAATAATAGTCCTTCGTTGTAGTTGTGGTGATAACATCCTTTTTAACTAGCAATCGATCTCCCCGTACGTAGTTTGCTCTCTGTCCATTACTTTTGGTCTCTGAGATCACCTCTCCATTCCCATTATAGTTATATTGCGTTTTTAGGGTACCGCTCGTTTTTTGATATCTTAACCCACTAGGTAAATAGTTTATTGTAGTTGTGGTGTTATTTTTTGTAACACCAGTTAGTGTGTTTTTTAAGTCATAGGTGTAGCTTGTATCTGTATATTCAGATGAGATAGAAGACGTATCCGAAACAATTTGTCGATTTCCTTGCAGATCGTAAGCATAGGTTGTAGTTCCACCTCCATTAGGACGTGTAATATTGTAAATTCGATTTAATTTGTCATATGCGTAAATTGTCGTCTCAACCGTTCCATCCATTAACGTTTCTGTCACTGTAGTTATATTTCCGTTGTTGTCGTAAAGATACGTGTATGAGGAGAGAACACCTGTGCCTTTTGAATTTTTCATTGTCCATATCTGATTTAAACTATTATACGTATACTCTGTTTTTAATACAGTTCCATTTGCCAAGGTCGGATAGGTAATCGTTTTTACCTGTCCTGTTGGAAAATACTCATAGGTAGCATTCACCGTTGCTGCGTTATTAATGATTGAACTTCCGTTTGTTTGAACTTTATTTAGGCGCTTCAAACTGTATTGATAATTGACATAAAAGCTACCTATCCCACTTTGTGTACCTGTCAACCTCGTTGTTCGATTTGCTTTATCATAGGCATATGCTGTCGAAGCTGAGTAGTCTGCTGTATTTGAAGAGAGTAATGTTGTTACTCTTTTCAAATTATCTATAGTTTCTGTTTGCGAGGATACCTTTGTTCCATTTAGATAAAGTTCTTTGGTATTATTTTTGATCCCACTACTCCCAAAGATACTCTTATTTTGCTGTGTATTCCCTCCAGATCCCGTGAGCAAACTAATGACTACCTGATTTCTTTCATCATACTGATAACTAAAAAACGTACCATTGCGATCAGTTTTTTGTGCAAGCAACCCTAGTTGATTATAGGTTTGACTCTCGCTGAGCGACGCGGCATCTTTCTTGTTATAGAGTAATCCCAATTCATTATTCGCTTTACTCTTTAGACTGACCACTGGCCCATTACTACTATTTTGCATGGTCGTATTTATGATCTGTCCGCTGCGATCATATTGGTAACGGGTAATTTGATTCGTCGAATCTTTTACAGAATTTAAGCGATTTAACGTATCATACGTATACTTTGTTGTCACTCCCTCATCGTTTTTGTTATTGTTCGGATCTGTGTAGGTCAATACATTGCCTGCAATATCATAACTATACGATTCGGAAATTTTATTAGACACATTTTGAATGGGCCAGTCTTTATACGTTACGTTGGAGAGTAATTTACCCCATTGATCATAATTTTGTTCTATATAACTGCTCTTCAGTGTGGCATCGTTCGTTCTACGATAAGCTTCAACTCCAGAAGCCGCCACCGTGTATTTCGTCTCTTTACGGAGCTTCAAATTATACTCACTAATGTACAAATTACCATAAGTATCTTCAGCCTCATTTTGCTGACCCCAAGCATTATATTTTGCGGTAGTTACGTTCTCTACAGGATCTTTCACATAAACGGCTCTGGATAAATCATCCACATGGTATTGGGTTGTTGCACCTGTATCCACTGTTTCTTCTAGTCTCAGAAGACCTAATCCATCGTAATACTGATTTTGCTCAGATAAATATGTGATCTCTCCATTCGACTTCTGCGTGTATTTCCGCTTGGAATTGACCTGAAGCATATAAAGCGATTGATTTTCTGAATCAAATAAATAAGATTTAAACATACCTAGAGTGTAGTTATATTGATCTTCAACATCATACTTTTCCTCGTTTAGATTGGTTATTGCTGGGTAGGAAATGGTTTTGACCCTACCTAATAGATCATAGGTGTACTTCGTTGTCTTACCATCCAGATCACTTTCTTCCTTCAGTGCACCTGAGCTCATATCATATTTCATTTTTTTTTGGACGAAAGAAGGCGTTGCCTGACCACTAGTGGAGATGTTAGTGAAGTTGTTGGTTATTTCAGTGGGGTAAGCATAATTGCTATCAGGTCCATAAACCGTTGTCGCTCTAGATACTAGACCATTTTCTATGGATTTCTCTTCAATTATTTTACTGATTTTCCCTGCATCACCAGGTACTGATTCATAGGTGTAATTGGTTATTTCAGGTTTAGGATTTGTATAGCTTTTTATTCGACCGTTATCGTAGTATTCATAATTTTCGGTAACATAAGTGGAATCATTCTGGTACCAAGATTTTGACTTTATAAAATGATAGTTAGGTTCATAGTCTAATGACGTCGTAAATTTACTTTTAATATTGGAGTCGTTGATTTGACTTAATGTTAAGGGTTGAGTCTGACTCTGAACTGCTCCCCAGTCGGTGTAGGAGATATCTGAATACAAGGTATTTGCAGTGCTGTCATTGTCACCAACTGCAAAGTCTGCGCTAGTTGTGCGTGTCGGTAAATATTTGAATATTGAATGAAATGCTGTATTACGTGCCTCTTTTCGTTCACCATTTGGCGCTTGTGTTATGGTAGCTATATTCTGCTGTAGTCCATTAAAGTGTGTAGTTGTTGATAATCCGTTGGTTGCTGAAGTGCTCTGCACTGTAGAAGTAGATGAAAATCCATATGTTTCTGGTAAATTATTTGGATCAGAATAAGTAGAGTATCCCGTGTAATCCCCCAAATACGTATATTTGACCTGATTATACGTGTTTTTCACTATATCGTTTCTAGATTTTATACGATACTCTTCTCCGAAGCCGTAAACACCTAAATTTCTCGTAACAAGTTCATATATGTAATTAGTCGTTGAAATAGGATAATGGACTCCAATTAATCTGTGATAGCTATTATAACCTGCGTAACTATTCACTTCTTTTTGGGTATAGTGAAACTTCGCAGAATTTGCACTATCGTAATCGAACCATGTTTCTTGTCCTATTTGGTCTTTTATCTTCCATAAAGTAGGTGCATATCCATCTGGAGCACCATTAAAAGTACTTGAGCTTCTCCATTTAGTCAAGGTAACCTTTTGCGCTTCAGTACCATTGGTATTAAGTACACTTACAACAATGTTTTCTCCATTAAACGTATCCGTCGTATTTAGATTACTTTCATAATTGAATGTTACTACTCTCCCCAAGCTATCTGTAATGGCAGAGATAACTTTATTAGTTTTTCCATCATAGGTTAGTCGATCTATATGCTCGAACTTAATAGTATTTCCAAATCGGTCGACGATTCCTAACAAGCGACCATCGCTAGCAAAGTACTCTCGCTTTTTATCGCTATATTGTAAATAGTAAGCTGAACTTGTTAGACCATTACTAAATGTTCCATTATCTTGAATGAATTGCATGTCTTTTCCTTGATACCCTACTAAATGTGTGTAGTTGCTTAAAGAATCACTTCCGTTAAAATCAACCCGGTACACTGCCCCTTGTCCATCGTGATAGTATATAAAGCCATCGGCTAACTGAACGGAAGGAAATTGAAAAGACCAACCCATTCCTAAATCATACCGCGAGATTAGATAATTATATTTTTTGATTTGCCCATAAGATTCATAGTCTCTCATGTACGAGAATGACTGATTGGAATTGTACATTAGTCCTATATTGAGATCCAGACCATCTCTTCCGGGCAGACTGATTTCATTTTCTTTCCATGTTAAAGATCCAGAAGCAGGGTCAATCAATTCACTAGAAGCATTTCTATCTGAATATTGTTGCTTGTTAGCTTGATTAATTAATTGCTGCGTCGCTAACCCATAAAACACACTGTTGACAATGGAATCAAAACTAGTAATAAACGGGGTCTCTAATTTTTTTTCGAGTTGACCTTTCAAAATTGTTTTGTCATATACATCATCCGTAACTGTTAGTGGATTCAAAGAGAACTCTGTCGCAAAAGTATCCTGATATACTGTATCTTCAACTGAGGATTGTAAATCGAAAACATTATTTCGTATTTGGATTTCGATGTCTTCCCAAGTCTTCTCCCCGTTTTTTTTGATATCCAATATATCCATTGGTGTTAGTGTGGACTCTTTAACAATTAAATTAATCCAATAAACATCAACTATACTTGCTCCAGCCAAAACGAGTTTTTCAATTTCTTCCTTATTCAAATCATCAACTCTATTAGGAGTAGAGGTAAGGCTTTGTCTATATCCCTTCAGGGTATTTCTTTGAATTGACAATGCCTTTATTTCTGCTAACTCTTTTGGTAATTCAGAACCATAAACGGCATTGGCCGCTGAAATAACATCTTTTGGGATCGGTATTGTAGGTACCGTATTATTTGGTTCCATATAATTATCAGTAATAATAGTTTCAGCAGAACGATCACTGATATTATTTCCTTGATTACTAGCTGCTGCATTTATCTGGTAATTAGGTAAGAGTACTATTACACATAATATAATAATTAATAGTCTCTGGATTAAACGGTTGTTTCTCAATTCTAATTCCTCCTAAGATTAAACGAATCTTTGTAAACGCGATGTGTTGTAAGTCAGTCGTTTGTAGAAAACAAGAAGACACGCGATTGTTCATTTTCACGGCCAAGATATAAGAGCAAACCTAAAATCGTGCTTGTAGCGTGAACCGCTAGTTTCTTTCACTAGAACAGGAATTCGAATAGCCTATTCTTTCACAATGTTACAGCCCTCTTTATAAGGGCATCCGAGCTGCTCAAGATCAATATCAACCGCTGCACCATTCACATAATACACACAACCAAATCGTTTCCTTGCCAATATGCAAATGCTACGCCTGTTAGTGGGTACGAACTTTGTACATTCTAAATCCGATTTACTCTATATTATCGATTGGGTTCCCAAAGTATTAGTGTCTACCTGTAATGATAGTGTATTACTAGTAAGCGTAGCTGAACTATTGATATTGAACAAAATTCAATTTTCCGAAGTGTCCACCCAGTAAATAGGTAAATGACACCACCTACAAGATTTCGAGTCTTTTCTTCAGTAGATTCTGTAAATGCTCGTCCCGTATCAGGCTTGCTACGGGGATTTTCATTATTTGATCTTAATTAAGTTTCCATTCAAATCATAAATGTAATATTTCGGGGTTCCATTTTGAGGGATTATATGATGTAATCGGCCATTCTCATAAAAATACTGAACGGTTTCTCTAAGGAGAATTGTTTGAAAGTATGGTTCTGATTTATTGCCAGCTGCATCTTTTGCAAGAACAGAGAATGTATATGTCTTCCCTATGGTTGTATTAGTGACGGTATACGAATTTTGATTAGCCGGTGTCGAATCAATATAAACCCCGTCTTGGTATATTTCGTAGAGACTAACTCCCACATTATCGGTGGAGGGGTTCCAGTTCAGTTGCACATTGCTGCAAGTATTGGTACACTTCCCACTTAAGTTTGTCGGTTTTGTAGGTGGAGTGGTATCGATTGTAGGAATTGTATATTGAACAATTAGTTGTAGAGGGTTGTAAACTTTACCTAAAGATAAAGAACCTGGGATATTATCAGTCATAAGGGAACCACTGGTGTGAGCCGCTGCCGCACATACAATGCCTACACTTACAATTTTGGAGTTGTTATAGCTATTCTTTGTTATATTAGTGATATCAAAGTTAATATTCCGTTGTCCTGCATCATAATTTGTTTTGGATATCCAAACGCTTGATGCAGCTGGTTCATAATAGTTGAGTGAAGGCTTTGTATTCCATGTAGTACCGGATATCCAAGTGTCCCCAAATATTAACCTTGACTCTAATTTTACCTGTGTAACAGAAGTGCTAAAGTTAAAATTTTCTATGAAAGCATTTATTTGAGCTTTTGAAATAGTAGCGTTTACAGGAACATTTTGCAATGAGAACTGAATATAAGTTTCAGCGATATCATTGGAACTCTTCTCAACCGGCAAACTATATGCAGCAGCTTGGAAATTCATTGTAGGTTGCGATTTTCTTACATATGTGGAGTACATTGAAGTATTTATCGTAACCGTTGGGTCAATTGTTATCGGATAGCTCAATCCTTTAATATCCCATGAAAAATCCATGAATTTCTTATCCCCCTGCTCCCTTTGTGTGACCTTGACTGGTTTCGTTCGCCCATTTTTATCAACGAGGAATGCTGGGAGTATGGTCAAGGAGCCAGAGTTAAAATTCTTATCCAAATCACCCAGCACCTGAAATGTTATTTTGCCGGGAGAACCTTCTCCTTTTAAAATAATATCCTCTTTAATTCCAGTGCTTGTCAGTGTTAGAGATAGGTCTGTGTTCGCCCAAACATTTCGATATTTAATTTGGTCCGGAGATCCAGGCATTACCACTCCAAAGCTATTTTTAGCATTAATAGGTATAAATGTTAGTCTGTCATAATCTTTTCCTATTGAATAACCTTTGCTGATATCTTTTGGGATTTTTACATCAAAAGGAGATTTAAGGGCTCGGTATCCATTCTTATCAGAATTCTCATTATGTATAGTTCGGTAAACTTCCGCTGAAGAATCCGTATGAATGGAGTCAATATGCATCTCGTCAACGAGAACAGAATCAATTTCCTCCCACTTCCCTTTCGCATCTTTGTAATGTACATCACTAGAAGAGAAAACTACTTCATAAGTACCATCATTCATTAAGAAATGCTTGCTACTAGCTGTTCGTTTCTCAATTAGTTCTTTTACTCGTTTCTTCTCCTTACTTTGATTTCCAGCTTCTTCTGGAGTATTAGGAGAATCAATAAACAAATTGTTAGAATAAACCGTGGAATTGACTGCTGACTCC
Organism: Paenibacillus sp. FSL R5-0914; assembly: GCF_038004525.1. Classification (NCBI taxonomy): domain Bacteria; kingdom Bacillati; phylum Bacillota; class Bacilli; order Caryophanales; family Paenibacillaceae; genus Paenibacillus; species Paenibacillus sp. FSL R5-0914. The sequence goes on from NZ_JBBORH010000004.1 coordinate 140,337, forward strand.
GATTTTTGGGTTTCAGTGAATGATAAGCCTTCTTCAGAAAAGGCTGTCACTGGCAATAACAAAAAAAAAATTAATGAGATGCTCAGTGTATGCTTCCTCATTTGTTCGCCACCTTTTTAAATTTTTGTAAAGAAATTTTTGATTTGTGTAACAAGTTTAGTACTCAAATATAAATTTTCCCTTCGTTAGTATTATCAATCGATAATACTATCCGAAGAAAACGCTATCTTAACCGTTTTTTGAAATAATATATGAATTATTCAAGTGTTTTTTCACCCTCAATACAGTCGTCCGGTCCTTCCGCGCTTCAACATATTGGGATGAGGGGGTAACTCCATCATGAAAAACGCTCTGCTGTTTCCTCAGATTGAACACGAATTACATATCGTATTGGAGCGCATTCCCTATACCCAAAAGTTACTTACCATTCGAGGTATAAATGTTACCATTCTAGCCGGTATGTTGGGAGAAGCTGGTGATCTTAGTGATTACGCACACGGAAATGCCTTGCTTCGTCATGCCGGTCTAAACTTGGTGAGACTAGCTCTAGGAAATGGCGCGGAAAAATAGTACTCAGCAAGTGCGTCCGCCCGCGTCTAAGGCGTTTTCTCTATCTCATGACGATGTGTATGGTCATGACCAATCCGGATGTTAGAGCCCTGCACCACTACAAACTTGTTGGTCTAGTCAAGAGTAGCGTTCAGTTAAAGAATTTCCGCAAACAGCTTAATCGCGTTATTTCGCCAGCAGATGCATTCGCAGGATGGACAAGAAGTACGGAGTATCGGGAGGCATTAAACAAAAGGGCTTAGACCCGTTCCGTTAGAAAAACCGACCTCCCCCCTTAGTTAGATGTGATGAAAAAAAGGAATGAATTGGCATAGCCACATTGAGACATGGGAGTGAAAATCACTTGGGGTGATGTGAAGATGTGCACAAATGGAACAAATTGGGTGATATGCTCTCGCCTTTATTCCTGAATGCCCTTACAGTTGTCCAAATCCATTGTGGTTTTTCTGATGCTCTCTACCTTTATGCAATCTGCGAGTTCTAATCTTTTTGAGCTAATCCACGTCGACAGTATCACTGGCCGTAATGATCATTTACATTTGGAATTTTACTTAATAGAATTTTAGTTCGAAGATCGAGCTTGTCGTCACTTTCCCGGAATTCAGTATTCTCCTGGACTAGATACCCTTCGTTTATTGAAAGCGATTACATTTAAAGATTCGTGCTTACGTAAATCTTATTTATGTATACAAAAAATATACACTCTCCTTCTACCTCCTTCTACTTCTTTCTATATTCAATATAAAAATAGTGTATTTTCTATTTTTTTACAAGCTATTCGACAAAACCTCTAATCATTTACGATAATCTACAGTAAACTACAGTATTGAATTCTTATAGTTCACATCTGCGAATACTTCTTACAAGGGCAACGTGTAGAGGTTGACCCATTGTCTACCCTTACCCTAGAACTCTGAATAAGTAATTTTAATGGAGGAGAGTCTGATTTAACTTGTAAGTTATTATTTGATTCTTAGGACGAGTGGTTAGGAATAAGTGTTGCAAGTAACAACATAATTGAAGACAGTTTAGATCCTAATTACAATGATGCTATAAGCTACTCAAATAGTTTGGACAGTAATAAGAAAAGAAAGTCATAGCTGTATTACAGATCCTTATAACAATAAATACACAGGAATTGAATTATACTTGCTATCTCCTTACGACTTCATTAACTTCAAATGGAAATCTAAACGGTTCACTGAAATCATAGAGCATTGATTTACTTCTTTCTTCGGTTGAATTGCTGCTACTACATCCACTTATTAAAAAAATCAATACATGAATCAATTTCATAATTTATTGGCTAAAAAATTACAGACTACTCCAGTGCAATCGTATACCATTTTAAATTTTACGCTGCTTGTGCTCTTTGTTGTTTGTTCACACTAACCACGACTAGCTTAATACTGTTGTAAACTAATGTTGCGAGGGTAAAATGCAGACTCACTTTCTGACCTGAACGGTGCCTTACGTTGTTTAATTGAAACAGTATGCATTTACTCGTTCGACTGCGGATCTACTCTTGTCAAAAATAATTAGAGCCTCTGTTGATGTCTAGTACGTCAACAAAAAAAGATGAGATGATTAGCTCCCTCAATATGATTTAGTTTTCTCACTCAAGCTCATGAATTCGCAGGATTTCACCATTAGCTAATTTGTGAGATAAGAAGGAAACAGAGAAGGCGGTGAAGATGTTTATGATGATTAGGAGTGTATAGTTTTCCCAAATGTTATAAAGTTCGTCGCAAATATAGATACAGAAAGAAAGATCTGCGAAGGGTTTTACAGATAGTATGTTATCGGAAATTACCCTAAGTACATTAACCAAATATAACAACGAAATCGTGGTTAAGGCATAATACATAGGATTGTGACCAACCTCAAGACTAAGCGTATGAATTATCGGATTATCACCAATATCTCCTGCCATACGATAATCAGGATTGCTTACAATAGTAAATCGGCTACAAGTTCATCGTTGAAGGTGAAAAACAGCTCCTCAACGAAAAGCCTAAAGGTAAACAGAAAAAGGTTATGGTTTCGTAAGTGTTATATAGAAAAATTATCTTGCTCTAAATCTCCTACCTTGAATAGACGAGTTCTTTACTATTTTTTCATATAAGGTATTTTTATGACCATTATTTATTAGAAACCTAATTGACACTGTTAAAGCTAGCCAAATCATTTTTATAAAAATTCGATTGAATCTTTTCCGAACCAGGTAGACAGAGTTTCAATTGCTGGATCAGATAGCTTTTGAGTGAAAAGTAATGCTAACCGCTTTTTTGGCCTTGAAACAGCAACATAAAAAAGATTTCTATTTCGTTCAAAAAACTCAAGCTTTTCCGGGGGAATATTCCACTGAATGGAGCTAAAAAGATTCCTATATCTTTTAAAAAAGATAAATCAGCCACAATGAATACACCGTCCTATTCATTTTGTATCTTGCTGATCAATTTCAATTTTTCTTTTCTTTTCTACGATTGAATCGCTCTTTTTATTTTCCAATCTCCCGTAACAGCCCTCACCATTTATTTCGAATACTGGATAATAAATTTGATTATCTTGTTTAAGTTTTTGAAGTTCGTTCTCTTTCTTCATATTTAATACCTCACTTTCCCCTTTTTAATACACTAGGTTATTCATTAAGTGTCCAATCCTTCATATCTTGGTAATTACATTCTTCTTCTTTGTAATCGTTCATTTTTGAACCGTTCACAGGATTACTTATATAATAAATTATCTTATTTCCATTAGCCCAACCCATGATAACCCTAACTTCTTGGCCATCTGTATAACTTTCACCTTCAATAATCAACTGATCATTAATCTTTGGGATTTTGGAAATATCAACTCCCTGCCATTCAGTACATTCACTACATAAATCATGTTCTTTATTCAACCAATAACAAGGACCATTCTCTGACACGCAAGCGTTGTTATCAGTGTATCCACAAACTTTACAGATCCCGTACATAATGCTCGCTCCTATTCAATAGTATCTTGGCTCATGCAATGTTGACCCGTCGACATTTTTAGAAATTTGCTCTATTCCTTCTTTTGAAAAGATAACAAAACTCCATATACTTTCCATAACAATACTCTCTATTGATAATGTTAGATAATAGAACCTGTTGTGGTCACGATAGAAAATATAAAACTGGGTTCTTTTTTAGCGAATTTCACGTTTGAAAAAGGGATAAGAAGTTACGTCTTCTAATTCACTATCGAAGTTTTTATTATTTATTTCTTCAAGTGTACAATCAACACGAAGTGAAGTATTTATTCGATAATCTACAACTACTTTGCCATTATATCTTTCGATTTGCCCTTCTTTGAAGTCTCTTAACTCTTTAGAAAATACATAATCAACGGACTTAGGAGCAATAGTTTTTAGTTCTAAAAGCTTTGTCTTTATATAATCAAATGTTGCACGAGCATATTTTTCTGTTTTTACACGAGACGGAAATATCCCCTTGTGTGTTACATCATTACGGAAGGTTATATATTTATCTTTCATTAGTATAGGTGTTCGTTTAAATGTAATAAGGTATAGCATGATGTAAGCACCGTATTGTCGTTCAGACTGTTTACTTATCGCTTTCCAGGACTTTTGATACTCATCATCGAATGTTTGGTTAATAATTCTAAATACGTCCGAAGAATCGCTTTGCTCACCCCCATGTTCCTGGGCAAAAACAGCAACAGAAAATTCATGGAATCGCTCTATAGCAGCGGCGAAATTTGCTGCTGCTTCACGAGAATAACCGTCGTTTAATGCATAGAGTCCCATTTCAAAAAGCATTTCAAAGCTATGATTTCTTAAAACAAGAACATTTTCATGACCTTCTTTGCAAGTAAACTCATAAACTTTTTCTTCAGTTAATTCTAATTCATACAAATGATCGTCAGCTTCATCTTCAAAGCTATTGCACATAGGGCATTTCGTTAACATTTTCATTGTAACCTCCGAGGTTTAATCTGGACGCAGTGTATAAAAACATTGATACGTCAGACTTCTAATATTTCTTAATCTCTATTTCGCTTTTCTTCAAAGTCAGTCAAAATTTGCTGCAGAAGTTTGTGATTTAAATGCCGGTATATGCTCGAAGCAATATACCAAAGATTCGCGGATTAGATTCGGGTTCCTTCCTGGCATCTTACTTTGCCGTCTTACACTGCTGGTATTTATGATTGGTACCAATCGAATTATAGATCGACTTTTTCCATTACCGAGACGATGGCCACTCTACAGTTGATGTGAAAGGAGCGGGAACCGTTCATAACACATCTGCATTCATATATATTAATATAATAATATATTAATTAGTATTATGGGTAGTTAAGACTCTTTAACTCCTATTGGTAAGTATCATGACAATGCATAATTTCTAATAATTAATCCACTTTTTTTCTTTATGATCAAATATTTCCGCGATAAGTATGAAAAAACTAGTAGCAAAAAAACAGTAGGCTATTAAAATGAGTAAAGAAGATATCATATCGTTCTCCTTTCATTGTTTCGCTTCTCTTCAAAGTCAGTCAAAACTTGCTCCGGAAGTTTGCGTTTCAAATGTGCCGGTATATCTTCGAAGCAATATACCATTGATTCGCGGTTTAAATTCGGAATCCTTCCTAGCAGCTCCCACTCGGCATTAGTCAGATTTTCTTTACACTTCAGGCATTTATGGTTTGAAACCGCAAATGATTGCATTGGAGCGGCTCCATCCTCCACTCCTGCAGGTGGTCCACTCTGTAGTAAATGTGCAAGCGCTGGGTTCCCTGCCCAGTCCTCAAGCTTGTAGGGGGCGAGATCCTTCCATCCCATCTCATAAGTATCAATCGCGTCGATGAAAGCTTCATTGACTGCCTGATCGACCGCTGTACGTATTAACTTGGGCTCAGCAGCAGGATCTCCATTCATAATCGATAATCCGTAGCCATCACGAGAATAGGTTCCAATACGGATCTGTACGATCGCTTTTACATAGCGATGTGGCACGCTAATATCCAGCTCCTTAATCTCCTTATCCCACTCACTGCCTGTTGCATTCTCAATTCGATCTGTATAGACCTGATTGGGGATATAAACCCCCTTCTTATCTTTTCGGTGTGTTACTGTCCCTTCCGGAAAGCGCTCCTTCAGCGAAGCTATGATCTCCTGATAGTTATCCATCCTCTCATACCTTTCTATTAGTCATATTTTTTCATGATTTTAGAGAACCGTTCATAAACCTGGATGGCCATGTTTACTTTTTCCGGTAACTCTCGTAGCAGCTGCTGAAAATACTCTTCTCCGGAAGGTGTGATCTCATAGTAGCGGTTGTACCGGTTATCGTTTTCCCATCTACTAGTGGCATGGCCTTTCTCGGCTAACTTCTTCAATCGCTGTGACAGGTAGGAATCATTCACGCCCACGCCATCAAGAGCCTGAATAATAACCTGGTCAATTTGTTTACCATAACGCTCGCCCTTCTGCAGCTCAGCCAGAACCATGAAATCAATGACTTGCTGAACTTTAACGACTGAACCAAGCGTAGACTCTTTTTCAACCTTATCTGTATTTCTCATTTGTCTGTATCCTTTCTATAATCCATTCCAATCGCTATGTGTATGGAAAGTAAAATGAAGTATTAAACTACTTTTAGTTTGTTCATAGCATTTTGGAAAGCTTTCTGGTATAAATCAATCAGATTGGCAAGAACTACAGTAATGTCATTTTGATTTCCGTATTTCTGCTGAATCTCATGAAGCTCTAAGGCTGATGGTGAGAAGTAGTCATACATTTGTGCAATATCAGGTTCACTAATTCCTCTAAAGTGAATCTCAGGAGCCTCTATGACTTCGGAATACCAAACATCATCGTTGTTCAGTTGATCTATGGAATACTTTCTCAGTAGTTGATCACGAACCCAAGTAACATGACCTTTAAGTATCCAAGGCATTTGCCTTTTCATATGATCACCATCCAGTCTGTAACGTCTCAATGTCTTCTACCTACCAGTAACTTGTCCGATGGGGGAGAGCTAAACCCCGCTCCTAGCACAGAGTTACAAACCCCAAAAGCAAACTACTCATATTCCTAATTATACCATAACACACGTGATAATAACATACGTGTTAGCACGTATTCACAATATTTAGCCGCCTCATTCCCCTCTTTATCTGTATCTCCACCCTTTATACCGCACTTCAACACACTCCGTACTTAGACTCCACTTAGTAACAGAATTCAACTCTACATCTATATCCGTGTTTATTCTTTTGCTATCTACGTATCCAGTCGAAAAGTTCAACTCTACTACTAAATCCGGATCAAGTTACAATTTTAGATGGTTTGGGGGGCCGGGCGACGCGAAAGGCAAAAACCGGGTTAAAAGGTAAACCAAAAAGATCCAAAAATGCAGGTTACACCTGCAGGAGTTTATTATCGGCTATGTTGAAGAAATGGGTTCAGAAATAGACATAAGAATCATAGTCATTCCTGGATAGATGATAGATTCGTGGATATGCTTACGTGCAGTGTCCCAAAAGACAATACACATAAATAGATTTATCGATGTAGCTAAGCAGCCGGATCGAACGAACAAAATAGTAGCAAACAATCAGTGAAAGAAGTAGAAATGCGGGGATCGAGCTCGTAGGAGCGGGACGCTGGGGACGGTATGCGTGCAAACACGTATGTTTAAAACACGCGTTTATTTATTTGTTCAAATCACAAAGATTTTGATCCCTGTCTCAAAAACGAGAGTCAATTCCCTATACCTTTTTTTACAGACTAAGGGCGAACAATAACTATTATTATTAATAATTACAGCCGAATTTCTAACAGACGTCCTTTTTTTCTTATAATTTAAGCAGCCTAGTTTATCCTCTACAATCAGTAGATAGCCTATTTATAAACCACATCATCAATGATGTTCATATTGTTCCTCCAAATTTTGAATACGAAAGATAGCGCTAATTGATTTCATTATCCTCATTAAAGATTATCTTCTCAATTTACATAATGATTGACTGCATATTATTTAATCTATACTAAACTCAAACATAGAAAAACTGCACCTCAAATGTTAGTCGTGTCTCTTAATCTAAAACCTATTATTTTCTGCTTTGCAGAAATCCCCTTTCTCTGCTGAATTATAGTTCTGCAGAGAAAATTATAAGTAATTAACTAACCCAATAGTAGAACAGCAGTAATCAATGATGGGAAAAAGTCCATGACTACTGCTGTTATATTGAACTACCTATGTTAGTGGTGCATAACTTCTTTTCTCGACTACGAGATTACATCCTTTTTGAAATCTACCTCCTGAATAAATATCTGAGGAGTGGCATCCTCAAGCGTGATGCGGCTCTCCGAAAGCTCAAACTTTTTTAAGTGGTTTTTGACGATAACTGGTTTTCTAAGATACGCTTCGAAATGATCATAAAATTCGTTCATATTACTCCACATTTTATGCTGCTGTACTATTTCTGTTTCATTTTTATAGTTGTCGATTAATATAGCTTTACTATCGTTAATTTCTCCGGTATTCATATAACTCGATAGTGCCATAAAGTCGATCACCGGCACCCCGTCGATTTCCATTCCGGTGTAATGAGGATAGTTGCAAATGACCGCAATGTGAATTCTTTTCCCTTCAATTCCGGACAGCTCCGATTCGAAGATCGATTGATGCTTTAATATGAAGTCCCGTTTCCGCACCGCTTGTGCAGCACCTTCCTTCAATCGTTTATACCCATTATGGTAGTCCCTTGCTTCCATCGGGAATTTAATGTTCTTGACCTCAGCAATCAGGATCATTTTTTCCATCGATACGATTAGATCGATTTCTTCCCATTCCTTCTTACTTGCTTTGAATATCTGTTTCTCTGGAATTATCGCGTATTTGCCTTTTTCCTTTAGATAACGCCGAAAATCCTCTTTTATGAGTTTTTCCAGCGCAACGCCTCGCTCATCTAACGAATATTTCGCCGACTCTAACCATTCGTCTATTAACTGGAGATAATTGGGTGCTTGAAGACTCGCCAGAAGTAGAAAATAAACGTCCCTAGTTTTAATCAATGGTCTTGACCACAAATGGATTCTTATAGTCATGTTGTAAAAGTCGTTCTCAATAATTTTAAGGAATGATTCAATTTGCGATTTGGAATACATGGTTACGTTTTGTAAGTATGAGAAAAGGTCTTTCTTCTTGATTCTTATGAAATTACTTTTAAGTGCCTTGGGCTTGGAACTATCCTCTTGTCTCAACATAACCTCCAACGCCTCGGACAAGGTCAGCAAAGCGCTGTAGAGAACAAGTACATCTTTTATGCTCAGCCGGTCCAAGCCCTTCAACGGTTCCATGTAAATATGCGGATAGAAGGATACGATCGCTGCTAATCCATCTATCATTTCCTCATTAGGTGAGTAGTTATCTGCCTTCGTAACCCGTGTCGATACGAACCCTCGGTTATCCACCAACACTTCTTGTAGTCGTGCCTTTTTTCTCATATGGTTTGTCATCTTATGGTAAACTGGATTCTCAGTGTAGAGATTTCGGCCTGCTAATATAGCAGACAGTACATTTTGTTCAATACGATGTTGCCCAACCTTCAGAAGTAGAGGGTATTGCTCATCGTTAAATATCAGCCGAAGTTGGTTCGGATGCGATTCTTCCATCATTCCGTCTTCCCAAGCAATTCTGTCGTATGAATCCTTCACGGAAAACATGATGTTAGAGGAAGTGTATAAATAACTCGAGATCTTTATTATTTCCTCTTCGACGTAATTATCGTGAAGCCCCTTCGTATCCAGGAAATATCGTAAATAATTTAGCAAGTTAGTAAGGAGGTCAACTTGCATTTCAAAGGCACCTATCGCATTAACTAAAGGTCCTCCATTTCCTGCTTCTATTTTAAACTCGCTGATCTCTTCTAACCGAATGTTATCAGAACCATGAATAATATTTTCTTTCATATGCTTATTTAAAAGGATTGTATCCGAATTGCCAATGGCGACAAGGTACTTCATAACATGTTCAGGATGTGCCTTAGTTTGATCGATAGCATTCTTCATATTTTCATAAACCTGTTTGAAGTAGTAATGGAAGATTTGACCATTTTTTACAATCGTTAAAGCAGACTGGTCATCCGGATCAGGGATCTTCTCATCATTGACTTTCCATGCTGCCAAGTATGACTCCAAATCCTTCTTGATCTTCTCTGAATCGTATTGATCACTGAACGGATTCCAATGTTTCTGATTTCTTAGCATATGCCGAATATTTTGCGTTTTCTTCAAATTTGTTTCCCTCCGTGGATGACTCGTTTGGTCTAATAAATTAATTCTTTTACTTAGTTTATCATTTTTATATTAGCACATATTGGAAATATTCCTTCGTTAGCTGAATGACGGATCGGTGGATATTAACAGAAATAAGACCGATCGATGGATCAGTCCTATTAAGATATACAATGTCTAGCAGTGACGTCTTTATTAGTGCACTCGCCCCATTCATTATGCCACATTTAATGAGCCAGTGAATTTGTATCAATCATTTCTTTTATTACATCAAATCTTTTACATTTCAAGTTCACTCTATATGGATCGAACCCCTGTAGCTTTATCGCTCATTCTCAGCGCGAGGTAATATACTTACTCCAATACCAAGAGCAGCAGATTTGACCCGAACCACAGACCAATGCCGCATAAAGCGCCTGTAATGATTCGCCGCAAATTGGTACTTTCCAGCTTCCGCCCGTACTGTATCCACCCGTCCCACAACATGGGCAAGGTAAAGAAGACAGTGCCAGCTCCCAGTACGCCGGATCCCCATTTAAAATAATCGATCGGTGCTACGAGATGGAGCGCGCTACAAACTATCGTACTTCCGACCACGCTCGTACATCTCCAGCACAATGGCAAGCAGAAGCTACCGATATGAGGAGCCCGTTTCGGCTTGCCATTGCAGAGCGGAATGACGCCAAAGTCCCGTCGCACACCGCGTAACCACTTATTAAATCCCATAATCACTATTCCATTCCCGACAATCAGCGGCTGTTCAGCTTCGCGCAACAGCCCGCGATGACGAGAACGACCAAGACGCCTGCAAAAATGTAGATCATATCAGTAATCAACCCCCAAGTATGTTTTCCATTCTTTATCGAAGTCGATATTCATCTCGAAAGTCTCGTTAATTCTCTCGAGTTCCTGCTGCACGGAGTCGGTATGCGGGTCGATAACCCGTAGCCGTATTTTCGTCTCTTCGATCTCAGCAACGACCTCTCTCAGCTTTCGGTCCGTATCTTCCTTATTCGATGCGCTCAAGTCCCCAAAACTTCGTAAGTAAAGCTGATTCTCTCGCTGAAAAACCTGCTGGATATTCGTCAGCAACAGACCATGACGAACGTTAAACAGATCTGCCTTCTCTAAGACGAGCATGACCAGATTCGTGCAAACGACGGTAGCGATCACCTGCAGCGGCATTAGGAGCGGCTCAGGAATCGCGAACTGGTGCTCTACATACTCAAATAACAACTCCAGCACGAATGAAGTCACGGTTACAGAAAGCAACTGAAATACGGAGTCCGCCTTTTGACTCGGGGTCGCCTGTTTATCACCTATGGTCTTGGCCGCGTCGACAACCGCCAGAACGAGATTCTTCGCGAGCTTGAGCATCCTCTGAACGGTCGCCTTCACTAAGTTAATGAGTATATCGAAGAACGACTTCAGAAACTTCTTCAATCCCTGGCTCGCGATTTTCTTGAACATCGTGCCAAGTTTTGAGAAGACGTACCTTGCTACTCGCTCTCCAGCTTTACCGAGCTTTCGCAAAGCCTCTTTCAGATTAACCTTCTTATCCCGCAAGATCATCCGAAGCTCGTAGATCAGCGCAGGTACCGTATAATAGATGACTTGACCCGCGACCATCTTGCTGAGCGATTTTGCGGTATGATTGCCAGCATCCTTCGATACCTTCTTGAATTCAGTATCCTTCAAGATTTTTTTACTCTCCGCGTTTTGCGATCGCCGGTAATTCTTTTCCAATTCTGTCTTTACATGCCTCGAAACGTTTCCTTCTGCGTCGATGTAGCCTGCGTCCTTCAACTTTTGCTTCGCTTCACTAGGAAGTTGCTCCCATCGATCTGCGACGGCTTTTGCCATCTGATGGGGAGACGCTTTGTGCGTAATATCGACTTTCTCGTACCTCTCTCCGTCCCCGTCTTTCACTTTTACTTTCACCTCGACCTTCACATCGCCCTTTGATTGATTGGCGGTTTCGAACATCATGGTGAAGTTATCCGAGGAGTTATAGAATTCTTTGATCCGCTCCTCCGCACTCTCTTTCATATAGCGATTGTACACATACGCCGTACTCAAAGCCTGCGTATGCTCCACATGAAGTTGACTTACTTGTTCCCCGCGCGAGTTCACTCTCGACGTCTCCGTCTTCCCTGTGTAGTCGTCTTCCATCGTCCCTTCCGCATGGCGGTCTGCACGGTATTGCTGCTTACCTTTCTGAATCATGCCTTGATCTTTATATCTAGACTTCAGCTTGCCATTCTCAATCCCGATTTTTTCCTTATTAAACAGCTTCTGCTTGGATCTTTCCAGATCGTTCATGATAGATTTCATCGTTGAGGCGCTCTCGGGATCGTTATAATTGAACACCATCTTATGTACCTCGTCACCTACCATCAGCGGATCGTATTCGTTGTCGTACTTAAACTCCAGAATTCGTTTCATCATCTGATCGGCAGTAATATGATAGTCAGATGTATCGAAGAAGGTTCGAACGAGCTCACCGGCGAGGTCACGTCCACAGTTTTTGATAAGCTGAGAGCCGAAGTCGTTCGTCAACAACTCTTTCATGTCAGTATTAATCTGTGTGATCGCCGAGGTGTATAGCTTCTGTTCCTGTTCCAGTATCGTTGCTCTTGCATCTATGACTTCTCGTAGGGACATCTTTTTCTTTCACCTCAATCTACGCGGTATTTCTCCAACTGCTTTCGCTGTTCCGTAACGATCCGGCCGTAATTCGAGACGACTTCCCTCTCCGCGTCGTGCCGTTCGTTGGTAAGTAACTTCGTTAACACGGGAGTATCATAAATTTTGGAGGAGACAACAAAGAAGAGAAACGCATTCTTCACAAAACGGTAATGTTTCTGATAGAGCCCAGCGCTCAGCAGACCTGCGTCTGTCTCTGCAGTCACCGACAGTTCCCGTTTTGAGAGCACTTGATTTTTGATTTCTTCGCATTGCAAGAACGCCTGTATGAGCTGCAACTCAGGCACGATTTTTGTCTCGATCGTGTCGTTAATCACTTCCACGCTTTCTTGATACATCTCCAATATTCGAATATCTTCTTTCACGAAACGAAACTTCAACTCTCCTAGCTCCAACGTCCGATTTCCGTTCATCGTGAATTCTTCAATTCGCTGTGCCGCCTGGACATTCACCTTCTTTGTCTCCCTACGCACGCCGAGCATCCCCTTGAAGAATGTTTTCGTGAAAACGTCGTCTTTACTCCAGTCAATCGTCTCTATATAATCTTCAACCGCCTCAAGATGCTTTCGCGGCATCTCAATCCGGTCGATGCTCTCCTCCGGTGCAAAGCGTTCGACCGCCTTGATATTGCCAAACTGCGCTAGAAAGACACCTAGGTAAGCGATGTTCCTCTTTATTGTCGTGCTACGGTACTCGTTCAGATTCTCGATTCGATCATTAAATCGCTTAATCTGCCTGTTGATCCGTTCGACTAATCGGCTGATTCTATTGCTATATGACACGTATACCTCTTTAAAGCCCGAGACCAGCTCTCTGCGTTCCTTCTCCCCTGTAAATCCTTGGACTGTAGAGGCCGCACGGTCCAATATTCGATCCGCCGTTCGCTTTATCCGATTAAACATCTTCCTTCCCCCTGTAGTACACGAAATCCTTATGACGTGTCAGATCCTTGCAAGCCGTTATGACCCCATCTTCAACAAGAAATTCAAACCGATCGTCCTTTCGGATCACAAATCGATTCCCCCTTCCCTTAACCCGGAACGTGCCCTCTTCCGACATGTATGCCCCATCGATTTTCCCCGTAGACTTTTTACGGAAGTACATTAAAGCGACGACGATGAGCAAGAAGATACCCACAAAAGCAATCGCCATCTATTCCCACACTCCTATACGATAAGATGAAAGTATTAGTTCAAATTTACTAGTCTAGTAAATTTTACATTAAAACTAATGTCTTGAATACTATATAGAGGTTATTAAAATATATAACTTTTGCCTATCTGTTTAGCTCACTTTAGGACTTCTCGCTCTAATTGATGTTCGGAACGAACACCGTTAAAGGTATCTTGGAAAATTCATATTAATTACGATGACAGAATCAATGGAAGGACGTCCGTAATCTGCGTAGGACAACCGATGAACTTTATCATCGATAATAGACATAAATAAGGCTGTCGAGACTTTCTCGACAGCCTGGAGGTCCCTAAAAAGACCTTTTTTATATTAAAGATAAAATCAATACATATATAGAAAACCCTTACTTATTTCAGATACGCCACTATCAGAAACGTTATGGATCCATTGACCCTAATCAGATGTTAAAATGGGAATATGGAAGAGAAAAAAAAGACACATGAAAAAAGAATCTATCGAAAGATTCATTTAAAAGGTCATAAACCTGAGAATCATCATACTATTACCCGTTCCAGGACCGGCAATCTCAGCTTCCCAGCCTTTGTCCAGTGACGAAAGCGAACCTCTATCTTCACAACCGGCTCTACGTACACAAAATCTTTAGTTTCTCGAATAGCTGCTTCCTTGAGAAATGGAAAGATCTTTTTCCCGATTAGGGTGTTAAGTCCGTGTTCAAGTAAACCGGCTGAAATGATCATTCCATCACGCTCGACACCTATAGACCAAGCATGTGTTTTCTTTGAATAACCCGTGATAATGCATGCTTCTCTATTATATACAACGACGCGTTGCCAAATTCCCCGAGGTCTTTGTCCCTTATAATAGAGACTATCTCTACGCTTTAGAACAATGCCTTCCAGCTCTTGCTCGCGACACTTTTCATAGAGAGGAATAAAACCTTGCTCTACATATCGGATGCGTTTAATGAACTGATTCTCCTTCACCGCTTCTTCAAGCAGTGCTTTACGCTGCATAAGTGGTAAAGCGGTCGTATCTTTCCCCTTGTATGACAATATATCAAAGGCCACAAAGCATAATCCAGGTGCAATCTTCTTTTGCCGTGTAGACTGAAACCGCGCCATTGTGGATGCAAAGTCAGGTTTTCCCGTACTAGTATCACAAACAACGATCTCACCATCTAGTTTAGTTCCACTGTCAATTGCAGCTGTCGCAGCTTCTGTGATCTCATCAAATCGAGAGGTAATTTCATTATGATGCCGGCTATATATTCTCGTTCTGCTCTCTTTACCAACAATACCGCGTATACCATCTATTTTTAGTTCTGCTATATGAAGATCTGACTCAAATGGAACATCTACTTCATCTAGTAACATTGGATCAGTAAACATTATCATCACCCATTATAGCGTAACAAACTCTATGAGTGATTGATATCGGTAGATGGTGGTAATCATCATTAAACATTATAAAATATTATGGTCTAGGTAGCCGCTTATACAATGCTGGTCCAATGTATAAAACCCTAGGTAAAGAAATGCAAACCAACATTTCCCCGAGCTTATATGTATTTGTCCAAAGAAAATAAAGTATTAGACTGCCGCCGCTTTGTTGAACTAACGTTCTCCGTTAGCTCAATTTCAAACAGTATATGGGTTCATCATGCAAACCTTTTTCAATTTCACCTTCTCATTTTGTTCGCTCTACAGAATACAGAAAAAATTCCATATCTATATTCCTAAAATTCTTAGTATCTTTATCAATAATATTCATACCGTTTCGAACAGCAACTTTTTGAGAGGCTATATTTGTGTCCCTAATAAAACCCTATTTGCGTTAAGAACTGAGAAAGCGTATTCCTTGCAAGCAATTGCCGCTTCTGTTGCGTAACCTTTGTGCCAATACGCTTTTTGAAACAAAAATCCTATTTCCAAAATTTCTTTTTCTCTCCAGCCTTGCATTGTCAAGCCACATTGACCAATCATTTCGTTTGTTTCTTTTAATACAACAGCCCAAAGTCCAAACCATATTCTTCATATCTTTTAAGATGTCTGTTAAGCCAATTTTGTGCTTCTTCTAAGTTGAATGCACTTTCATAAGCAGCACGCATTACTTCCTCATCACACAATATTCCGCACAATGCATTATAATCGGACTGCACCATTTCTCTAATTATAAGACGTTTTGTTTCTATCAAAAATCTCCCACCTTTCTATTATATCAATAACCTTTCAAAAATTCCTTATCCTGCCCTATGGATTAATGAGGCTGCCATACATATACGTGCAGCCTCGATTGTTTTCTTCATTAGTCTATTATTCTCCGATGGTGAATCGCATGCCAGCGAAAATACACCTGGGCAGGACCGTGCCATGAGGGAACCCGTTTCCCTAATAGCTCGGATATTTTATTAACCAACCAGTCTGTTCCGTCTCTTCGGATGGGCACCACGTTACCGTCTTCAACTCCGATCCAGCCATGTTCAAATAGCGCATCACACCCGAATTTGCACATAGGGAGTACAATATTTTCATCCTTGCGTTCCTCATCGCTAGCTTGGGACCGTTTTTTGATATGAGCCACAATGAGAAACTCAGGTGGTAGCGAGGTACCACAAATAGCACATGCCTCCAGTTCCCCTCTGCCTAACAAATATTTGCGAAGTCCTGGCTGCTCACGCCGCCGTTTCGTCACGACCGTCGTATCCGTGGGACCTTCAAACGTAAAAGTCTCGTTTTCGCCTTGCTGGGTGATCTTGGGTTCAGGGAACAACTGCATCTGATAGATCTCACGGAAAAAATTTATCCGTGAACTATTAAACGTTGCCCCTGTGTAATTCAGCACCAAGTCCTTTAGTTCCTCGTCGCCATCCCATGTTTTTTTCCAACCCTCACCCCAGTTCACCCCTACCATGTTTAGCTGACGTTTAGCTCCTTCTATGGCTATCCTAAGCCCAACTTCTCCTTGAGGTCCCTTTAGTACATATTCTTTTCGGGCAGGATTCTTAACATCTATACACACAAGCTCTACATCTACATCTAATATTGATTCCATACGAAACCTCCAATTAAATCATCTTATCCCACTTGTTTAACAGCCAATTAGCCAAATGCTATTCCCATTCAAATACTACAATTAACTCAGTCTACTAGTTTATATTCATTTAACTTCTATATTGATTTCTTTTAAAAAAGACCCTACCACAACGGTAGGGACTCTAAAGTAATATTTGTTCTTCCTTTTCTGATTCTAGATATTTAAATACCTCTTTTGCTTTACCATCTGTGAAGTCTTCGATCTGCAAAGGTCTTTTATTGTTCATGGAGCGCCGATCAGAGGTGGCCACAATGTCTTCCATAATTTTTTGTCTCATGGAAAGCATACCTTCTGCTTTCGTCGTGATTTCCTCTCGAATACACTGCTCATAAAAGAAAATCGATTTGCCGATCCTATCATTTAACCATATCAGTGAAGTGGCTTTATCATCTTCATCTTCCGGATCATACTCACGCTTAGTATCCGCGTAGTTATCTTCAATTGCTCTTATTATGTAGCCGGCTAAATTACTTACATCCATATTACGTTTTTTATCATATACATACTGTACATTCTCACGTATAAGTACTTCACCATACTTATGGATCAGCTCTTTAGCTGTCTTTTTATTAATTTCAAAACGAGCTAACAAAGCGATGAGATCTTCCTGCGCGATATATTCCGCATCATTTAATCCTTCACGTCCTCCACGAGGGTTCGGGAAGATATGAAACACGATACCAACCACTTTAGCACCTTTTTTGATCTCTTCGAACGTAAATTTTATATCTGTCTTAGCTTCTAGTTCCATTTGAGAGGATAGTAAAATACGATTTTTCAAATGACTGTATTTCACATACTTACCTTCTTCCAGCTCAAGCATATCCCGTAGCTGTTCCAGCGTAAATCTTCTCTTTTGGAGCGGGAGATACTGTTTAAGTAGCTTGTACAACTTGGAAGAATAAAAGCTTTTCAAATAAAGAACATTCCACATTTTAAACTTCGTAAAGTTTTGTTGGAGCTGTAGTAAATAAGGGCGAAGCATTGAAGAAAACTCAAGCTCTATCGTACCCTTACCATGATAGTACCTTGCTGCAGCCAACCAGTGTGCTGACAGTGTGGATTGCATGCTCTTTTCTTCGATAATCACCTTTTTATCCTGTAAACCCTCTACAATATCACGAACGCGTTTATAAAAATTCTTTTCGGTAAGATCCAGCTTCTCAGCAATGTCCTTAACCTTGAAAAAATGAGTCTTAAATTGTGTATCATCAGGATGAATCCTAGATGCTAGTATGTATATTAGTCTCTCTTCGTATAGTGTGAGATTAGTCCTGGCCTCAATTAATGCATTAGATTCCGAAACGATGTAATGATCCGAGATGGCATCATGTTCGAAATCGAACTCTAACTGCTGCTCTTTCTCTATCATGCGTTACCCTCACTAAACTTTATTTAATATATAGATTGTATTGTACCTTGAAAGTATTATCTACTCCCTTCGATGTGGCATTTTTTTCATGAATATTGCCCACTATCAGAGTTGTAACTCTAATAAATGCCACGTAATAAGGAGTCTGAGTACTCAAAATAGTTAATTTGATGGTGTTTCTATTAAAGTGCCACATGAAAAGGAGTCCAATGACGTTAAAAGTGGCATATAGTCGACTGTTTACTCCCGCAAGTGTGGCATTTTAACTAAAGTGCCACATGAAAAGGAGTCCAATGACGTTAAAAAGTGGCATATAATCGATTGTTCACTCCTTTTCATGTGGCATTCTAACTAAAGGCCACATGAAAAGGAGTCCAATGACGTTAAAGGTGGCATATAATCGATTGTTCACTCCTTTTCATGTGGCATTCTAACTAAAGGCCACATGAAAAGGAGTCCAATGACGTTAAAGGTGGCATATAATCGAATTTACTCCCGTAAGTGTGGCATTCTAACTAAAATCCTCACTTACGGAAGTACTATAGTAACCTTCTTTATTGCTATCTCAATAAACACTCCTTTTTATGTGGCACTTAGGCTAAAATTCTCTTAGAACGGACTTATTTCGGATGTAAATCAAAGGTGATTTCACTCAAATTCATGAAATCACCTTTGATTTTTAGAAAAGCTACAGTACAAAATGCCACACAAAAAGGATTAACTAAACCATATACAGCGGATCTTGTAATGACTCCCTTGTAAGTGGCACCTATACTCCCTTTAATGTGGCATTAGACTCCCTTCTATGTGGTACCTAGTACTCCTTTTTTTGTGGTCATAGACTCCCTTTGATGTGGCATTTAACTCCCTTCTTAGTGGCACTAATCTATGTTTAACCCTTACAGGTACTAGCATTTCAGCCTCTTAAAACAATAAACATATTAATAAAATAAAAGAATATAAACACATTAATAAATAACTATGTATATCACTTAAGAGATTAAGAGAATCTTCATTAATAAATCTCCAATTTTAAACCTTCTCTATACTCTATTCTCCTATACTCTAATTAAGAACACTGAAACCCTTCATATAGAGTAATTCTAACCTCTAAAAACACAAAAAAAGCAACTTAGCTGGTTTTAAGTTGCTCCTACGCTATCGATAACCAAATGGTTAATTAACAGATACCTCAAACACACTAAACTTCAAAAGATCATTTTATTCAGGTAATAATCCTGATCACAACGATAATTTTTTTTTTCATAAATTCTCTCTGAACCAACACTTTATTAATGGTTTGGATCACTTTAAATTGAATTTTATCTTCAGCAATAAATAAACTATCATTTTTTAAAAACTCTTATAACCCACTAATCGCGACACTGATAAATCCCATAGTTTTCTTTCAATAGCATCACCAATTTCAATGACTCTTTTCCCGCTTCTTCCCACGGATATCTCATGAGAATACACTGAAAGTACATGTTTTCCATCAACCATAAGTTATTTTCTGATTCTTCATACATCGGTTAGCCTCACACAATTTCCTGCGATTTATCCGAAATACGTGCGTAACCGACGATCATTTTCTTCGCCTCCTTTTTAGACCGACCTTTTAGAGTTTTTAATCCCTGATTCTATCGTTTGACCTTTTTATTCAATTTGGAAAAACCCGAACATTCTCCTCTTTTTGGAGCCTAGTTCATTTGGTGTACCTTTTAGACTTACTCTATTATGCAAAACAAACCCAAAAAAAAGAAGCCCTTTTGGGGGCCGATCTTTTTATTTAGTAATTTATTTTCACAGAGTTCTCCTGATTTTCTTATGAACCAGCACTAATTACATAACTGTTTAAATGCTTCTACTGCTTGATCTCCTTCGACCATCAATGCCTTGGCACTTGCAATAGTTGCAGCAGGATTACTCGCTGCTTTTTTAACGAAGGATTTTAAATAATTTAGCACGCTCTTTTTGGGTTTCTCGTTTGCATCTATTGTTTCGTTTAACTCAACCAACGCTTCATTGGCCTCAATCTTTTCTTCCTCAGGTAAATATTCAAATACTCCTTTTAAAGTTGATATTAGTGCTTCTACGTCAATACCTTGAGTAACATAGTTATTTTGAGTATTACCTATTGCATCAACATTTTGTTGCAAGTTATGTATGGTGCTACCTTCGATTGAAATTGTAACTGATCTTCCGTTGGTAATTGCTTCAGATAGTGCCTGTGAAAGCTTTTGAGTTGATTGCAAACTTTCCTGATGTCTCTGCTCTGCTTCGGCATCTTTCCTCGCGGCTTCCCTTTCTCTGTCCTCTATTACTCTTTCCATCATCTCTTGGGATTTTTGTGTCATGGCGTTGTAATAACCAGATACAGCATGAGGTACAATAATATCATTCTTGTTAATCACAAAATCCTTCGAAATAGCAAACTTTTTACTACTCATTTCATCTGACAATTTCTATACCCTCCTATGAAAATAATTATTTTACTATTTATTCTTCAAATCTCTTATGTAACCTCTAATTGAGAAAACTAGTTCCCCTGGTGGCCAAAGAATTGGAAGGTAGTAACGGGATTATTTATGAAGTTTATGTTGTAATATTCACAAATCCGAAAGTATCGATTAAAAAAGCCTATGGGAAAGCTAAACTGTACCCTATCGAGTAGACACTTTTAAAAAGTCTCTCGGTAGGGTATTTTTGTTTATAACGAAGAAGATAGGGAAGAGGAATGGTATGAGCAAGAAAATATTTACAGATAAAGAGATCAAGCAGTTATCTAACAATCCGTATGTGAGGTCCGTATCTTTAAAGGCAATTACATATACGGATGCGTTTAAGCAATTGTTTATCTCAGAGAATAATAAGGGGAAGCCGCCGAGAGAAATATTTGAAGTATGTGGTTTTGACGTAACTGTCATTGGCCTCCAAAGAGTCGAATCCTCAGCAAAGAGATGGCGTGCGAGTTACCAAGAGAACGGAATCTTAGGTTTGCAGGATACAAGAAGCCACGCCTCAGGAAGACCCCTTAAACGGGAGCTAACGCTCGAAGAGAAGTATGCCAAGCTAGAAGCTCAGAATGCTTTGCTGCGAGCGGAGAATGAACTGTTAAAAAAGATTCGTTTCATGGAAAGGAGGCAGAACAAGGGATAGTACTTTCATCTAGCCAGAAATTTGTCCTTATTCATACCATCATCGAGAAATATCAACTCTCCCGTTTGGTCAACTATTTATGTAAAGTATCCGGGGTTTCCAGGAGTGGATATTACAGGTATTGGTCTTCCGAAGCAAAGCAAAAGAGAATCCAGAAGAAACAGCAAGATGAGCAACTAAGAGAAGTCATTCTAAAAGCTTTTCATTTCAAAAGACGAAAGAAAGGTGCCCGATCCATCAAGATGACATTGGAGGGCCAGTTTAAGATGATCTACAATTTGAAAAGGATTAGGAGGATTATGAAGAAATACAGCATTGTATGCCCCTTTAGGAGGGCCAATCCCTATAAACGGATGATGAAGGCTACTCAGGAGCATAGGGTCGTTCCTAACCTGCTGAACCGGGAGTTTAAGCAGAACATTCCAGGTAAGGTGTTACTGACGGATATCACTTATTTATTTTACGGATTGGGTAAAAAAGCCTATTTATCCACAATCAAAGATAGTTCAACCAATGAGATCTTGGCATATCACGTGTCAGATCGAATCACAATGGATCTTGCGACAGATACTCTCCTAAAGCTTAAGAAAAACCAAAGGTTTAAAAGAGCTGATGGTGCCTTCATTCACTCTGATCAGGGATCTCATTATACACATCCTTATTTTCAAAAAATGGTTAAGAAAATGAAATTGAAACAATCCATGTCTAGGCGGGGAAACTGCTGGGATAACGCCCCACAAGAATCTTTTTTTGGTCATTTTAAAGATCAAGCTTCCATTAAGCCTTGTTTGACTTTGATTGAGTTAAAACAGGAGATTAAGGATTACATGACCTACTATAACCACTACAGGTATCAATGGGATTTAAAAAAGATGACCCCTGTTCAATAAAGAGATCATCTTCTTCAATCTGCCTAGACTTTTTTTAAATGTCCTTTACATAGGGTACAGTTTAAGCATCCCTTAGGCTTTTTTTACGTGCCTGCGAAGATATTAACGTCCCCAAAACTTGGTGTTACAAACCAGTCGATAATCGTTGGGAAAAGCAGATCGCAGTGATGCATCTCCCCCGCTCAAATTTCCGTGTTCATTGCGATACTGGATCAGATAGTCATACATTGCACTGAAGATTGTATTTTGCGGTTGGGCATTAATCATTGCTTTCAACTTTTTGATCATGGTTTGTTGACCTCCTCCGCCGTAGCGGTGATTTTGGTTTACAGCAGTGCAGCCTCGTCTTCGTGAATTCCTCGATACACTCCGTACCCTTCTCTCAGCCAAGCTACTTGTTTAAATGGACAGTCGCTTTTGTCTCCACCGAGGTGGTTCTCCCATCGGCCCATGCGGAAGACCCCACTCAACGCGCCATGAGGCTCTAAGAACGGGAATTGTTTTTTTAAGATAGCCGCAGATACATTGCCAGGATTTTTCGCCATCCATTTGAGCACTACACTTTGGTTATCGGACCCTTCAGCCATAAATCGTTTGATCATCGCGGCATTGTCTTCAACAGTGACACTACTATGTTGGATGTCTAATGAGGAGTTTTGTTCATCGCTTTCTATTTCTGTGGTTGACTCAATCGCTTCATGCAATTCTTGATCTTCCGCCAAGTAGCCGAGAATGTTCTTCCATTTGCGTACCGTTTCCTTATCACTTAGATCTACCTTGAAATTGAATTCTGCAACGTTCATTTGGCACCTCCTTTTTTTCAATCATAATCCAATTGAATTGTAATGTCAACATAAAATAGCCCTAAAAAATAAATAGCACTATAATAACATTTGTTTATTAGTTTTAATCATTCTTTTTTAGTATTTAGAACTATTTAGAACATTTAAGACAAAAGAAAAGGATAGTTGTGAATTTCCACATTTGTTACTTGAGTTGATCGGTAATTCACACAACTATCCAGAGGTACAACAAGATGACGATCAAAGAGCCAAGTTTGCAAGTTGTAAGAACTATACGGTTATACCAATAACAAACGATGAAGCTCTAGATCATATCAAAGACATCATCAGCTCACTCTTTGGTTTTAATTATTTTCACGAAAAAATGCACCGATTAGCTATGCAAGATTCAACCCCATATGATGATGTTGAAATATTCGACATCAACGATTTTCCAGATTTACCATTATGACTCCTGGTTAGCAGAAGTGCATGCCTTATGTGAGAAGCCTAAAAAGAGAAGCCTTTGGCTTCTCTTTTTAGGCTAGGAACTTGGCTTCCCTAGGTCATATTTCAACGCATTATTTTATTACTTATTTGTGCTGATACTTAATTCCATTATTGCCGTAGCTGCTTGCAAACGTCTATGTGGATCGTCGCTGTTCATTTCTTCCTTCAGTATGTTTAAAGCATCAACTACCATTAAGTCCAGTTCAGCTGCTACTGATCCATTTTCTAAGCCTTCATCCTCCACATCTATCCCTTGTTTTTCGTTTGCGTATTTAACAAAATCGGATTCATTTTTACTAATGTTTGCCAAACCTAATTGTGTTTTTATTGATAATTGAAGTTGTTTAGGAAGCTCTTCTCGATTAAAAGATTCCCCCCCAAAAAGCCACTCAACTTTACGTTGATGCTCAAACTTCTTAGAATTTGGATCGAAGTAGTAATCACTATTAATTACTGCGGAGTAGAAACCATCTTCGTAAGGAACGATACAATAATCACCAATCTTCATCTGATTTACGAAACGATTCAATAGCCCTATTTTCAAGCTGGCATCCCGTGGCTTTAAATTGGCTTGATCCACTACTCTGGCAATATCTTCTTTAGTATTGCACCCTGTCAGATCCCCGATGCCCCAATGTACGGCAATAATATTTTTCTCCAAAAATGTATCCTTCCGATCTTCTTTCCCTGGAAAAGCTCTAACCATCCACAGCATAATTTACACTCCCTCGAATTAAGGTAAATAAAGAGTATCATTTAACTAAGTTAAAATCAATAATTAATTTAAAATAACTTTATTATAATTAACTAATATTAAATAAATAATCATTTATAACTTAGTTAAAACGCTGTTTTCCGCCTTTTTTTTGCGGCTAGTCAGTTTCAACCTAAAAAAGAGCGACCCTTGGGTCGCTCTTTTTTAGGTTTTATTTCAATCCTCTGTAGGAATGCACTGCGTTCTATCAGGTGCTTTTTAAGTACGTCATTACGAGGTTTACTTCCACTTCACATCGAAAACAAAAAAGTCATGACAGCATATGCCATCATGACCTTATCCTCATTACCAATCATCATCACAGGGGGTATTAGTTTGGCAATCTAAGGTACCATCTTCGGTGTACCAATCTGTTGTACCACTCTCTTTATCATCATATCCAAAAAAATTTTGTCCATCAGATTCATTTGTACTAGTCCGATCATAATCATTCGGCGGTTGTCCCATAATCTTATTACCACTCCTTATGACGTATGTATTTTATTGAGAAATCACTTTTATTATGCACCAGCACCAAAATCGCTAAACTGATTCCAACAAATAAGTCATATTTCAAATTCATTTAAGAAATTGATCAACTACGAAACGAAAAAGCCTTCGCGGACGACTCGAGGGCGGTTATTTTTTTATTCAAGTAAAAAGACGCCTTTCGGCGTCCTTTTCACTGTGCTATTGGAGATCGGTCATTATCATCCAACCATTCTGACAATGCTTTCATCAATTCCATTCGATCTTCTTCAACTCTTTTTTCCTGGTTGATTCGGTCTTCTTGTATTTTCTTTTCCTGTTCAATTATTTTGCTGATGATTTCTGCATCTTGATTGGAACGCAATCCACGACCAATAATAAATGTTACCACAGGTCAAGTTCCTTTTCTACTTGTTTATTCCAGATACGTAAAACATCTTTGCGGTGCGTTATTGCTGTATAATCATCCTTTTTCTTATCGGCTTCTTTCGAATGTGAATCTTCCCCATCGAAGTCTAAGACCAGGTGTGGGTACTGTTTTATCCACAAATCATACCGATAGACGGAGCCATCACTGTACGTAAGTTCGTACTCATACTCAACATCAAGTCCACACTGCGCTAGTCGTCCTGCTACCAGTTCAACATAATTCGTAGATGGTCTTATTTCTTTTCTTTTCTGCGCCTCAAAAACCATGATCTCACGCAATTCTTTTTTGAAGATCCCTTTGAAAAAACATTCATCATTTCCCATGATTTTTAATACCTCCGCAATTTGATTTTAAATGTCCGTAGTCAAATCGCGAATTTAGGCTTATTGTTCCCCATAAGCTATTTTAGTTTCACTGTACTGTATGACGGAAGCTTAAATTTATGAGTGAATTACAAGAGATATTTCAAATTTATTCAAGAAATTAATCAACTACCCAGCAGGGTTTAAAAATACATAGACTCCGCAGGATAGTTCCATAATCCCGCCGAATAGAAGATAAGCTAAGTTTAAAAAGGGAGACTAGTCGTATAAATAACTTCACTGGTAAAATTGAAGTTCTCGCTGATGGTGTTTGGACAGAGATTGATAATTAGGGCCTCTTTCAGAGTGGACAGTGTTATGGTACACTATTTCTAAATCCGAAGTATCGGTTAAAAAAAAGGCCTAAGGGAAAGCATCCCTTAGGCCTTTTTTTGCGTGCCGACGAAGGTATAAGCGCCTCTTTAATGTTAGCCCCAAAAGTTTGGTGTTCACCTCTCACATCAAAATGTAAAAGTGTATTTATGTATTTATGTATTATTGTAAAACAAATTGACACAATACATTAACAGTGTTATATTTAACCTAAATATTCCAAAAGGAAGTGTTAAATATGGAAAAAACATTGATATCGTCTGAAGCCTTTTCGTTATTGGAACAGACCTATTTTGCGAAGATACAAACGGCAGCTCAATCCAAAGACATTAACAAAATATCGAAATTAATGAGTGTAGGAGAGCAGCTTAATACTTTGAAAAACAGTATCAGAGAAGTAAATGATCAATATTCTCAAATAACCCAACTCCTCGAAGAAAAAGATAGCTGCTTTGACATAAAAATCACGTCAGGAATGTTAAATCAGATGTATCTGACGTTAAAGCCGATAAATAAATCATTAGTTACGGAAACAATCATCCCTTCTGAAAACATCAAATTTAAAGTCACCTTTCCTGAACCTATGGGAACCATAACGACATCTTATATAAAAAAGAGTAATTGGCTGCAAGATCGCGGAAAGATAAACACTTTTTTCAATACGTTCGGACTTCAACCAGGGGACATTATTACTTTCAAACAAATAGAACATAATGCTGAATATGCCATTGAAATCAAAGAGAAAAGGGCAGATGTAACTATAAAATGATATCAGTAAAGGGCCTAAGGGACATCCCATAGGCTTTTTTTACGTGTTTGCGAAGATTTAAGAAAATTATGATTTTTTAAAGGTTAACTCGGTTAACTTGGAAATAGAAAAGGAGCCCAGCGGAATAATATATATATTATTATATTATTATATTATTAAAGTAATATAATTGTCTGATTATTAATTCTCAGTTTCATTCTTAGAAATAGATCTTTTTATAAAAAAAGAGTTTGCCCATTGTTCCAAAGTAATCCCATGTTTCTCTATAAATTTATCAGTTTCATCGTTCTTATCAAAAATAAATAACTGTCTATCCTCTTCCTCATCTACTGATTTACCACCTGGTAAACGACCATAATTGTATTCATTAGGAGAAGCATGAAGCAATCGTACATACTCACCAGAAAGAGAACAAGCTCCAGCAAGAGCAGTATTATCAATATTCTCTGGAGCAAGCGCACCATAGATCGCACAATGAGTCATTTCTGCATTAAGCTTGTCACATAATCGGCACGTCGGGTATATTCTCTGTTTCATTATCATTTGGATAAAACCTCCATTATTTGTTCTGTTGAGATTATCATATAACGGAATTTCTAAAACTCAAAATATTTTATTCGTAAAAAGTATACGAATATATATAAGAAATTATCTTATATTCATAACGAAAATAAACAATATTAAACATTGCAGATTTGAAATCGTAGGATAGAACCTACTTAAACCGATCACATATAGCATTTAAAATTAGATAGCCTAGAATATTCAATAAAGGACAAGTTCCCTAATACAAGTCCCACAGAGGAGAGATAAATTTATGTATACTATCAATCAAAAAGAAAAACGGACAAAAGCTATCTATTTTAAGATAGGAGTAGCTTCAATAATTCTTATGTTATTTATGACTTTAGTTGTAATGGGACTTAATAATTTTTGCGACCGGCTTATAGATTTTGATAACATCAATTTGCAAACAATTGTTTTCTTTATTTTGCTCTTAATTGTTCTGCCTCTATTTCATGAAAGTATACACTGGGTTCTACTTAAAAGAGGTAACGAATCAGGAAATATTAAATTCCGTTATAAATCAGTTACTTTTGACGGGAAAGTATCCAAACTAAGATATACCTGTCAGATTATATCTCCGTTCATATGGATATCATTCTTTCTAGCGCTCATTACGTTTTATTCTCCAGGCTATGAAGGGATCTTTGCTTCATTCATCCTTGCTTCACATGCCGCAGGTTGCAATAGTGATTTATACTCTTTTTATATTTCGCTAAAACATTGGAATCAAATTTCTTATATCACTGATGATGATGATCATGTGTATTTTCATTTTCATGAGGATTAGTAATCAAGCGTTACGCTGCCATTAGCTTAACAACAATAAAAAAGGGAAAGCAATGAATTCAGCTTTCCCTTTTTTAGTTTCTACATAGTAATTTATTTAAAAATTAAATACCATCTGCCCCTCAGAAACGTTATACGACTTTTTCCTCTTAGTCACTGGTGTCTTTCCTTCAACAAGAAGTTCCAGCTTCCATTCGTTATCTCTCATAACATTTGATTCAACCGGCTTAGTTGTCAATGCTAACAACCAACGGCGGAAATCGATATCGTTTAACTGTACCTTACTAGGATCCCAATGCAGTTCATAAGGTTCCAAGAAAGATGTTCTTGTTACAGTTAACCCATCAACCCCTAGATCAATGTTATTGGATACATACTCAATTTGTTGTTCAAAGCGTCCATACATATCTTCTGGAGCGATGGAGTGTGCCCAAGATATTAACGCTTCTTCTACCGTTGTTCCAAAATACGTAGAGATAGTAGGAAGTTTATCAATAAGAATGTCTTCTTCTAAACCTGTTATTACTGTTGTTGGAGTAATAGGAACCAAATGTGTAGGCGTAACAGACATCTTGCCCCAAATGGATTCAGCACTCTCTACTCCAGCAATATTGTTCCCTACAAAGCGTTTAGCAAGTTCATTCGCCAAACTTCCTCCGGAACTTTCCGTTAAGGCAGCAAGACCATCCTGACTAAACTGTCCTTCTAAAGCAAGCGCTGTAACCATTTTCGTGGCCATAAGATTGATCGCTAATTCCTGCATCGTACCTTTATAACCGCTATATACAGTTTCGCATAGCGCCTGCTGACCAATTCTCCAATGTCGCCGGCTTGCTTGACGAACAATAGATAATCGATACCCCGTTTGATAAAAATAGAGTGACGGGAAATTCAGAAGATCTAAACCTGTACTCACCAAAATTGGATTCGTGAGCATAACTTGAATTCCTTCTTGTTCCCGCTCCGCAATCCAAGCTTCCCGTAGAGGCCCATCTACACTGGATTCTAGAACACCTGTTTTGATTCCGCGCTCCTCAAATAAGGTTTGTAAGCGCTCGAGTGTACCCAGCTTTCCAGTGTACGTAGCATAGACTCCAACTTTCCGTCCCGCTTTGATCCTTGCCCTAGCGAATTTGATCAGCTGAAGTTCTTTTGGATATAACAACCGATCGCTAAGTCGATATCGCGGCGAGACAATCTCTTCTCCTGTGTCAGGATGATAGACACCTTTAAAGTTGAATGGTACATCTGGATAAGATAAAAGTGTATTAAGTAAGCTACCGAGTAAGACAGGTTGTCCACCTGCCTCAATTTCTTTCTGTACAGCTTTACGCAATAGATCAGATACTTCATTCAAGTTCTTTTCCAAATACCACGAGGGAGCTAATAATCGAATACCCTTCTTCACTATTCGTTTAGTTCGTCCTGGCTTTCGCTGAATTCTCGTTGTACAGGATACAAAGGTTCTTTCTCCCCCAAGCTTAACGTTCAAGGGCCCTTCCTGCAGCTCCGGTAAAACTTCGAACATATCAGACATCTGAATAAAGCAGGCGACGTCACTTAGCATGTCCGTGAAAAGCTGAGGTGCAGCTGCCGGCAATTCCTTTACACTAGTTCGAACAGGAGATCCATTACTGGATGAATTCAATGCATTATCCTTACGAATTTTAGTTACCCTTTCTCGTACGCCATAAAGATCGATCCATTTCCCAACATCGCCCCAATTAAACCCCATTTGCTTCAAACGCTGTGGAAACATACGAAAAATAAGCTCAAATAGGTTACTAGCATATCCATTGAGCAGTGTGCCGGTCATTGCAATGGACCGTTTCGCACAACCAATTAATACATGAAAAGCATGCGCTTGAGCGCTTCCACCCGTAAGTTCGTGGCATTCATCTCCAATAGCTAGATCAAATTTATTTTTGAAATAACGCTTAAAGAGGTTCGCTGGTGACACTTTACGAGGAGCTGGACCTACTGGCTTTTTCGCTAGCCCTAAGTAGCTGCTTTGATCATGATTCTTCGCCGTCCACAAGGAAGCATTACATTTACGATTTCCCATCTCATAAATAGGTCTCTTTTTAATAGATCCATCCAGCTGTGACTCCTCTACATGTCGTGTGGCCTTAACATAAGAAACCAAATTGGAACAATATAGATTATTTTTACGCCGAGTCGGCTTTCCCTGTTTATTAAAGAAATCTTCGTACTCCATCGGTACTAGATCTCTCTCTTCTTCTTTCATGAGTAAACCACCACAATCCGGACAAACCCATCCCTTAAAGGCTGTTTTTGTAATAGGTTTATCCTCGCTACCTCCCTTTGGGATACAGGTATACGTACGATCTACCCACTTAGCTGCAGGAGCATTAACATATCCTAATTTGGCTGTATCCCTTGCAATAATATAGACCTCTATCTTTGTAGGAGCGGTCTCCATTTTTTTGCTATCTCTTAAGTGGATAACATCAACATAATTATTCAAAAACTGGACTTCAAATAACTCTTTATTTAGGAGAAGTCCAACTTCACGCTTTGTTTTCTCAATGAGATGGTTTGGAACCATATATATTACGCGACCTCGACCATGCAGAACTTCTGAGAGCAGTGCGAAAAAGGTAGCAATACTCATAGCCGTTTTACCGGTGCCTGGTTCACCAATAAGGAAAAGATTACGTGATTTACGTAGACCTTTAATCAAAGCAGTTACAAGGTGAGCTTGGGACTTAAACAAAGGCCGCTTAAAATGATTAAGAATCTCAAGCGGTTCATCTCTCCCTGGGTGATGGATCGGCACATACTCTTTATCCAAACGCCGGATTAAATCCGCTCCGAACATAGATAAATAATCCCCTATGTTTTCAATGTCCATCAGTGTATTGAGTTCTCCCGCTCCTATAACCCCATCTTCTGTCTCAAGCTCTGCTTCGTTTCCCTGCTCTTGAACACCTGACTGCTGATCATTGATCTCTAATAGCTCATCTTGGCTTTTTTCCATAACTGCAGGATAATTCAAATTAGACAACCTCCTGTACTTGTTCATCTTCTGTGAGTATTAATGCGCCAGTCTGAAGACCAAATGAAATACAGCCATCAAGCACATCTTCCTCAACCAGTAATTCATAAACAACCAATTCAGGATTATCATTTGAAAAATCATGTACGTTCAAAGGAACTAAGCCTTTACTTTTTATTAGCTGCTCATAGAGATAAGGTGTCCACTCTTCAAGCAATGGTGTCTCATAATACGAATCAATGGTCCAAAAAAGCTTCTCATGAATGTTCCCATCCCATGCGAATATGATATAGCCATCTTTTTGGCGTTCTAATACCTTTTCACTCACGACTAACCCAGTAACAAAAGTATCATCCTCGCGTAAAGACATATGCTTATATTTTCCGGATGGATAGACATAAAGTGAGTTCTTATCATAATCTTTTTCGCCAATCCGTGGTGCATGAGATATACGGAAGAAAACATCACTTTTCTTCCGAGAATGATGAAATTGAGCAAACATCGCCTGCACTCTGGAATCAATATCAATGACGTTTGCATACACCAACTCATTCTGTTGCTTTCGATCTTTCTCATTTACCTCACGGGTTACAATAATAGAAGTATGTGTTTTTACATAAATATCTTTATGCTTAAACTCCATGAATTTCATATTTTCTATTCCTCCAGATTCGTTCTTTTTTAGCTTTGAATAGTACGAATGTTGCCATACCGATCTACAATTTTAAAAGTAATCGTAAACTTTTCACGTTCGGTAATTACGGTTTCATTGTCTGTTACCTCGGTAGTACTAATACTCTCTTTTGACAACCCCTTTAAGAACATGAAGAAGTTTCCCACTTCCCACTTTTCCGTTCAGTTTTCCAGAAGCCATTCTAAGTACTCTGTGCATTTCTTTGTCTGGGAGGAGCGGCTGCAGTCGTTCTGCAGGCTTCTTAGGGGTTGACCATTCCATCCCTTTACGAGTGAGTGAAGACAAGCGTGATACCTCTCTCACATGATCTACGTCGATATGACTCGATCGAAATAGCTTAGGGCTAATGTTTCCAGGAAACACTTTATATAGCGGGGCCTCTGCCCTTGGAATACGTTGTAGTTCGCTTCCCTCAAGCATTAATCCCAAGATTCGCTGTACCTCATTCCTATCAATATATTTAGTAGCCCTCTTTCTTCCGATCGTATACACCTGATTGAAGGTATCGTCATGGGAGGCATATACACGGATATCATCCAAGTTGGCCACCAAAATATTCACTATATCTTTGGTCATACGACCACGAGGGATATTAAATATTAGGATTCCATCCACAGCAACATAAGGAAAAAGCTGCCGAAGAAACCGCTTTTCTTTACGCTCCATCTTCGATTCTAACGTCTCGCTATCGTTATCATAGGGAGGATTAAGATACATGAGTCTAAAGGTATCTCTGCTGATACGACACTCTTCATATCCCCCATATAGAGCGTAGTTCGCACGTTCTCGAAGTTCGAGATACTTCTCTTCATTTGGCTCAATCCCGAAGGTTACCGCCTCAGTGCCTTCTGTCATGACATTCAATGCATTTCCACTACCGGCACAAAAGTCGGCTACAGAAAATGCGGATTTCGGAAATTGAAGAAGAGTACGAATACACAGCGTATCCTGATCTTTAGTCTCAAAATTGCCCATTCTCACTTTGTTATGAATAACCCGGTCAAACATATCTTTCATCTGATTGGACGACATCTATTTCCCTCCTAATTTTTAGCCAAAAAAAAGAGCTGCAGCATGAAGCGCAACTCTTTAGGCATCCTGTTATAGTAATCCCACACACCATTGCTACTACTAAGCCCTTGTCATAGGCACGGAAGTAAAACTGCAGTTACCGATGGATCACCTTCTAATGTCAGATACCCAGGGTTCTTCGAACCACTCACTCGGATCTGAACATTTTTGGTTTCTCGGTTGCCCAGAAGTAAGGCTTCACGTAGATACTTTCCATTAAATTTCATGACGGGGAAAGAAGCATTAGCATCTAAAATAGCTGTAGGAAATCCTTCTGTCAGTGCACTATTTTTTGATTGAGTATGAACAACAAATTCTCCTGTTGTATCAACTTCAAGCGTCACACGATTATTTTGAGCATCCAGTGACAAAGCTCGATAAAGTGTCTTATCCAGCTCCTCCTTAGATAAAGTAATCGTGATTCCCTGGTCTATCCCCTTAAAAGCTACAGAAAGATCAGGAAAAGTCGCATCAATCAATCTACCAAAATAGACAATGTTTTTATCTCTCAGGATTAAGTAAGTACTCGTTACTGCGAGTTGAATCGCAACCGAGTCTTTTAATGAATCCACAATCTGTTTAAAGTTCTGTGCAGGGACAATTGAGGACAGAAACGTTTCCGGAGTATCTATAGGGATGTCCGAAACAAATCTACTAATCCGATGACGATCCGTTGCTTGGAATCCTAATTTTCCCTCATGATTATAGATATGTATACCATTCAGTGCGGGTGTTTTTTCATCCGTAGCTGTAAAAAGTGATGTAACAGCAGCTCTTCGAAGAGTCTCTAATGAAATAGGGATCATATCTGTTTTCCCCAAGACGGGAAGCGCAGGGAATTCATCAGAGTCTAAGACACTAAGATTAGCCTTACCACTCTTTCCATATTGAACATGCACTGATGATTCTTTTCTTGTCAGCGTCAAACTACCAGCAGGTAACCGCTTAATAAGTTCGATCCCTTCTTTTGCTGGGAACAAATAACTCCCCTTTACCCCACCTGTATTTTTTACCTCCATCATCTGCAGCACGGATTGACTAACGTCTACAGCCGTAATGAAAAGAGTATCACCATTCAAGTCAAACTTTATCGTTTGCATGATAGGGATAGCGCTCGATTTAGGTATAACCTTCCCGCAGATTGTTAGTGCATTCATGAGGGCACCGTGATCTACTACAAAAGCCATCTCACTCGTTACCGCTACTTCTTCTTTTTCATCCAACTGATTTTCATGACGCTGCTCCAAAAGTATTTCCATTACTATCTTCCTCCCAGTTTTTAGGCACAAAAAAAGCCATGGAAAATAAAAAAAACATACCTGTGGCATGCTTCTTAATCTCCATGGCAAATTCTATGCCTGTTATTTTTTTATCCGTTAACCGGATATACTCCTTCACTCGCCGAAAAAGTAGACGGCGGTGAAAATAAATACCTTTCGTAATATCCGTATTATAACAGTTCAACGTCTTTACAATCAATATAAATGGTTCTCATACCTATAAAATAAAGATACCCTCTTTTTGAAGAAGGTATCTTTATTAATTTATGAGTTACCAATGATTCTCTTGGGTGGTTCTAATCCTTCCGGAATCGAAATGTAACAGCGCGTTAGAAGAAATCCAATACAATTGACCTGCATGCCTTCTAACAGACTGTACCCATTTTTAGTAGATACCAGTGAATATACATGATATTCTTTGAACTCTTCGAGAATCATTTTTAAATGTTGCTGTGTTAAGCCAGTCCATACATTCCCGAAAAAACTTTGATCGTAACTTACCCGCTTCACGAAAAGTGGATGTGTCACCGCTGTTTTGTTCGAAGATGGAGGTATGACTACGTTAGCTTTGTTAATGAATGTGTCAAAATGGTACTCGATAACCAACTCTTGTATCAAGGATTCTGTCATTTCCCCATAAAAGTTGAATAACCTTCCATGACAATACTCAGTTAATACAGTGATACCATCCATAGTACACCAGATCATAACATTCTCACTAACCTCTAAACCTCTTGACCGGAGCATCCCCTCACATATAAATCCAAAACGTCCTAACTCGAATCCAGAAGAGACTTGTGAAGCAAAATCGATCAGTTGACGCTTCGATTCATCGGCGGCTTGCTGGACACTGAGTGGATCAGTAGAGCGAGGTAGATATAGCGTAATTTCACTTTCACTTTCATTCTCTTTAATATCATAGTAGATATTTAATTTTTGACAGAGAGCACGAACGGCATGAACTGAAGGATCATCTATACCATAATCTATATGGCAAATCGACCAGTCCCCTTCGTGATAGGCAGAAACAAATGTTGTGAGAATGTCAGCTACATCTTCATCTACAATATCAAATCCGAATTTAAAATCAGCTGATAGGAACATTCTTTCTAATTGCTTTATATGTTCTTTATTTATATAAGTCTTGGGTAACTCTTTAATTTCTATATTTTCTATGGTCATTGACACTATTATCACTCCTGCTTCTTTTTATCACTCCAGCTTAAATCTCGTTTACAGATTCTTTTCCATTTCCGTCCGAAATACAGCTACTCGAAGTGCCTGTAACTCTTGACGAGAAATGTAATCAGGGATTGCCTGAGGAAGGGCGTTTGATTACCAACGCCTCTCCATAGGGGGAAAGTTAAGATGAAATCTAATAAAACTCAATCACTCTTAGTTCATTCACTACCAGTTTAATTTTCCTATCTCGAATAATAAGACGATACTTAAGCATCGAAGTTGAGCTATGCTCAGTGTTGTCGCCAACTTCATATTCCCAGAATCCATCTTCATGCTCACTTATGGTTCTAAAAATATCTTTCACTACATCCTTTTCCTTAATAAATTTTTTCAGTCTGGATATAGACAACGGATATCTAACAATCACGGGATGCAATCTCGAGAATGGAACTAAATCCTTTATTAAGGTATTAGCATTTTCTAGTCCTACGTTATGAGCTGTATTGGTTTCCTGTGAGATATTAGAGCATAAACCCCGTTCTACCCTTTTATTTTTATCTGAGCTAATGCCAACAATCTTCATGACCATATTCAAAAGTGTCATCAGCGTTCACATCCTTTCATATTTACTATTTCAGTGGAGATCAATTGCACAGCTTATCACTCCATGAACCCCAGCTATGCAAAAGCGCTACCGGTCCATATGTACTCTTTCCGTCAATTCCCATATACAGCAGATATCGAATTCCTTCTACGGTACCTTTATAGTCACTCGGCTGTTTCTCATATTCTGAGTACAACATGATGGGTTTGATTTGTAGATCTTCAACCTGGTTATTCATGTTCATCTCTTGAGCTGCTGCAGTTCCTACGCAGATATCAATAATCTCTCCATATGTACTAACTAAAGCATAGGTATACATGTTTTCCCCCTAGAATGTTCGATTATTTAATCCAGCAGCAAAAATTATTTGCTTGTCACAGAAATAGCTTCTGATCCTTTTTATTCATTAACTCCAATCATTACGAAGCTTTTGTAATGATTCTGAAAAGGACTCACTCCCATCGAAAGCGTACGCCCATATTTCTTCACTAAACACTAATACCTCTCCGTCAACGGCTAAATGATAAAGGGTGGCTGATCCATCCTCGGTTGTATATTCACTACTCTCTTCATCCAAGGAACCATGCTCTTTAAGATAATTGGTAATGATGATTTCAACAGTGGATGTGAAAGGAATGAGTTCTAACCCATGAACAGTACAACGAGCAATACCACCATCGATGATTTGCAAAAGAAACATTTATATTCCTCCTATGACAAGCCCCTTTCACCGCGGGGACTGTCTTATACTTCCCCGCGGCAGGGAACAACAAAAAGAAGTGATTGCTTAGCAATTCACTCCTCTTTATCTCCTATCAGATGAGGGTAATTGACCCTCAACCTTATCTTTAATAGTCCACTTTAGCGGGGATCGTTAAATGATCTCTCTAATCAGGACTGTAAAAGTTGTTTATTAGTCAAAACGTACCGATTAAACTTTGGAACAAGTTGACTACTCCAGATTCAAGCTTTATCTCTTAAAATGGCAGGTCATCGTCAGATATTTCGATCGGTATACCATCTCCACTAAAAGGATCCCCCATATAGCCATCAGATCTGCTACCAGAAGATGAGTTATTCTGATTCGCTTGCCGACCTGCAGAGTTCCCTCCGGAACTGTTATTAGCAGATTCTAAGAAACGAACGTTATCAGCGACAACTTCGGTCACATATACACGTTTACCCTCTCTATTCTCATAGTTCCGTACTTGAATACGACCTTCTACAGCGCATAAACGGCCCTTTTTCAAATAATTAGCACATGTTTCTGCAAGCTGTCTCCAGGTCACGACAGGTATGAAATCTGCTTCACGTTCACCATTTGGTCCAGTGAAATTACGATCAACAGCAAGGGTATAGGTCGTTGTTGCTACACCGGATGGGGTGTATCTGAGTTCCGGATCCCGAGTGAGTCTACCAATAAGAATTATTCTGTTTAACATTATCTATCAGCTCCTAATTCAATCTATTCAATCATCGCGGTCAACTGAGGCAAATAGCCATTGTCAACGAGATCGTCGATTCCCTTGCCTAAAGTTATATCCCACATAGCCAGGCTTAAAGACATATCTGTGTTCTTTGCAAAAAATTCTGCGCATAGTCCTAGTGTCTGTTGTACCTGTGGTGTGGTAACAATGTCGGCATCAAATGCAATCACTATATGTTTGCATCCCAGCTCTTTCAATACATCCAAGATCAAACTGTAGGTTCCTATCCCGGGAAGTCCTATAAAAGGTTTGAGTAAAGCTTCAGCCCCTTTATCAGCTTTTATCGGACCTTCAGTTATCCATACTTCAGAGCAATCTATAATGTCGGTTGGCATTTCTCCAATGTTCCAGTACGGAAGACATGGGGTCGGCAAGGCTAGATGATAAGGGAGTGGATTACCAATAGAGGAACCGTTTTTCTTGGAACCGCTACTCCACCACCAGTACCGCAGACCTTGCTTGAGTACAACACTGAATACAAATTGCTTCGATTTTGAATAACATTCTTTCTTGTCCTTCTCTGTAAGGATGACTTCTAGCTCTTTACCCTGAACATAGAGTTTGCATCTAGCACGCCGCATCCCGAATTGATTAGGTTCTAGTTCCTTCATGATTTCGCCCTTAATCGCACCTTCCATAACGAGTTCAAGCGGTGGATCATCTACACGAATCTGCCAGCCTGTAATTTCATTTGTTATTGATCGGAACGGAATCATTAGCCCAGCAGCTCCAGCCATAGTCCAATAAGAACTATAGGTTCCTTCTTTAGCGAAAAAGCCAGGAACGCCTAATAAATCATTCTGATCACTCACACGATTGATTACAGCTTTAGCAATTTTATGTCTATTCGTACTTGGCATTGTCCGGTATTGTCTTAGCTGGATCTCCTTATCAGAGAACTGGCGGATATTACGTAGATGATAGAGATGATCACTCGACAGAGACATTTCTTCGATCATCGTGCGATAAACCGCATTCAGGTGAGAATTAGATTTTTTGTCTATCGACTCATCATACATAATCTCCACATTCGTCTTAGGAAGTGCATCCGGATCAAGATAATGCTTATACTGACGTCCCATAGTCGTATCAATATAATCATCAGAAGGTACCCGCATACAGCGCACGATGGTTTGTTCATGGTTAATGGCACACCAACCTTCATGGCCGCAGATCGGACATACTGACTGTATCTCGTACCATCCAGGTTGCTTACGAAGGCTACGTAATTTCATTTTTATGTTCCCCTCCTATTTTTAAATTCAATTCCTGTTGCCTTTCTATCACTAATATTTTTTTGCCTTCAGAGAGTACACCGTAATCTGCTGCCTCTCCCGCCAAGAGAGATAGAGCTTTCATACAGAGTAAGAATCTAAGATTAAACCCAGTTTTAGATTTATAACGTTTTCCAGGATTGCATCCAAAGGTCTGGAAAGCATAAAAAAAGACACATTTCATAAGAAATGTGTCTTCAGGTTCATAACGGGCATCAAAAAAAGGACATACTTATAGCGTATGGCCTTATAGCGTCCATTATTTTACCTATCGCCTCTCGGCATCCCACTCTTCGCTGATATCGGACTGCGAAGAAAATAAATTGATTTCGTAATGTTTAGATTATAGCACCAGATCAGATTCGGGTAAACAGATAATACTAGGGCAAAAAAAAGAGCACCCCAACTTCGGAAGGTTTCCTAAGCTGGGGTGCTCATTGCGTGCATATAAGGTTTGATCAAATTTTAGCATAACATCACACTCATAGCAAGTGGCGCCATTCGATTAATTCTTCCAAAATTCTCTTTACTGAAAAAAAATATTATGCTATATTCGAAGTGCGTGCAAGACTAGGGATAGGTCTATCCATTTATAAAAAATGGAAGATTTTTAACCCTTTATTTTGTCGCACACAATTTTAATTGTGTGTTTTTTCAGTTTAACCAGAGTATCAATTTTTGATGAAAATGTTTTAGCTGCTACCAAATATATGAGTAAAATAAATAGAAAAAAAGTCCCTATCGCGAGTACATTTAATCTCTGCGGCCGCCAAGCGTCGAGAATAAATGTTAGAGGAATAGGAACTTCACTTATTAGTATTTGTGATTTTATTCTATCACAGACTTTTTGAAAAGTGAAGTGCCTACTCTTCTTCAATGTTGCCTTTTTTTAGGGACGTAAAAGGAGAGTTTTTTTATGCTTGAAAGGAACCTTAAGGGTACGAATTATAAGCTAAGCTACTATCGTTATCGTCAAACAGGTGCTGAGGAATCAAAAATCCGTAGAGTTGGAAATGCAGATCAAATCTATATGCAAAAAGAGATTGAAAAGATCTATATCACTGAAGATGAAGTGAGACGTTTTTCATTAGATAAACACGGGCAAGCCATCCCCTACGTAGACGGTCATATGACAATAATTAGTAACTACATATTCGATTACTGGGGGCATTTTTTATCTGCAGAAGGTATCGCACTCTATGGGCATCTCAAACGTTATTGTTATGGTGACAAGGATTACTGTTGGCCAGACCTCAACCTCATCTCTCAAAAGATGAATAAAAGCCGGAATACAGTAAAAAAATATATGACTATCCTTGAAAACTATGGTTTTGTTCTCATGTTTAACGTTCAGAATGCAGACAAGAACAATATGGAAGAAAGCCCTCTGTTCAAGGTGAGAAAAAAGGTCCCCTTCCTCCCTATGGATCTTTATGAGCAGCTGCCGGCAGAATTAAAGCTTGATCACGATCGATACATGCAATCCATTACAGAGCAGTTTGATCAGATTCTTGATCTGGACCCAGCTATCGATTATAGCGAGGTATATGAGGATGTAATTAGTACTGGAACTGTCGTACGAAAACGAAAAACTCCCCTTGAACTGGATAATGAGATGCAAATCCAGATTAAGATGCTAGAGAAGAGTATAACTGAAGATGATAAGCTTATTTGGAACGCAGCGCTTGAAATAATGAGTAAGAGAATGACCAAGCCATCATATGATACGTGGCTTAAAGGTTCCTTTTGTATTAAAAAAGGATTAGCGTACACTATATATGCTCAGAACGAATTTGTATCTAACTGGATGAAAGACAAATTACATACAATGATTCTAGAAGCTCTACAGCAGGCTGGAGCTGACTTTGAAAACATTGAATACAGGTATATCACTTCTGATGAAGTGTAAATGAAAGAAGAACTCTTGATATTTAAAGAGTTCTTCTTTTTTGATTCGAAATATTCAAGCCACAAACAGTAGATTAAGAATTGTTCGGTGAAAATAAAGTATTAGACTTCCGCTGTTATTGAACTAACAAAATTTCCTGTTAGCTTAATCCTTGATTGGGAATATCCCACAAAAAATAATGTCTTGAAAACTGTCGGGTTTCTACAATTATAGTCTGCTTATCATTCTCAAAGATAAGCCCTGAACCCATGTGGTCCTTAAAATTCCAGCCCTTTTCCTTCATAAATTCCTTGACAACATCATATCGAAATTCGCCGCTATTTTTCGAAACAAATCTGAGCTGTTTATCTGATTCAGAAAACTGTTCAAAATTGCTGTTTGTAAATTCTAATTTAGAAATGGAAACAAGTATCGTTACAGGGTTGCCCTCTTGTGACAAGGCACTTCCAAATCTGAATATAATAAAACCAGCCGCTATAATGAAAACAGAAAGCACAATCGTCAAAAATCTTTTCAATTACCATCCCCCTAGACCATTTCATTATTTAAAGATACGTTTCCAAGAGTTGTAAAGTTGCGTTGTCCTGCCCGTTAACCTAATAAAATGAGCAGACTGCGGTAGCCTGCTCAACAATAAGTTTTATTATTCAACTATCGTTCCCCGTTAGCTTAATGACTCGGAACCATCTTTGTCGCAAACTACAAATAGCATTGTGCCTAGCCAAGCTAAGCGTGATGGGGAGCATTTGAAGCTTACTTAAATAAGATATTAGTAAAGTAGTGGAGATTCATTTATTAATTGGAATTTCTTTGTCAAAGAAAACGATAGACGCGATTTCCTTATCATTTATAACATTTTCAAACGTTTTAATTGTAACCATTTGGTTACTCATGTAATTGCTTCTAGATAATCCGGTAAAAATGCTGGTAATTTCTGAGGTGCCATCTTTATAGTTTATCGTGATAGGGAAGTCATCCAAATATTCATTTGGACCAATTTCCTTAAATCTGCTGGCAGCATTAATCTCCTTCAATGATCCGCTATTAATCTTCAAAGTAATTGAAATTGGCGAGACAGAGATCGTTTTTAATATTGCCGTATAACCAAACATCGTAAAGCTTTGATCGATCTGATAAAGGGTCGAATACTCCTTAAATTCTAGTTTAAAACTGGTTTCCCAAGGACCAGGAATGATGGTTTTAAAATTGCCGGGAAACAGATCTGCAGCTTGTAAATCATAGAGTTTTAAATTAACCGTTTGATCTGCTAAGGAACTGTCGGTCATAATATTCATGATCAAGCTAATTTTATTGTCATTAGGATTTCCATCGTTGAGCACCTCAAATCCTGTACTGTGAAAGCTTTGATTTGTCGTAATCGAAGTATCAAAACGGTATCGCGCTGCATTTAGAACAGTGCCTTCTGGAGCAGTAAAGTCCATTAAAATATAGGTTAGATTGCCGTCGCCGATCACTTGCTTAAAAGTAAGCGATCCATACTCATTTTCTACGGTTTTGCCCACTACATAAGCGCCATTGGATAAATATTCCGTTTGCTCGTTATTTGCTGGTTTAAGAAATTTTATAAATGCTTCATCTAATCCCATATATGCCGCTGCGAATGCCGTTGTCGTTAAACAAACCATCAGCACGGTAGCCAGCACGGCATATCTTACAGGTTTAATAGGAGGAATTCTTCTTTGCCTTTTATGTTCAAACTGGGTTTGCATTAAAATGTTATGAAACATTTTTTCTTTTTGTTCGGTTCT
This sequence comes from Paenibacillus sp. FSL R5-0914, assembly GCF_038004525.1. NCBI lineage: Bacteria > Bacillati > Bacillota > Bacilli > Caryophanales > Paenibacillaceae > Paenibacillus > Paenibacillus sp. FSL R5-0914. The sequence goes on from NZ_JBBORH010000004.1 coordinate 182,645, forward strand.
TGGCGTAAGAGCTTCAAAAATTCGATTAATATTTTTGTTACTCAATATAATTCCCTCCCAAATCCATCTTGAGGCGTTTGCGGCCTCTGAATAGTTGCGTTTGGATCGTGCTTTCTTTGCGTCCTAACATTTCTGCTATTTCTTTTACCGTGTACTCCTCGAAATAGTATAGATATAATACAGTTTTGTATTTTTCGGGAAGTGAGAGCAGTTTTGCAACCATCTTGCCGGATGGCTCATCACCATTCCAAGAAGCAACTTCCGGCAAAGCGTCTAATGCCACACGACGGGTTGTCCACCAATTTTTAAGAACGTCTTTACAGTAATTTCGAGTGGTTACCATCAGCCATGCTTTTTCATGCTCGTGGTCATTGAAAAGCATTGGAGATTTAATTAGTTTTAGAAATACAGATTGAACAGCATCTTCAACATCAACGGGATTTTTCAAGTATATAAAGCAAAGTCTGTAGACTAGATCTGCACGCCGTTGATATAGTTCAGCCAATTCTTTATCCGTACGTAATAAAGAATTGCATTCCATTTTTTCGCCTCCTACATTCAACACGATTGATGATTCCAAAATATCTCATTACCCGGTTATATTTTTTTACATGAGACAGATTATGCACACTTGGACGATTTCCTTGTGTTTTTAAATTTCAAGACAAAGGACCCACCAAGGCGGATCCTTCTGCTGTTTTATTAAGCTAGCGTTTCCGTAATCGTAATGACTAATAGGTCGTTGCTTACAATTACGCCTACGCATAACTGCCCGTTAGTTGAACAAAGGGCTACCTCTCGGTAGCCCTCTCATTATTGAACTATAGTGTCCCGTTAGCTTAACGGTTGATTACTCGTCAATCCGCTCACCAGTGAGATTAAATAAATGTCCATATCTACTTTTAGCAACGGGTCCCATACCGACATCCTCCGTCTAATCATATAAAATCAACCCGTCAAAAAAACTACTATAGTCGACATACTCATCGCCCATGATGTACCAGACTTCCTTACCAGTGCTAGTCTGAAGCATGATATGGCCGCGTTTGTCGTCACCCAGGAATTTCACGTTGTCTCCAGGCTCCAGCGAAAAGGCTTCGTCCGTGCCATCTTTATAAAACTGCACAGCAATTTCCTTTTTGATCGTTAAAAGCGTCGGTGGTTCCATCGGATAAAAATCCTGTTGCTCTTCATGAAGGGAATGTTCGGCATCCAGACGGAATACCGAATCTCGGAACCAGGTTTGAAAATCGTCGCTTTCTTTTGCGCTGATCACTCTCCCGTGTCCGTCATACATCGAACTGTGTGCCGATAAATCGGGAAGCTCACCTATTTGCTTGAGGGTTTCGCCGTCATAAGAATAGAAAGATGTTGATCGTAAAAAGACCATTTGCGAATCCATTTGAAGTGCAATCTCGAAATATGGATCGTCAATATCCAGATCGACAATATCCAGATAAGGAAGCAGCTCACTGCCCACCTCCATTGTGATGTTATTCACCTTCAGGTTGAAGGCTCCTAATTCCGTTACCGGCGGTATTAACTGAATCTCTTCTTCACGACCATCTCCGTTCAGATCCACGTTCATCTTCTTCTGTTTAAAGGCCGAATCGCCTGTATAATCCCGTAAATGGACATCATCTGTATGAGATGGTTCGAGCTTATAGTCAGCGTATTTGAGTTCGTAGTCACTTAGTAGCGCCACGTTCTGTTTCTCCGTCGGGCTAAGATGCTCCTTGTAGGCAGAGTCAGCATGATACCAAGGCTTGGCGGCAAAGTAGTTTTGCAAATCCTTCTGTTTAAATACATACCCATGCCTTGCAAATATCTCGTTGCGCGCAAGCTTCAGAATTCGGTCGTCCAGACTGCCGATCTTTTCCGGGGAAAGTACCGTATTCGAGCTGTCTTTCAAAATATACTCTCGTATTGCAGCTGCAACAGTAGAAGGAGCAGCAGTTGTCTCACTTGCCGCAACTAGATTACCGACCGTTCCTTTAGCGGCTTTCTCTTTTTCCGCATAAGTACATCCGGAAACGATTAATGACAGGGCAATCCCCCCATATATAAGCCGAAACTTCCGAAAATCCATTTTGTTGACACCCGCTTCGTCATATGAATTCGATTTGATAATCGTGTATAAATGTACCATAAAGTGGAATCTAGCGTATAGAAAAAGCGAGTCTTCCACTTCTGAAGGATCCGCTACAGTTTATATCTCCTTTTTGATTTGAATGTTCACTAACCTGCCCGTGAGCTTAATGATCACTTGAATTATTTGTGACTAAAAAAATACATTCAAACCGCTCTACTCCTGGGTATTTTTCTCCCAAACTTGTTATCGAGAAACCATTTTTTTTATAGAAGCCAACAGTATCTTTATCGGTTTCTGCCTTTATTCTCACAATCTTTTTAGTTTTAATGAACTCATTTACCATTTCGCTGCCTATACCTTTACCACGATAATTGGGTTTAATTGCAATATGCTTAAGTTCTATTTCATTTGTTGATTCGTATATGACTCCAATTAATCCTACTAGCTCATCATTATTTAAACTCCCTACTAATTCCCGCGAATCATTGTCTATGTATGTTTTAAGTTCATTATCAATTCTTTCATCATTAGCCCACATACACTCAGCCATTAAAAGCTTCAATTCACCTAAGTCTTCATAATCTTTTAAACAAATCATAAGAAGCACCACTCCTTATTTAGATGATCTTACAGATGTTACGTATTCTTGACACATGTTAAGCTATCTTGCCTGTTGAATACAGGCAGCCGATCGAGTTGACTTGACAGGCTGCCATATCGTGTTTGAGCTAACGTTCCCAGTTAGCGCAAAGATACTATTGAACCTGATTAGCTAAATCAATTAGGTCGGACTCATCTAATTTATAATTGTTTAACTGATTAAGGTTCCCGTTAATATAATAAACAAATCGAGCCAAAAATCCTTTTTCACTTTCCCGCCAAATTGATTGACTGGTTTCGTCCTCTTCGTAATATGCTTGTTTCCCATTTTCAAGTTCAAAGGGTTGCTTGCCTTGCGAGGATATTTTCTCTGGTTCATCAATAACCTTGCTCAAGATATACCTTAATTCTTGCGTGGTCTGCTTGTTTTTATAATGAAAAATATACTGTTGAAGTACATCAGGATTATCAATTGCTATTTCCGTGCGAACTTCATTAACTTCAAATGGAAATCTATATGGTTCATTGAAATCATAGAGCATTGATTTACTTCTTTCTTCGGTTGGATTGCTGCTACTACATCCACTTATTAAAAAAATCATTACTAGAAAAGAAAAAGAAATATTCCTCATTGTTTCACTCCTTATTACTTTAACGAAAAAGGAAATATTTAGTTGCGCTAAACTGCCCGTTAGTTTAATGAAGCATAGTCAGTCAAACTCTATATTTTTCATTCTATATAAGATGAACTTAAGGATGATAGAAAGCAGATTATCAAATTCCTTGTGGAGTAAGGATTGGTGTAAATTTAGTACTAAGTTCTCGTCCGTTTAGGGCAATGGAACCAAGTTCTTGCCTCCGTCAAAGGACGAAAACTTGGTTCATTAAAAAACAGAGCTACTTTTCGATATACGAAAAAGTAGCTCTGTTGTGTACTTTACCTCTTCCCGATGAGAGTCTCACTTAACCCTCCATTTCGTGCATTTTAACCTACCATTTTCTCCTACTAAATAGTTTCTTACCAATTTTCCAAGCAGCGCCAATAGCAATTGCAGGAAGGACCACAGGAGCAGCTGCTCCAGTAACAGCACTGGTGATAGCCGCTCCTGCTGCGATTGCGGCTCCACCAACTGTAGTCCCTGCTACTGCTGCGCCGGCTGTACCAGCAGCACTTGCGATTGCTGCTCCAACTGTAGTCTGAGCTACGGCAGCTACAGCTGTGCCTGTAACATAGGCGGTCTCCGTTGATATTACAGTATCAGTGGCTACATTCTTAGCGGCTTCTTTTAGGTCGCAGTGTCGATACTAAAAAAGGAATCCTTATTACGTACAAAAAAAGCTACTATCATTTTTTTATTCATATTTAAAATTCACTTCAATATTTCATAATTCTGAAGAAAGAAGAAGTTGTTCTTCAGGATTTATCAAATTCTGCTTTAAAATCATATCATTCCCGCCTCTCAAATTTTGAGAAACTGCCTATGAAACATTGAAACGCCGCCTATCAATAATTGAGAATCGACGTATTTCAAAATTTGAGAGGCGGAAGATCAATATCATTCCCGCCTCTCAAATTTTGAAAGGCTGTGTCTCGTAATTTTATAAGCGATTATGCTTCTCAAAGGCTGAGATACCCTCTTTCAAAATCTGAGATAGCCCTTCTCAAATATTGAGTTACCCCCTCTCAAATATTGAGAAGAAATAATAAGAACTAAATAAGACTTATTTATTAATCCTTATAAATAAGAAGATCATTAAAAGAGTCATCAACAAAAAAAACGCACGGCTATTCAGCCGTACGTTTCAATTTATTATATTGATTAAGCAAATTATCTAAGTCTTTAGACTTCTCTAGCACCTCATCCGAAGCTAGTCCAGTTTCCAACCCTATTCTATTTAGTTCAGTTCTTTCATCCTCAATAATTGCTTTTAAAAGATTCAATGATTCATTCACCACTGAGTTTTCCCTCCCAGAATTAATGTCCTTGATAAATAGTCAAAGCAACTTTAATTCCAAAACTCTTTATTCTGGAGAATCTCAGAATCACTGAGAACTTTCCACCACTTCCGAAAAGCATCATTGATTGACTTTCGTTCATCGTTCATTGGATATGGGCCTCCAAAACGGGTGCCTGTAACCAAATAGGAATTTGATATTCCACGTTCTTCTAACTCATCCTCAATCCAAGATTCAAAGGCTCGTGCAAATAATTCGTGATCCCGCTTCCAGTAAGCTCCCCGTTCACATGCGTCCAGATAAAAAGAGCTATAGTTAGTAGGAATGAAATATTCGGTTGGAACTTCCCTTCCTTCTTGTATGAGCATGTTGCAGTACATGATTCCGATTTCTTTCCAATCTTTTGAATGAATTCGATAACGACTACTACTATTAAGATCTAACATCGTTTTGTTAATGTCGTAACTGTTTCTTACTAGGTAATCTTTGATACCTTGAACATAATTTGTTTTATTAACGGGTAAGGGATTAGGTACTTCAAAACGCATCAAGCCCTTTCCCTCTTTCATCGTAGTCATCAAGTTAGCAAAAGCATAACTGATATTATCAGGTAGGAATTTACCTGGCTGATTTCCGGATAAGGCCATTTGCTTACCATTCATATAATCATGAGAGTACGAATAAAGATTGAAGTCCAAAGCATGTGCCCATTCATGGCACTGAGAACCCCCACCTCTGAATTTTGTTAAATTCATCAAATTCTCTTTAGGTTCGAAATGAGCACTCGCGTTCCCACTTCCTCTAGCCCCAAATGCCAACCCTAACTTTCCATATAAAGATATTGATTTACGTGGGATCTGAAGAATAGCAGCCAAGTCCGCCCAAGCATTTCCGCTACTAAGAACATGGTAACGACCAGCTGCGTCCTCCATCCAGTTACCAAACTGAATCCCTCTAAAAGCATATTCCTCTATTAAGTCCTCTGGTTTTCGCACTCCTGACGGTTCATTAGAGAGTCTTATAACCTCTTCCGGTACTTTTCGCTCCCATTGATTCTTTGTCTTTGACGTATCCTTATTGCCTTTTTTCTTATTAGCCCAGTTCCACTCTTTACCTTCTTCTGAAGAAAAGGCTTTGTCCAACAGCTTCTCATAAGGTTTTGCGGCAGAATAGCCGATGAAAAGTGATTTAAACCTTTTTCCTAAAGAAAGCCAAAATCTATAATTCATTAATTCTGGATCAATTCCAACTTTACGTGGATTAGTTGAGTAAGCAGCCTTCCAGAACTCTCGCTTGATCTGATCAACCGTATCTCTAAACAATTGTTCTGTGGTTGCTTTAGAAAGACGTAATTTCAGCTCCTCAACCGCTTGGATAAAATACCTCCGTTGGTTAATATCATCTTCTGGGCGCTGACTCACCATGCCCCAAAGTAGCTTTACTCCGTAAGCAGCCTCAGAAGTAAACCCTACCTCTTTCAAGTTCTTAGCTTTGAAATTATCCAGCAGTTCATCTTTAGACACCAACTGATAGGCTTGCGCCGGATCTTGCTCAATGACTTTTTGCCACTCGCCTGAGAATTTAACAAGAACCGATAGATGCTTCTTAGCTCCTTGAAGCTCTTCTCCACAATCGTAGGCATATTCCTTGCTTCTACCACCTGCATGGCTTGTAGAGGGCTGTACAAGATTTAAAGCATGGGCCTTTTGTATTGATGATCCTAAAGAATCCTGAGAGAAATAATCAAAGAGTGATATTTGTTGCATTTCTATAAAACCTCCATAGGTCTCCCCGCCGTATGCGGGGAGATGTGTTTTTTATCTGCTCCGCATGAGCAAGGAAAACTATGAACGTGGGTATGATTCGAACTGTCATTTCAAGGACGTCAACTTACTCTTTTTATCTGCCATAATACGCTGAATAATCGCCGCGTCTTCCGATGTGAACTGGTCGATACCGCTTCCATAGGGATCAAATACCGGATTGCAAAGAAGACGCTGAAAACCTGATCTTTTCAGGCTAAGCAGTGCGTAGATTGCATCCCTAAAGCGTTGGGTGACAGGGAATCCTTCCACGGATTCACGCTGCTGAACCATGTGATAGGCGGTTAAGATTTCACTTTCACGCCACTCAATCTGTAGCCGCTTCATTGCTTGAAGTATGTGAGTTCTACAGTCGATGGTGAGATCACCGATTCCGCGGCCGATTTTAGCCGGCAACATTGAAGCTGCCGATCCTCCTTTTCTTTGCATTCCTACGATCCCTCCGTAGCGAATATCCTGTGCAATATTCTTAACAATGGAACGGAAACGATAGTATTTCTCGTACTCTGGATGCGTACCTTTAATTAAGTTCCCCATGCTTTTATCGTTACCGAGCGTACAAAGGTAGCAACCCATCCTTGAATTTTTACCACAGGCCATGATTGCATCGTTATCATTGACTACAGCAGCTCCTAAAGGGCATTCTGTACCTGCAGCTCCGCTATAAAAAGAGAGTAACTCAGTATTACGAGCCCCTTTCCGCCATGGTGCCCTGTGGTACGTAAGATACGTAACCACTTCCTGTCTCGTCCAGTCTCTGATCGGGCTGGCTGTACGAATGCTACTGACAGGATGACTACCGTAGAAGTCATCACCGAAAAACTTGGTGAGACTTCTTTTTCTTGTCCCGCTTTCATTGTCACGACTACCCAGCACCAAACATGTCTCCTCTGATCCTTCCGTAACAAATACATTTTCCAAAAATACGCGTGCTGGATTGATTTTCAATCTTCGTACACAATATTTGAAATTTACGGAAGGACTTTGGTAACCACGTCCGATCAAACACACCATTAGCGTTTCATCTTCTTTTGGTTCAACAATGTGATATTCGATCCAAGGGAAGTTTGTTCTTAGCGTATCGCGCAGTTCATGAATAATTTTTAAGACGCCAGGATTTTCAACCAGTGTATCGGCTGATATGACCCATATCTTCTTTGATGGATCCGGATTCTTCAGAGCATGCTCAAGCATTAGCTGAAGTGTCAGTCTCGAATCGATCCCTCCGGAGTGCAACAGACCAATGAGCGTGTGCTCATCATAGATTTTCTTAACTCTCTCTCTCGTAACTGCTAGTAGATCCTCATCCACCTTTTCCAGAACGTCCAAGCTCTCTCCCTCAGGAAGTGTTCTCTTATTTTTTTTGGTGTCTGATATAAGAACATCTAATTCAAAAATAAGCTGACAGCGATCCTCTGGGTATTGGATAGGTTCATAGTGTGCTCCATAGGGTGGGATGGTCTGTTGCAGATAAAGTTCTATCAGCAGACTGCATCTGTCCTGGAAGCAGTAGATTTGGAATTTGTGCTTAGGACTCTGTAAACTACTGTCCATATCACCATCGAGAAAAGCATCGATGGCAGCTTGCTCCGGTATAAAGATGCGAAATTTGTTTGACTCCATAAATGAAAAGAGTTTTCCTGCTACAGTGTCCCTTTTGAACAGCTTATCCCATGTGATTCTGCTGTCCGGAGGAATACAATCCTCTTGTGGTTGATCATCATTTAGAAAATGATGAAAAACATAATAGAATCCGTGAAAGAAAACCCCTGTCCAATCGCGAATCACTCCATGAAATAAAAAGCTTTCTTTTTCTAGGTAATCCCACACATCTGTAGCTGTTCCATTGTATTGCTTAAGTTTTTCGGTAACTGCTACCTTGATTTGATTCTCTGTAAACTCATAATGCTCCATAAGTTCTCCTTTTTTAGGGCATAAAAAAGAGACCTAAATACATCACACAAATCCCGTGTGGTATTTAAGTCTCCTATATTACCTGTTATTTATATTGCTAAATGAAACTAGCGAGCTCCAACTTTACCGAAATAGTTAACGGTAAAGAAAATTAATATCTTTCAAAGTACCATAAGTATATCTTGAAAAGGGAAGAAATGTAAACTATTAAAAATTAGTATTATCTTTTTTGTAAACGAATGTATTGCTTCATAGGGTTATTTAAAAAAACGATAAAAGCAAAACATAATTATTATAAGTTAAATTCTCCAGCTATATTTGATATTTTATACGTGTATTCATGTGTATATCAGCATACAATTTGTATACAAGGGATTTTCAAGTCAATTTCATTACCAATGTTCATCTCCAATGGGAGGAAGACTCAGATAATCTGGGAGATTTTAAACTGGAGTTGTATATTTCTGAATTAATAAATGGTCAGACTCCGAATATTAAATATTAGATTGGCTCCAATATAAATATAAACAGCGTCAGTCTTGGACGGGAAATAAAGTCCTAGACTGACGCTGTTTATTGAAATAATGTTACCTATAGGCTTAATAACAGAGAATGCTTGCTATCGTAACTTTAATTTAATTTTGGTAAGTTATTTGCCCTGCCAAAATGAATCCAGCAGTCACCTATTAGGAATCGTTCGGATGCACTTAAAAGTATTATGTATACGCTGAAGTATAATAACGTTGTCTTCGGATGATTTAGCAATGTCAATGATGGTATGTTAGACCGTGGAAGCATTGGTGTTAGAAAGTGACTTGTAAGTTAATGCAGTTTTTGAATTCATTTTCTCTCTCGGTCATTAATTTCATAAGATCACCCCAAAATAGTCCCAATTTACACCTAACGGTTTTTCTTCAAGGCAATCTAATACAGTTGGTCCTAGCTCCTTGATTATCGAATAGGATAAATTCATCTCTCCTATTATTTTTGACTTCCATGCTTTTGAAGTTGCTCCACCTTTAGACTTTGACAAAATAATCTTCACTTGATTTAATTCGATTAATTCGGTGGGTGTCAATCGTGGCTGAATAATCTTTACAAAGTCAACTCCATGATATTTTTGATTCCAAAGATCCAAATTTTTTTTTGACGAATCATATATTACACATAGATATCCTTGTGATTCATGGCCACTTTCCCGAAGCAAACGTACGGCGGTAATTAATTCAAGGAGATCTAAACGCAGACTGCGCTCTTTTGAACCACGAACATCAGAAGGTGTCTTTGACATGCCTAAGATGTATTTCAGTAACAGCCCCTCCTCATTACTTCTTCACTAAATTTGATTAGTTTCAATCAAACCCTCCAGCTGCTATGAAATCATCTAACGGAGTATTAGTTCCATTTCGTACTTTTTCTTCATATTCCAACCTATCCTTTTCTTCACTTTCTATTCTCATTTGTTCAAAGTATGCCTCGTTTTGTTTATCGGCCTCTTTTGTTAAATTGTTATAATAACGCTCCCTTACTTGATTCGCATTACCAATCACAATTTCATAGTAGTCAGATAACTTCCCCTTCGAGTGAATGAACTCTATTTGCTTATACCTAGGGTATTTCTTTTTTATTGAATTGAATTCACTACCTAAACTATTGTAGATATCAAAAAAAATATTATAGTAATGCATATGTGCCGCATCAAAACTACCATACTTCTTACATTCAGATCTGATTTTTTCTTCAATAATAGCTCTAATCTCTTCACTATTCATAATATTTTTTCGCGTTTTCTCCATCCAAAATTTCGCCCCCAATTAGATGCAACCGTTCTCGTTAGGTATCCAATATCATCGGTTCGGTTATCAGTTAAATACGTGCAGACCTCATCATTGGTTTCTTTGTGGAAATCTACTTGATTATCTTTTTCTTTGATTCATTAAATCGGACTTGTAAAATAAAAACAGCCCGTTAGCTTAATACTTTAAATTTTAGTCTACTGTTTATATTCTTTTACGGTAGTAGCGGATCAGATATATCCAGCTTCCGGATCGCATTAACAGAAAAAGAATATGAACTCTGATGCAATTGACCTTCAGGAAGTAGTTTATTATGTGGATTTGATTAAAAAAAGACATCCCACAAAATAAGGATGCCTGCAAATAATACTGAAATATATTTAGTTTGATCAAAAAGCAAAGCTAAACTGCCCATCTTGATCTCTTGCCATTCCATACTCTTTCTTCTGCTTTTTCAAGCCGGCATGCCGTCTGAAAAACATCGCACAGATCTCGTTTGCGTAAGCGCTTATGACGCGTCCACACACACTCTGACCAATCATTTCATAGATTCGATATTCGGGAACATGTTTGGGAAACTTAAACCAAGAAGGAATACTGAAAATCTTACGAAGTTCAGATATGGTTAAGAACCTCCACTGATCTCCCGCTTCATTAAGTACATAAGAGTTACTTGCACTATGAGATCGGTATCGTCTTGGAATGCATTGTAATTCTACATCATCGGCACCCACAAATGTTTTATCAGTACTACGCTCCGCCCATGAGTTGTTCTTTTCAACTTTTTTAGAAAAGCTCTCAAACCAGGCGTCAACTGACTTCCAAATGTGCTGCGTACCAGCTGGATCTAAATAATGAGATAGCTTATGACGCCGGAATATTGGTGCCTTTGGCTCTCTGAATTGTTCGAAGTCCTCCTGATCCTGAAGAAATAGAGAGTACGTCCGTTTTCGTAGAGCGATGCTACCAAAATCATAACTGTTAATTTGTGTAGGACCGATGAAATACGGATATTTTGGAGTTAAGAGTTCTTTTAAATCATTAAAACTAGGTGATTCATAAAAACCCGGTACGTTCTCAAAGAAAACAACCCTCGGTTCTGCTGCCTCTAATATCTTGTACGTACCTAATATAAGATTATTAAAATATCCCTGATCACCAGGACCTATACTGCTATGTGAGGAGCAATCTAGCGATACGAACGCTACATCAGCCTTTGCAACGGTGTGACAATCCTTCAGATCTCCTTGAAACAAAAAAGAGTACGGGAAATTATGTTTAATAACCTCCGCGCTATCCTCTTCTAGCTCGATCTCCTGTACTGCTGTGTAGTAGCCAGAATCTACAAACATTGATGTTCCTATTCCTGCTCCCGCGCACACAGACAGAAGGCGAATACGCTCGTCTGAAGGGGATTCAAAGGTGTCACTCTCAAACAGACGAAATTTTAAGGGACGAACAATGATTTGAGAAAAATCCCCATGCTTATATACACTGACTTCTATTTTATCCTGGATACAAAGAATGGATGAATATTTGGATCCACACGTATCAACAAGTGGCCGTGGTTCCCCACTGATACGATTAACCCTTGATGATACACTGACTTCATGAATATTGTCAGATTCCTCAAAGACTCGATTCTGAATGACAATCATTTTCTCATTCTCATCGATGCGGACAAATAAATCCATACCGTGCTCTAGTCCTGCAGTTTCACAAACAAAATTTTGTAGAAATAATCGTAGTGAATTATGTTTTTTGCTCACGGTATAAACTTTTTGTAACAACAGGTTAGCTTTATTCATAGGGACGTCCATAAACCGTGATGAGGGAAGCCCCCACCACAATAAGGGACTTCCTCCTCTCCAGTTTTGAATTATTATTCTGTTTCTACACATATTGATATTTATCGAGAGAACCAGATTATGCTAACATTTTTAATTCCATATATATAAATTTATACTTCTTTCCAAGCCTGGTCCTCCAAATCTTGCGCTTGTGCTTCAGTATAGAGCAGTGGAATATCTTCCAAACGATAGAGTACGTCAACAACCCGATACTCTGGTTTGTTAGGTGTTCCAGTCACTTCTATCAGAAAAAGAGGCGTAAGAAAGTCTTCGTTCTCCATGATGGTATATGGGACGTTGTGTTGATTAAGAAAAGACTCAGTAATTTTGGTAACGCTGGACCAAGAAGACGTGTCATTTTGTTTCTCCATATGTTTTTATTTCTCCTTTTTGAAAGTCTTTATTTATAAAGTTCATATCTCTAGAGATATATGTTTATCTTCAGCAGTTTTAATTATTGTTTTTTAAACAATAGGTTAAAAATAATCTTATTTACCCAGCTAACTCTTAAAATGAAAAAGCAAGCTGACCTTCAGAAATCTTTCGTCCTGGCTCCGCTAACACTAGTTGAATAGGTTGACTAATAAGATCATAACCCTCAACATTTCCTGGTCGAGCATACCAAGGGGCATAAAAGTAAAACTGAATGGTACATAGTTTCACGGCAATCCCCGATATATCCTGACCGTAGCCCCGTAAAAAATAATTAGAAGCCGGTAGCAATGTTGCACCGCAGCCTACACATGAATCTAGTACTGACTGCCTTTTCATATGTTCTGGGTCCCCATCACCGTGGCATATCTCAACCATCATCCGAGTTATATTAAACGGTGTTGGATAATATCCAAGACCTGATTTATATCCTTTGCCCGTCTCATCACAGAGAACATGGGATAAATAATCCGTGGGATTATCGAGAACCAGGAATAAATCAAACTCCTTGTAATAATGCTCGTTTAAGCTTTCTGAGATCCTCGGTGCTTCTATGCTCCCTGCCATCCCCCACAGTAGCCAATCTGCAAAAGTATCGATATTAGAGTCATAATGCTGAAGACACTTAGCAAACATCTTTTTAGTTGCCTCTGCTTGATGGGAGGATGTATCTTTCCACTCTATTTGAGGGATCGGACCACTACCTTCAATTGTTCCTTTTTCCAAAATATCTGTCCAGTATCTCCATCTGCCCCATAGAAGGTCATCGTACGCGAATAAAAATGGCAATAGCCATCCTCTCTTCTCAAACACTTCGGAATGATGCTGTGGTAGCCCTCCAATCGCCTGTGCATATCCAGCTATTTCATGGGGTAAACGAGCGAGCTGCTCAACTGAAAAGCGATCGATCCGATATAAATGTTTTTTATCTTGTGGTTTAGACATAGTGTCTGTTCTCCTTAGAATCCTCCCCTTCTGCACAGGAGGAAGTGTTGATCCCTGTGCAGAGGGTAGAACATATAAGGTTGGAAATAAATCAAACCACGTTTCTTAGTTGAGGTGTATACGTTTTGTATATCGCCGCTTTTTTTGCTGAATTTCATCGCTGCTCAGTACAATGGCAATCCACATTTGACCTTTCCATGGACCATGTCTCTTTATGTTATCTACTGAATTCCAATAATGATTGATCTTAAGGGTGTAGATGGCCTTTCCATATGGGTCTATACCGGTTCTTAAAACTTTTGCATAACGACCCCTTTCTGGACCGTCAGCCAAAATATTTACAATATCGGATGCCTGTATCTGGATCTTCTTTTCCATACGAATCAAATATCCCCTTTACGCTTTGTTGATAAGTAGCGGAAGTAAATCTTGATCAATTAAATAATGTTAGTTGGCTGATAAGGCGTCGCTCATAAACTGTTCAAAGGTTTTATCTGCTTCAAACAAAACTTGTAGAATTGTGTGGCCATCTACTAGTTCGAATTTACGGAGTGCCCACATCAGCGTTACCTGTTTTGATCGAATCTCTTCCGTTACAAAGCGTAGAAGCCTCTTATAGGAATTATTCTTTATATTTGTAGGAGCGGGATCACTGAAAACATATGTACTAAGCGATGTACCATTTTTTTGGTCATGGTCGCGAAGACAGTTACAGAATACGGCATTATAGATCCCAATGGCAATTTGATTGGCCATCATATCCAGGTCGTATTGCTCAATGTTAGGATATTTACGTAGATGCTTAATCAAATCGTTTATTTCTGGATAATGGGAATGCATTCTTCTTAACTCTTCAAAGATTTCTATTCGAAAGGTTAACGATTGTAGCTCGGATTTTTCAGACACTTCGCCATGTTCATCTAAAAAAAACAAAATGCAGGTGAGATGTCCGTTATCCATTTTTTTGAGTATGCATTTACCTATATCACTCTCATTGATTTTTACAATGTACATGATGCCTATTTCCATCTCTGAATAGGAAATATTCTCTATCGGGACAATATAAGTCCCTTCCTGTAAGTTCTTAATAAACATATATTTACTGGTAATCATTTTCATAGCCTCCATTAGAACTCCCCCTATCTGCACGGGAAGAGTTGATTTAACCCCGTGCAGTGGGGATGTTCGTATAGAGAAATCTATTAGCCTGTTTCCTGAATATTCCCAAACTGGATTTGCTGGTACATTGCTTTCGCGAGTGCTGAAGCAACTGGAAAAGCAACACAGTTACCAACACATCGATACTGTGCAGAAAGTGGAACGTCTGCAGGGAGTGTAAAACTGTCCGGAAATCCGGATAACCGCAGCGCTTCACGTACTGTGATACGGCGATTTTCAGAAGGGTGCAAAAACTCCCTTCCGTCTTTAGCAATATGTGCCGTAATCGTTGGGCTTGGCTTATCCCATTCTAGTCTTCGCATTCCGCGGTGCTGATTTCGTGGATGCTGAATTACGTCAAATAACCGCTCAGGTGTCGGACTTTCCCATGTGGCCGTATGGTTGGGGGTAATCCCTAGAACTCGTTCTCTAGCCGCTATAGTTTCTGCAGTAGGCAGATCACCAATCGCTTGTCGAACAGTTCTCTTCACGTATGAAGGAGTTGGAAAACTAAAATGGAACCCCAAATCCCTTCTAATTCCAGCGATAAACACGCGGTTTCTCTCTTGCGCTACACCGAAATGCGCAGCATTTAAGAGCGCCCAGGTAACGTTAAATCCCATGCCCTTATAATTATCGATTAGATGGTAAAAGGATTGGGAGTGTCTTGTCAGTAAGCCCTCTACATTTTCAAATAGAAAAAAATCGGGCATCATTCTCCGGATTATTTCTTGATAAACTATTGCTAATTTTCCGTGATCCCCTTCAATTCCACGATTGACTCCAGCAGAGCTGAAATCGATGCAACTGGGTCCGCCAATAAATCCGTTGGACTTCGGAATACTGCTTAATGGCACCTTTGTAATATCTTCTACTCGGATATGCCTACCAATGTTTATTTCGTAACAGTGTGCAGCGTGTGGATTGAATTCATTCGCCCATTGAATGTTGAACAATTCTTTAAATCCTAAATCAAGTCCACCCATTCCGGAGAAAAACGAAGTAATTGTCGGTTTTCTAGAACATTGCATTTGTTAGCCCTCAATTCGCTGTGAAGCTCACAGCTACGAGAGGACAACCGATATGAGAAATGCTGGGCCATTATCTCCTCACTTGCAAGAAGGGGTTCCTAAGCCTTCCCCCTTCGCTTGAGACGGTTTTATGAGGTACATTAAAGAGCCGGTAACGCCCAAGTTTACTTACTGTGGCAGGGGCGTAGCGTATCCCTCAACCCTTTTAGGGAAATGCAAGACGTTTTCGTTCCTTTTTAGCTTCTCTCTGAAGAGAAAACCAGGAATCCTCACGGTATTTATCACGATCATCTTCCGCACATCGAAATTCATTACGAAAGCAATCAGGAGTACCGTAATATTCGCAATCCTGGCAAACCGATTTGGTGAATCGTTCTACTTCATGACAGAAAAGAAGAAATGTGCGGTTTAGCGGTATGTTGCCTATCAGCTCTCGGTTGTTAATTTTGTGAGAAAACTCAGTTGACGAGAAGGCAAGAACCTCCGATACTCCTGCGCAGTCCTCATAGGATTGCTCTAGGACCACTGATAATTTTCTACCATCTACATATCCCTTGTTAAATAAGTCTGTTTTTAACCTTCCATTCAAAGGAATGAAAACATACCCTGCAGAGCTATGAATCAGTTCCTGCATCTTGTATTTCTTTTTTCCTGTACTGTTCACATGGACAGGAACGGGCTTGGGTTTTGACAATAATTTTATCCCTCCTATTTTGGGCACAAAAAAAGGAGACGCAAAAAAGATATACATTAACTTGTATATCTCTATGGTCTCCATGATTTGAACCTTATGTATGAGCTGCAGTTGCAGCATACTCCTTCCCTGCAAAATAAAAAGATCGCAAGGGAAAATTAATTAAATCGTATTGGAACAATTATATCGTTATCTCTATCATCTGGGAAGTCTAGGCTGATTTTTTTGTTGATTTTTCATTCTTTAATTTATTATTTTTAGAACCCCATCTTTTCCATAAACCATGCGATACTCATTACATCATTTATTCGGTCCATATGGATTTCTTAAATATCTAACCCATTATTTTTTGCATACTTAATAATGCAATTAATTTTGCGTGATGCTTTAAAGGATCCTCTAAGTTTTAGATAACGTAAGATCATCGTAAAAATACAGAGTGCAGGGACAACAATAACTAGAAGAATACCATCCAAGGGTTATACTCTTCCCAAGTTATCAATAATTGTGTTGGGATAATAAAGTAAAAGACTTAACCCAGAGATAGAAAAACGGTAGCCATGGACGAGAAAATATAGTCCTAGACTGCCGCTTTTTTTTATTGAACTGTCGTTCACGTTAGTTTAATGACATCTCTAAAAAAAGCTTCTCATATATAAGGGGAATTTGAAGGAGTTTTTAACAACCAAAAAAAAGAATAATATTTTTCGGGAATCGAAACGAATGAATGTTCTCTATTCTATACTGTTGTAATTGACACGAAAACAGATTGGAAAGTTTAGCGAAACTCATATAGTAATGCTCATTAGTGTTTATCTGTTTATCAATGTTGAATGTGCATGGTTTTATTAAATTGTATCATGCTCCCAGATTCTGAAGGCTCGTTAAAATGACTTTATCCATTTCCTCATTTATCTTTGCTTAGTTGTTTAATAGATTGAATCGCCTGCGTAAGTTGGTTTAAAGAGTTATCCAGCATTCCCAACTTATCTACTATCGTTACCAACTTATCTACTATCGTTACCAATACGTAGCGAACCAGAATAAAACATAACGTTACTGGAAATCCAACATTCGTGACCAGTGAAATTATATCAGTTACCTCCATTGCAATCCCTCCCTCCTTTTACGCGTCTATCTAATAAGGAAAGTAATGACTCGAATTCACAACCATTCCATTCAAAAAAATGGTATAATAAGAACAAATGTTCCTATTTTGGTTGTTAAAAACATCCTGATTTTTCCCTATAGGTATAACAGTCATAAAAGGAGAGATTCTATTATGGAAATGCAGCCTACTGTCTACGAACGTTATAAAACAGAAATATATCGAATTGGATGGAGATTACAGTATCAAGCAAAAAAAATCAGGAACCGGGAAAGCTCACTTTACGACAGCGATTATTCTAGCTCCAGTTTTACATCTTCTTCTGAAGATAAAATGTTGATTCAACAGCTTATGAATACCTTGCCCCCACAGGGAAAGGTAATTATATATAAACTTTATATTCAAGATTTGACCGAATCTGAAGTTGCAAACGAACTTAAAATCAGCCAACAGGCGGTGAATAAATGGAAAAGAAAGATGATGCAGAAATTATCCCAGATGGTGAGTTCTTAGAGTTAGTTCGTGCTGCTAAGAAAAAGGATCCAGATGCAATGCTACAACTCATTCAACTCTATAAAGAAGATATTGTAAAATTAAGCAAGTTCATTCATTTACCACAAGAAGACGCTGTTTCTCAAATCGTTCTTGAATTTTTGGAATGTATAATTCGTAATGAAGTGTCAGAAACCAATGGAAATATAGACTAAAACATAGTTTGCTTTAACTGATTTCGAGAAAGTAAGTTCTGCTGGAAATGCTGCTCCCATCAACAAAACCTTGAAAGGCATAAAGCCAATCAAGGTTTTGTTATTTAAGGGGTCACTATGCCATCTATCGTCTCCCATGTTTCTATCAATAATATGCTCCGCTTCCCAAAAAGCTGCAAGCTAAACCCTCACATTCTAGCTTGTAGCCTTCCTTTACTGAGGTGTTCATCCATAACGGGGGAGTCCCTATAAAAAACCTTGAAAGGCACTAAGCCAATCAAGGTTTCAGAGAGAAGTTATTAAATTAAAATAGCATACATAGAGATTACCAAACTACCAAAACTAGCCTCACACAATTCAGCTGGACTAAAGTCCCCTCCATTTAAACAATCCTCTAGTCTTTTTCTAAAATACTCTAAGGTATCACTATCCAATTCTAATACGAAGGTAGTACCCAGAAATGATATTCTATCATCCTCATCATTAATAATTATTTTTAAGTCAATTACTGTCCCCTTTGTTATTTTTAATGATGATTCATCTAACCTGATAGTTATATCTCCCGGCAAGTTCATTCTCGACAGCAATAATCTCGCTCCATCAATATTTAAAATTAGATGAACTGCTTTCTTACCAACTTGTTTAATTTTAATCATCGTTTCTACTCCTAATTAATTAAGTGAGATCTGGATATTCTTGTCCCCTCATATTTATTTCCTTTTGACTGTAGAAACTCAAGATGTACATTTGGAGTATTCGGAACAATTTGAGCCATAACACTTCTTAGTTTAGTTGATCCTCAGGATATCCTGGATTAGGCGTATTTTTAAGTTCATCCTGTGTCCCAACAAAAAAAGATTGTACAGTAGGCAATTCTTTATTACCGGATTCTCCACTCCCAAGATTATGTCCGTGAATCATTTTATCCGTATCTATTTTTTTTCGTTCTCCTTGTTCACTTAGAAAATAGTACTCGTCAGAAGCTACCCCATATTCTGCATCTTCTGTAGAGGTTTTTAATAATCCTGATTCAGGAATTTGATAAATATTCTTTCCTTCAAGATTTTTGATATTTTCAAATCCTTTTTGATTGTAGATAATTTGTACCCACCCATTATAGTCTTCAGGTATAAGAAATACATTTGGGTGACGATTTTTAGATCCGCAAGCTGTCAGACTTACAAGTAATAACAATATGGCAGTTATAAAAGTCGTCTTTTTCATCACTTACCTCCATTAAATAGTAATATTTATAACTATATTACACTTTATGTTATTTCAAAAAACAAGTTTTTAAAATAAGTTGTAATATTAGCTTTATTTTTACCTCCATAGTAGAAGGCCAACTATAAGAGAACATTTAGTTATGGTTAGGGAATGGATTGAATTATTCTCATTCTTATAGTTGAACTATCAATGAACTTTAGGAGGAATTATTATGGCAATTACACTTTCAGTTAGAATTGTATCATTTATATCTAAGGACTGGGTTACCTCACCATTTCCAGCTCCAATTGGATATAGAAGTGAGTTTAAGGGAGATGATCGTAAATTCAATAAGGATGTTTCAGCATCCTATCGAACAGCTCAACAAATCAATGCTACTTTTACAAATACGGGTGGTACTTATACTGCCTACCGAAATACGGGGATTACAACTGAACGTAGCACCAATATTTCGACGGGTAATTATGTTGATAGTACTGGACAAGCAGATCCAAAAGGCATTACTGCAAGTGTAGACACTTCTTATCTTTTGGGTGGGAATTCTGATTTCTACAGATTTGTATGTGATGGGGATGCAGCTGATCCTCTAATTCCCGGAGCGCCTGCTGTAAATTATCATCTTTTTGTTTCTATTCATAAAAGTGGTTTGATCTCAATCGAAGGATTACATGATGGGTATCCCTCCTTTGAAGTATACGCAAGTGTAAATGGTGGTACATGGAAAAATATTTATCTCTTTGAGGAGAAAACTCTATTAAATCTATTCCCACCGATGGACATCAATGTGTATGAAACCCGAAACATTATATAAAAAAGACTTATCTTAGGATGTCATATGAAATGATAAGCATTCTATACGTGCCGATATTTGATCGGCACGTATTTCTTATAAAATCTTTGTGCCTTTAATCATGGTCTTCTTAAGTTTAATAGTAATAAACCTACGCATAGAAAAACCCTCGGGCATTCCTGAGGGTTTTTCTTATAGTTATGCTTTACCTTTTTACCCTACTCGTTCGCAAGAAAAACTCAACCGAGAGGTTGTAATTCGTTCTCTTATATTGCCTATACAAGTGAGGGGGACAAATTCTCCTAACGTCCATCCTTGCAGTACAGTTTGTGTAACGTTCTACTCGTTGTGAGGGATACACACTAGTAGAGAATATCCCAACAAGCTGAAAAATGATGAAAAGAGGGATTTATATGACTTGTAATCAAACACCTAAAACTATTGTTAGTTTCCCAAAACCACCTGCAACACCGGCTCCCATTGGTTTAACAGGCTCGCAATCAGCTGTAGGTACTCGTTTTCTTATTTCGGACAATCCAGAGACGATCAACTCCACTACAACCACATTTACAAACGGCTTCGCTACACTGTGGAGCGATACTTCTACTGGTAACTCCACTGTACGTTACAGAGCTTTCTTGTGGCATTATAATAACACAGGTGCTTCAATTAAAGTAGGGATCACACTGGGGAATGCTGGTGCTTCTTCCTACTCGATTCATAACTTGAATAACGCTATTCAGGTAGTTCCTATTGGTCAGATTTCGTCGCTTGGAATCTGTGCGGCTGCTGCTTTGGTAGGAGGGACTATGGATAGTATTCCACCAACTAATTCTTCCGTAGCAGCGGGTCAAATAGGTGTTGTAAAAGAATGGATTGTAGGAAACGGGGAGATTGTAGGTGGTGTCATTGAATTTTCCATCAGTAACACCGTTGCTAACGTTGCCATGAATTACAGAGTCCGTACCGTAGCAGCAAATAGCGTAAGTGCAAATCTAAGTCAAAACCAAACGGCGGTTGTTAATTACTATACCAATCCGGCAAATAATTCCACGCATCCCCGCGGTTCATGGGGCTTTGCCGATATTGCGAGCTCAGTTAGTTATAAAGCTGGAAGCGGATGGGCATATTACAACGCTAGTAACGGCAATCTAGATAACCTAATGACAGCAAGTAATTCGTATAAAATTTCTGGCGCTCCAGCATCACAGGGACCAGCAGACAGTGATAAAGGACATTATGGAGTCAAATACAATCTTACTGTCACTCTTAGTAATGATACTGGCTCTGAAAAGAAAGTTAAGATTTATGTTGGTGCTCGCGGTACTGAATATTATGCAGGTGCAGTTAAGTGGAGCGGTGACGGTGTGACATACAAAATCCCTGCGGTTAAATCCTACTTGGATACTCCAGGAACTAATCAAGAAGGGGTTGAGGTAGTAACGGTAACGGTCGCACCTGGAGCCGTAATCACTCGTATAATTACTTTATCAACTGCGGGAGCAGCATCTACCCCGGCACTTATTGCTTTTCAGACTTTGTAATAATAAACAAAACAAAGAAGCCCTTCTTATGAGGGCTTCTTTGTTTTTCTTAATCAAATATCAGGAACCTATGAATAATTATTGCGGTTGAAAATCTGAGAACCCTGAGATTAGTACCCTCGACCCCTTGCTGACACTATCGACCTTCCATACACCATTCGTAAATATGAGATTGATCGTACGATCCTCGGCATATTGATCTTCTCCTGTTAGACCATTTGCCAAAATAACCGATTGGGAAAGTGTGGCTGAAGTCTTGTTAATGTATACTGGCAACGAGGCAGGCGCTTCATAGGTACTAGCTGTATTCAAGCCTTTATTTTGAACGATAGACTTAATTAATTTATCTGTAAAGTACGGTTTGAAGTAGGAACTAATATTTTTAATTGAAGAGACATCAGCTGCTTGATTTAATTTATCGGAAAGTAGTTTTAACCGTGGATCCATAATTTTCTGTTTATCAGGGATTTGAACAGACGGCTGCTCCATGTTGACAACGAGTCCCTTACCGCCCAATGTCAGTGTCGCCTGCTTAGACTGTTGGTTCCATAAGACATTCGCACCTAACGATTGCCCGACAAAGCGTAGCGGAACATAGGTTGTTCCTTTAATGACCTGCGTGGCAGTATCTAAATCAATATATTCCTGGTGCTGAATATCCGGATTATCTGTAGTCGGCGGTGATACAATAATTGCGCGTTTGAAATTTGCAGCAAGCCAGATGGTCGAGTCGCCATTTTTAATCTTTACTTCTTTCTCCGCTTGAAACCATTCCACACTCGCGCCTAAATTTTCTGAAACAGCTCGTAACGGAATGAGAACTCGACCGTTGTTAATCTGACCGTTGTTTATGATCGTAGGTTTGGATGTATCCGCCGCAAAGCTAAGCACCGGTATTGCTGGAAGCACAAGTAAAGCTGAGGCAAATAAGGAAATCGTCAATTTTTTCATCATAATAAAACCTCCCATAATAGATTCAACTTAACTATAGACGCTTCTCTCCCTTATTTTGTTTCATTTGTTTTATTACCCAAATTCTTATAGGGTTATCCAATAATTACACACTATATTGCTCGTTACTGAATTAGCTACGTAAAACTTCTCGCCGTTCGTTTAAAAATTAATTAATAAAATGTTTAATTTAGAAACTATTGAATACCTGTTTACCTTTTACTTGAAAGGTAAGTAAAATAACCAAAAAGCCCGCTATTGATGATGCGAGCAGGCTTTTTGAATCAATTCCAACCCATCAAAGCCCCCCACGCTAAATAGGATAGGAATTTTAATTAGGCGCTAGCTGCATTTGATCCACGTAAGCACTTCCAGCAGCGTTGTTAATAAAAATTTGAATCCCAATGTATCTAGTTGAACTTTTTGTTGTAAAGTTAATGTTTTTGCTGAACCAAGCACCTGAGTTTCTTTGTTCAGTGACTACTAGCCAATGATCGTAAATTTGAGGCCCTTGTTCTGGAAACTCCCTTACTAAAATTTTTATTTCTCCATTAGTTGTTGTTAAATCATTATAAAACCAAGCGCTAAAATTATAAGATTCCCCCGGGTTGACCGGGATTTTTTTATTCATATTTATCCCTGTATTAATCGAACTTCCGTTTTTGCTAAATCTCAGACTTCCTGACCCTTCCTTCACTTTATAAGAATCTACTGTAATTGAACTGTCAGTTTTGTCAGTTTTGTACCAGCCGTCCATCCCCCTGTTAAATCCGGCATTTATGATTCCTGGAGTGATATTCACAGAATCAATGAAAGCGGTACCATAAGTTCCTGAATCTGCTACGATCTGAACTGTAATCCAATTAGTCTGAGTACTTGTTGAAAACGAAATCGACTTTTTTGACCATTGCCCAGGCACTGTCGAAAGAAGCTGGCTTCCTGAAGCCACTTGTCCGTAAAAGTAGTTGTACTCTTTCCAAGTCACATACACTTTTCCGCTGGTCGTGTTATCCATTATATCCGCCGTTAGCGTATAACTGCTCGCGCTATCGGCAGATATCGAGTAAGCCTGTGTCATAGACTGAGAGGTGGTTGCTGTCGCGGAGGAAAACTTTAGGCTACTGTTTCCGTCTACAGACATTTCATTTGAAATACTCATACTTGGACCAAGTTTCCACATCGCGCTTCCTTCGTGAAAGTCATGGTTCTCGAGTAGCGTATAATAAGGAGCTTGTCTTTTAAGGGTATTTCCATTTTTATCATAGATAGTACCATACTCGAGATGTCCTGACTTTGTGCGTATAGAGGATAATCTACCATTTAAATCATAATTATAAATACTTTTGGTATCTATGTATGTGATCTCAAGTTGAGTCACGCCATATCCTTCAGCGCTTTCGTACAACATACCAGATGAGTTGCCTGTATAGTACATACCGAGCTGCACGAGACCCGTTCGAAAATATGCGGTATCAATTTTGAGGTTGCTCCATCTGTAAGTTTCGTACTTCGGTGTATACGATACATTCGCCGTAACTGATTTGGAATCCAGCCAAATTGGAGGATTATTATAATTCAATTGCATGGTAATAGGTGCAAACAACTGTCGAACCGTAACAGGAAACGAGCCGTTATAACTGTTATAACCATGAATCGTTAAGTCAACATTGGTTACTTGAGCTGATTTAGGGAGCTGGAAATCAGAAAATTGAACGAACGACATACATTTCCTCGTATTTTGGTCGTAACCGACGACAAGACCTATATTTAACGTGTTAGGATCATTGGAGCACGTATTATACGCTCTGGATTTCTGACTATTTATGCTAGGATCGATCGTAACCGGGTATACTAGACCGTTGTCGTCCCAGGACAGATCCAAATACGTTTTACTTCCCACCGTGCGCTTTGCTGTGTTCACTGTTCTTTTTATTCCAGTACTGTCTTCAAGCCAAGCGGGAAGAACCGTTAATTCTCCTGAATTCATATCTTTGTCCAGGTTACCTTTAACTTCAAAACTAAAAGAATTAGGGGCTTGCGCGTTCAATAAAACAATATCTTCCTTTATACCCGTAGGGGTAATTGTTAATTTTATATGAGTAAATGCCCATACATTCTCGTACAACATAGTGTTAGGGTTATTCGGGTCTTTCTTCCCTTTGGAAGGGTTAACGTTTTGTGGAATAAAGGAAAGTACATCGGCTCCTTTACTAATAGAGTAACCTGCAGCAATTTTTTTGGGAAACTCAGCATGGAAAGGGACGTGCAAGGCGTAATAAGACCCATCTATATCTTGTATCTGAGATTTGTTTTCTTTATTGAAGGTTTCTTTAATATTCTTCAAATTCTTAAATTTTTCTGAGCTACTGCTTGAAACCTCTTTGTCGTTAATTGAATTAAAAAGATTTTCATCGGTTACATCTGTCTCTATTTCATAAAACTGCCCATCTTCACCTTGATAGTGTGTCTGTTCGTTAAACACTTTTCGCACGTATACTCCTGACTGATCCGTTTTGAAAGTCTTGGTATTCTCGGTTCGTAACTCAGGAATCTCTTCTTTGGTTTGCACCTGTTGACTCTTTGTTTCATCTGCCTCAACTATCTCACCATACGCATTCTGCCAGAATAACATTCCTGCGGCCAGTATGGTGCTTAACGTCAATAAACTTTTTAGAAACCTTTTCATAACTTCCCTCCAATTCTTTATCAAAAGTTTGTGGAATAATGTAAATATTCCACTAATAACAAATTTTACAATACAAATTTCGTTTTTAATACCCTATAAATTGCATATCTTTTTTCTATTATTTTTTTCGAAAAGAAAATTTGAAAATCGAAATTCATATAAGGAAGATGTTAAAAGTGATGAGAAACGTATGGATATAGAAGAAGTTGTAGTAGAGAAGTAGGAACTCAAATAGAAATATGCCTACTGTTTTACAGAGGCATGTAATCACATTTAAGTTTTTAAATAATAGATAGCTGTTCTTATTTTTTGTTTTTTTTCAGATTGTTTAATAATTCACTTCTCTTTTCTTTTCTCTCCTTCATTATCTCTGCTTGTGTACGATCGATAATTTTGATTGCTTTTTTTTGGAATGTAATAAGCTTCCCCTTTTTATCCATACTATTTCTTCCCTTCTATTAGAGATTCATAGTATGTAGTCTTCTCAAGTTTCATAGTTATAAACCTATGCACAAAAAAACCCTCGGGAATTCATTCCCGAGGGTTTTTCTTATATTTATGCTCTAAGCAATACCTTCTCAGCTTTCTCTTCCGTAACGGCTACTCTTTCACCAAGTTGCTTTAACATTTCGTTACGCAGCTGGCGCCGTTTATTCAAAATTTCTTCCTGAGATTTATCCTCTACCTTAATTGGCCTGTTCTGCAGCATCTTGGGTAGCCTCCTTTTTTGAGATCATGTTTTTGTGTAGTACCAAACAAAAAGCATGAATAAGTCTTCTAATTTGTCTTGACTCTATTATATCATTGGAAATTACTAGAGACAAGGCGCGTTTGTCTGACTCATCAAAGTGGAAGCACCACACCCAGCGTTCATTATTCAGCATTTTCATTGAGAAAGCGACGACAACTCTTCCTGGATATGGGTAGCTAATATATGAATCGCTAGATTTTTCTTTTGCTGCAAATACAGCTGCATACTCGAATTCCTGCGTGACAGTTAAATCTATCTCACTCACACTTCCTCCAGAAGTGCCTACGTCGTATATCTTTGTGAGTATATTTTCTTTTACGGCATAAATCGTAAATGGAGAGACGAATCTCAGATCATCAAAATTAAGAATTCCGTTGGTTAAACGATATAAGTTGGTGTTGACTACGTTAAGTAAATTAACCAAATAAGAAATACTATTTTCTGAATTATCGATATCTTTAGCAAGCCCATCTACTGATCTTTCTAACTCTTCTATTCGATCTCTTAATTCCTGGATGGTTTCCTCCAATACTTCCTCCCTACCTATAGAATATTGCAGTACAGACTCAATACTGCCATCTTTTATAGGGACTAGTAATGTATTGAAAGCATCGTATAGACCATTAAAAGTGAAGTGATCCTTTTGAATGAAAGTACTCCAAACAGCATATTCCGCAGGACGTCTGGCCTTCAAAGCTTCAACGTGGAATTCAGGCGATCCTAGGGTTGCCATCTTGTCTATGTATCGTTTTACATAAAAAAAGTAATAGATAACAAATAGCAAGACTACACTGCCCAGAATAATAGACCATAATGGTAAATGCTTATACCAACCGGTCAAGATGACTATTGCTTGTCCTAAAAGAGGTAGTGAGCTCCATTTTATCGCTGAAACTATTTTAGCGTGTTTAAAATATCCTAATACCTGCTTAATGGGGCCTTTCCAAGCAATGCTTACCCATTTTTCGTTTTTCTGCTCTCTCATCTTTTTTATGATTGGATCGTAAGTTCCTTTTAATTCGTCAATATAGCTATGATAGTTTCTCATTATGTCAGATTGGTCCATGAAATATTTCCCTCCCCTTCATTACTATTCCACAATTGTGGTGGAGATCCTTCCTTTAACTAGTTTCTTTCAAATGTCATTAACTACAGGAAAATCAAATGACAACTGACCCTTGGTTTCTGGTTTATAATTCATAAAAACATATTCTTTCTCTATTCTTCGGGTTTGTCCTAGTTCAGCTTTGGATACTGTGCCTACCTTTGCTTCGAATGTCTCACAATGCCAATCCTTATAAAGATCTAGAATTAACGGGTCGCCATAATACGTGACCATGCATTTTCCTTGAATATTATGAAGCATTGTAGCAAGTTCAACATGTTCATCAAAAGCGAATTTGTAATAGTGCTCACGGTGAACATATGGAGGATCGACAAATAGGAAAGTACCCGGAGAATCATATCGCTGTATCATATTTTTATAGTCAAGACATTCAATCATGACACGACTAAACCGCTCTTCAAAAGCTTCGAGTTTTGCCAAAGAGTTTTGAAAATCACTAGCGGTGTTCTTAATCTTTCCGGATCGCCATCCACTTTTAATACCGTTTGCGGGTATTATGCAGTTTCGGAGTAAATAGTACCACCTTACTGCTCGTTCAAGAGGATCCTTAGGAAGCTCCTCATGTTGCCATTTTTCGAAAAGGTAGCGGCTTGTCGGTAAAGTAGATAATGAACTTATCAACTCATCCCTTCTCTCTCTAAGAGTTAGAAGGAAATTGATTAGATCATGATCCTTATCATTAAAAACCTCTACCTTACTTCTTCTTTTAGCCACAGTCATGTGCCCTCCGCCTCCAAAAACATCCGCCCAGCAGTGGTGTTCAGGAATTAAAGGAACCAGGTCACGAGACAGAAAATGCTTTCCTCCAAACCACCGAATTACACTCCCTACGCTATTTTCATCAACATAATTTGTCGCCATATCCATCTCTCCTGTTTCCGATATCGTATTTAGTCGATATGGAAATAGGCAGGACTCTATCTGTCCTCTCACGCATTCTCGAACGATTTGCGTAAGTGCTACATATCCCAATTGGGAGCTCGCTGAAGGGGGCTACAATGAACCTCAATACGGTTTATTCCGTACCTTCGTCGCACCTGATATTAGAGAGTATGGAATCGCATCTTTAACATTTCATTCATATGAAACACCATTCCTTATTTGATAAGTGCGATTTGTGTCCGGAGTAGCGCTTCACTAATTTTATTTTCACTCTGCAGTACATAGCTCTGCTTAATTAGACACAAAGTAAATTTAGCTAGACACTTACCGTATTTATTTTTAATACTCTCAAATTCGGAATCTACATGCAGTTCCGCAAGTGAACCTTTATCCTGTAGAAAGGCTTCCAGCTCACCAGTTTGATCTTCTTCATGGAGCAGTAGCTCCATTTCTCCTAAAGCATTTTTAACGTCTTTCCGCTTCTGGTTGTAATTTCCGAGTAGTTCCTTTAGCTCTTCAAGATTCCGCTCGATGCCGTAAAGATGGGCGTTATTACTAAAATTAGTGATAACCTCACTGGCTTCTTGAGGAGTCTGTAATCGAATCATTGAAGTGATCTGCCATTTCTCACGTTGAATTTCCTTGAGTTTCCGCTTGTTCAGCTCTTCCTCGATTAAATCACCGTAATAATTTGGCTTGCTTCCTAGCGGTATTCCAGATCCATATATGCGATAAGAAACGTTATGCTCATCAAGCAGTTGCTTAAGCGGATCTGAGAAGGTTCGACCTGCATGAATTTCTACAAAAGGCAATGATTCCATACGGAGAATCAGATTCATGACCTTATGGGCTAACTCAATCGCTTCATTTTTTCGTGGATGATATTTTTGCTTAGGATACGGCTCGACTAATTCCTTATAGCCAATAACTCGCTGCTCATAATGACTCAAAAAGAAGATGTCTTCATGAGGAAAGTCACGGATTTCCATGTACTTGATGACTGAATTAACCCATCGACTTTGCGTTCCTTGGAAGAACTTGTGAGCCGGCATAGCTTCATCTGGTCTTGCTGAAGATTCTGTTATAAAAGCAATTCTTCGCATTATTCCACCTCAAGTCTAATTTTTATTTCTCTGATTAATGCTTAGGGGTAATGTATACACCCATTTCTCCAGGATTAAATCCTCGGGATACAGTCTAATACATTGGCCACAGCATTCACCTAATCGCGTCTCATGTAAAACTCCTTCATTCCCGCAGCAATCACATACTTGAATCATCGCAGGATGTACTTCACCACAGCTTGAGCAAACAGGTTCTTTGCAGGCTGGCTATTTCGAAGTGATCATTTAAAGGATTTTCGCTGGTATGACGCCAAGTTTGTTCTTTTTTACAGCAAGCTGTTAAAAGGCTCATCCTAATTCCTCCTCTTTTTTTGGGCATAAAAAAAGGAGACAAAAAAAAGAATATACGTGTCCCGTATACCTTTTTGTCTCCATAATTTAAACCCTATTTTATTTCTGCTATGCAGAAGTCCCCTTCTCTGCATGAATTATAGTTCTGCAGAGAAAATAAATGTGTTTCGTAATAGATCTAGTATATTATCTCTTAGGTAATTTGGAAAGAAAAAGAAGGTGAACTGAATGTAGTTATGTGTTCTTGACCTCTATTTTCCGTACCTTGCGGAATGCCCCAAAAAATGATTTACTAGTTAGTAAGCAGTAAGCAGTAAGCAGTAAGCAGTAAGCAGTAAGCAATTGCCAATCAAAAATCAAATATGCTAAATAATTCGGAAGCACCGATAAATTCTTAAACCATGAGCAATCACGTTCATGGTTTAGAATCTATCGGTGCTTTTTTATTTAATTTAAGGAGGTATATACAAGAGCTTCTGCTTACAGTGCTGCCAGAAATTTATAAATGAATAAATCTGGACATAAAAAGGAGAGGATTAATGAATGATAGACAGTACACTAATGTCAATAATATTGAGAGTCATTGTCGGTGGTGCAATGATGTTTGCAAATCGGAGTTTGTATCATTTATATGCTCAGGATTTTTTACACAAGTCACCTTGGCAAATTCTTCATTATGTCATATTTTTTATACTTATGTGTTTCTTTCGTCCCTTATCCCTTATACAACTTGGAAAGGAAATAGTGCGGGATCTTTATCGAGTTTGGAAAAGACGGTAATTTTATTGGAAATGTTTATGTTTAATAAATTAAACTCTTATTTTAATGAAATTGGCGTACC
This sequence comes from Paenibacillus sp. FSL R5-0914, assembly GCF_038004525.1. Lineage (NCBI taxonomy): Bacteria > Bacillati > Bacillota > Bacilli > Caryophanales > Paenibacillaceae > Paenibacillus > Paenibacillus sp. FSL R5-0914. The sequence continues at coordinate 212,965 of NZ_JBBORH010000004.1, forward strand.
TTCGTTTGTTGCTAGCTTTGGCGGTGATATCGGAGAAGCCTTTACATCTACCGGTGCAAGTACTGTTTATCCTCCTTGTAATTATTTCTAAGACAATCTTGCTCTAAGATATTAGTTGAAATCTCACACGTCTAATCCGTCAGCATAAACTGATGAATTTTTTTACATTGATTAACGAACGAACGTTTGGTTATAATACAAACAAATGTTCTTATTTTTTGAGACGGTTAATGGAGGGGGATGCATGAGCAAGCTGGACAATAACGAAAGATGGAAAACGAAGATGATCATGACCGAACATGTTGAGCAGTACGAGGAACAGCAGCTTGAGAACCCAAATAAAATGATAACAACGGAGGAACGCACGATGGTGCGAGACCTCATTTTGCTTCCTTATATAGATACTATGGTTAGCAAGAGCCTGAAAGAGATCGAGCCCTCAAGTAACATTCTTAAACGTACCTTTTTGATGGCTGGAGAATCCATACAGCGCCGGATCATGCAGGATACCTATCGCCTACAGAAAGAGCTGAAGCAGCGGAATATCAAAATGTTGGCGGATGAGCAAGATGATTTTATCACATATTACAAAATCTTTTGCCGAGGATATCAGGAACGATTTGGATTAACTCGTGATGTTATGCGGACAGAAATTAGCCTCCGGCTGACAAAATACACATCTGAACTGGGAAACATCTTAAAAGACCACCTGAAATAACGAAATCCCGCCAACCAATTATGGTTGACGGGATTTTTTGTTATTGCCAATTTGGCTGTAGAGTCCGTGAAAATCATTGACTTCCAAGGTAAGTGCACATTGTTCCGTTCCACCTATTTCAATGTAGTTTAGATTTGTCTGCTCAGGAGTCTTAATCAAAAAAATGGCTTGTCCCGAAGGGATACGAAGCTGAGCCTGAAATCTAAGAAGAATAACTTTTTTAAAACGGTTTCCTTCTCACTTATATGTGTCCGGCAAATATGTCGGCATCTTCGCTTGTTTGATGAGAAGGACGCCGTCGAAATGCCGTCGTAGCTCTAACGGCATCGGCATTTGCACCTGATAAGAGGCTATCATCCGTTCGAACATCCAAGAATTTCCCCGTTCATTTTCCCGATAGCGTAAATCCATGAATGTATATGGCTGTCCTACAGCCGCCAAAATATCTTCCATAGACCCCGGAATAATCGGATTCAACTGAATCGGTTCCCTCGTATTCTCGGCTGCTTGTCCTTCGCCCATAAATAGACCCATGACGTAGCTTTCCTGTTGCAGTTCCTTTGGCATAAGCTCTCCCATACTCTTCGGCATGGTGGAAATCAGAGACTGTGCTTTGCTGATATGGCCATTATGGCCCCATACGATGATATTCTCTTCCGGATAAACTTCTGTCACCAACCATGCAAGGTTGCTGGCCATCGCCCGATCGCGCCATTCCATCATGGACTGAGCGCCGCTATAATCCCATTGTTCTGTTAATAGATTGGATTGGATGCACAGCTCATTAAATTCCTGAATGACCCGGATTCGATCCTCTAGCGCTCGCTTCATTAACTTGACGATATGCGGCTCATCGGGATAGTCCATCTTCAACGCATTTTCATTCTTAGTCACAGCCTGCAATAGCTCTTCATACACCTTAATCAGCTCAGGCTTGGCCTTACGGAATCCGCTTTGATCCTTGCTCATTCTCCACTTATGAACCTCTTGTTCCGCTTGCAGCGCTCTGTCCTTCAGCTTAATACTTGGAATCCAGTTCGCATTCTGAAAAAGCGGGGATTGCACCTGAATATCGAAGCCCGTCAGTCGCAAAGGCGATTCGCTCTTATGTGTCTCCTTCATGTATTCGAATAGCGGCTTCGTCTCTTCCGTCCACCATACGCCAAATATGGAACGCCTCATCGTATCGGGAGTCGCCGTCTTTTTTATCCGTCCTTGACCAAGGGCTGCATCGCCCAGACCACTCTCAAATGCAACAATGTTAAACCCTAGCGTTTGGTGCATGTATTGAATGAGGCGCGTTTTGACTAGATTAAATTCGGCCACACCATGTGAATTTTCTCCCAAATATACGATTCGCTTATCAGCGAGCAACGGGATCAGTATATCAAGGTCGCTAAATTTGTCCTGCCCAATGGATCCTCCGTTCGAAGACCATGATTCCGGTTGGATCGTCTGTAAGGCATAAGCATGATCCGCGGCCCAACGCTTCCAATCGGATAAAGTAGCCTGATACGATCTTGCTGTTCTGACTTGCTGTTCATTCACCGCTGCTTCCCCATATGCAGTCTTGACCGGGATAACCGCTGATGTTATCGAGGTACTAAGCATGATCAAAGTGAGCGGCATGCACAACAAGCTACGCAGACTAAGGGTATTCGCCTTCCATTTCATTGCATCTAACTCCTTACCGAAAAATAATTTTACGTTCTACTTCAAATATACATTCATTGCACCACACCTTTTTGATCATTATTGCTATCTTTATGTGAACACAATAATATGGATGGAGTTATCCTTTATATACCCGAAAAACAAAGCAATATATATCAAATATGCAGCGGTTGCTTCTGATATTTTATTCTTAAGGAGGTTATAACATGAGCTACAGTCCGATCATCCAAGAGTCGATTGCCTATATAGAGACGCATTTGCCCGAAGAATTGTCACTAGAGAGTATGGCTAAGTTTGCAGGGTTTTCAAAGTATCATTACCATCGGATTTTTCAGCAAGAGGTTGGCGTGAGCGTATCTGAATACATCCGATTTCGGAGAATTGCAAATTCGTCCAACATGTTACTGTTCACAGATGAAAGAATTATAGATATTGCCATTTATTATCACTTTGAGAGCCAAGAATCGTTCACCCGTTCTTTTAAGAAATACTATCAATTACCGCCAGGGCAGTATCGCAAAATCATGGGCAAATTAACGATGCAAAGGGAGGAAATGAAAATGAAAAATGAACAATTATTAAAGGGATGGCAATTAAGCGGGAGTCACCCCTTCAACTATCAGATGGGGATTGACCGGGAAACCTTCCATCAAGGGAGAGCGTCCGGATTTTTAAAGTCGGTTACAGTGGTACCGACGGAAGGCGAATTTGCAACGATGATGCAGCAATTCAAAGCGGACAAATATATGGGCAAAAGACTAAAGCTCTCAGGGTTTATCAAAACAAAAGCAGTGAGAGGGTTTTGTGGGTTCTGGATGCGAGTCGATGATGCTCTTCATGATGTCCTGCAATTCGATAACATGAGTGACCGCCCCATTATTGGAGATACGGAGTGGAACCATTACAGCATCGTGCTGGATGTGCCGGATAATAGTGCCGCGATTGCTTTTGGTGTGCTGTTGTCCGGGAGTGGACAGGTCTGGATAGACGGGCTTCAATTCGAGGAAGTGGATACCAAGGTACCTACGACGAATATCGATTTTATGTGTGAACTTCTAGACGAGCCTATGAATTTATCGTTTGAGGAATAGAGAGGTGTTGCAGAATGAATGATGTTAAAAAACAAAACCTTGGCAATGTCATCGGTCTTGTAATCGTTACGATCGTAATGGCTTCAAAGTTTTTGATAGGAAATATATTCGTGAGCTTGGTAAAAGATATTTTACTTAATACCCGACAGTAAAAGAGTAGTTAGTTTGCACAAGACAAAAAAGCTTACATCCCACACAAAGGTATGCCCCTTAAGCAAGCAGCTTAACTGTTCAATAAAATAAGCAGGCTTCGGCCTGCTCAACAATTTATGCTATTAAACTATAGTGTCCCGTTAGCGTAACGGACTACCATTGCATAAAAACGGCCCTGACTATTCAGAAAGGGCCGTTCTTTTACGTTTGCGAGGACGAAGAATGTTCATAATTCAGTCCTCTTTATGTTATGCGAAGAACTATCGTAATTCGCATTAATTATTATATCCAGTTTTATCTTAATGTTGTGTGCTAAAATTAGGCAAAAAAAATACCTTAACTATTCAGTAAAGGTATTTCCGTCGTAATGAGCGAAGAACTATCGTAATTCCCTCATATCCTGCTCTAGCGTGAGGAAAACTATCGTAAACCTCATCACTTAGAATGTACCCTAATGTTAATTGAAAACAAACCATTTGTCAACAACCGTCCACAAAAATTCTTAGGGCAGGACCTTAAATCCGAAGCGTTGTTTTAAGCCATGGCCGCCATCATACAGAGCTGCATCGATCAACGGATGGATGGATGGCTGTTTCGGACTTAATCCATTGCATGAGCGGTTTAATGTACCTGGAACAAAATCAGCTAATTGAAGACCGATATTGTTATCTGCTTTAATCAGAAAGTTAATGTTTAACAAGCGATCCTGGAAAGCATTTGGGCTATAATATAACGTCCCATTGGCCACAATCTTATGATAGGTATTGCGGAGCCTAGTATCATCAGTCGTGTTAATGCCTTCGATATAGACTTGTCCTTTGGCATTATGGCTTCTTAAAAAATGCACAAAGTTTTCAAGTACGATCTGAAGCACGATGTAATATTCATCGTTTAACTCACTGTCATTATAATAAGATTTAAAATCGCTAATATGAATAGAAGCCCCAAGCGTGGTCAAATTATAATTCCGGAAGATGTTGTCCATCCCCTGCCAAAATTCTGCTCTTGTCTCACTCCGCCTAAAAACAGTATACGGCAGATCCCGGCTCGCGCGGATTTCCGATTCATGAAGTATGATATCTGTATTATTAAAGATCCGCTGTTTTAACGCTCTGACTTCAGGGACAACTTTATTTTCGTATGTTTCTTTTTTAATAATGACCCCAGCCAAACATAGATGATGTATATTACTCCCGTTTGGCTTTGATTCATCCAGGAATAAATAGTATTCATTACTCATGCCTTTTCCCCCACAATTGTCTAAATCTTCTATTGATTATACCAAAAAAGTAGCCCGGGATGGTCTGGACAACTTTTTTTGCTTTAAGCAATCCATAGAGTTGCTATCAAAGCTACTTAATGAATATATCATATTATTCAATTCGCGTACGTTTTATCCGCGGCAGGTATGCTTACTGTCTTCATAGGGAGAAGAGTAATCCTGCCCGTTAGTGTAATGGGACGTTACCAGTCCAATTCTTTATTTTCTTAGTCTATAACTTTATTTTCCGAGTCTAACACTTTATTTTTCAGTCTAATACTTTATTTTCTTTTGACATTAGCGCAAACGTCGCGTTACCTATCCTCTTTTATATAAACAGAAATAAGACCGATCAACGGATCGGTCTTATTAGCTATTAAATATTCAATGTCTTGCAGTATCGTCTTATAATCGCGCCATTTAATTCATTATGCCGCATTTATTTTATATAGCAGCACATCATTAATAACGAGTGCATATTTACAAATAGCCATCTGCGGTGTTTTCCCAGCCTCAATATATATATCTTCCTAGTAAATACTCCAAAAGACTCCGGCTCCAGAACCACAAGGAACAGGCCTAGTCTTATCCGCGATAAGGGTATACTCAAATACTTGCAAGGTCTTGGGAAGGTTTGAATGAGCCCCTACAATAATGCTCGTGAGATAAAAATGCCGGCACCTCAAACGTATGTGGCTCCCATCCCATTACTTCTGTAGTAATGACATGATCTCGCTCTTCTGAAGTCATCCCATCAAATCTAAGGATCTGCGGCTCACAGAGAAGTCTGGAATTCCGCAAGTCATCCTTTGTTATTTTTTTAGATACTTGGAGCGGGCTAACTCATACGCTTCTATTTGTTTTTGAATCTCAGTGTCCATAATTATTGACCTAACAAAGACCAGGGAATTAACCCAGGTGTTTGTCAGGTCACCTCCTCTATTTCTATTTTTTTCCTCGTAGGTTATTATTCGTTTCCAACACTACGTAAAAGATGGTTCCGTATTTATGATATCTTGTTTTTGTTTCGATTTTTCCCCGCTTCCGCCGCATAAAAAACAGATTCCGTTCTTAATATGAAGGTACCGAGTTCTCCCCGAGCCTTTGCATCGTTCACACGGCTCTTCATCAAGAGAAGCGGTACGCACCATTTGAATACTATTATTCTTCTTATGGCTAATTGAGCTGAACGTACTCGACGCAGGTTTCATTATAGGCAACGGTGTAGACCGCACTATGTTTTTCTGAGTTTTTGATGTCAGTTTCACGGCACTCTCCACCACGATCTCTGGATCATAAGCTGGTTTCTCAGCGTACTGAAGTGCAGCTCTTCTTCTCTCAATTCTCACAACCACTTCTTGTCCGGCTGCTTCTTTACAGAGCAAACCCCATGCTAACCCTTCATAAGTTCTAAGAAACATCGCTTCCGTTACCTCAGCGTCCCAAAGCCAAACTTGCTGGCTTTTTACGCACGTATACTGGCGATAGTACCATCCACCTTCTTCGGATCCTCCAAATGCCCGAGTGACAGTATAGACGTTCACCCAAGGGATAAGCCCGAAAAAGGTAGGTGGGCGGAGCATAGGTAACGACTGTCCTGAAGATGCCTCCTGATAGGACTCTGAGTTCTTCTCTATGCGTTTTTCGCTAGATTTGCAGACTGCTGCATCTTTAGTCATTAATCTCTGCTGAAAGAGGATCTGCAGGTTCTTTAAGCCCCTTTGAATACGTAATGCACTCTGAGAACCCCAACGCTTCACAGCTGGAATGGTTTTGTTTATTCGTACACTAGATAAACAAATGCCGGCTTCCTCTGACTTCATATTTTTAAGGTCTGTAGATGGATCGGCTGGTTTAATTGGATAATGAACAGTAAGGCTAGAGAAGATGAATAACTGCAAACGATTCAGGGAGCGGGAGCAGAACTTAATTAGCCGCTCCTTTTCCGAAAATATTCGTCTTACGATCACTCTCAAAAGTCCTTCTGACTTCGCTATGTCCGCTTCTACAGCAGCCATCCCTTCCATATCTTCTATATAGCTAAGAAGATCCATTTGTTCGTATTGAGGCATATCTAATCCTCCTCGGGCTCCATAATAGTAATAACCGCTTCTAAGTTATCTCCAGGGCCAATGATCGCTTTGAGCTGAACATTCTCAATATTCCCATGCTTATCAGCCAAAGGGACGGTGAATAGCAGCTTGTGATCATTAGTTGTGGAGTTTCTTGCCACAGAAGCAAGCATGCTTAAACATCTCGACAAAGCTCCACGTGTTCTAATATCGAATAGCTTATCTCCATCGATCTCTTGTATGGCTCCGATCCATACCGCACTCGTAATGGCAACAGGATAGATTATACCAAGTTGTCTAGCTGGCTCAGAAACGTCAATTAAGCCACCATCATGGATTCTATCTGCTCGTGAGTAGGCATGAATTAGAGTCGTGCCGCAAAGTTCATTCATCTGGACCATCCTTTTATATTTTTTAATGATTGAAAAGAAGATTCAAATCATTCTCTCGTATCATCATGTTTTTGTGCTTCATTTAAGCTGAGTATTACATACTGCATTGGAGTACTCACTCTGACCCGCCGCATGAGATGAATGAATTGCCATTCTTGCTGATTGCGTTTACGGTAATTTGCTGGATTCATCAAAATGAGAAAGTAGTTCATTCCAATACCGATTACTCGCTCTACTCTATTTTGCTGTACCGGTGTTCCACTCAGACCTAATTTTGCATAATAGCCTTGTAAGGTCGAAGTTTCAGAGTGTAACTCGATATCCGGATACCCTGCTTTAAACTTTCGTATAGCATCTTCCTGCAGCCTTGAATACTTCTCCCGATGTGCATAGTAAAAGCCAAAAGCAGGGCTATGATGAAGGGTGTAAGCACCCTTTCCATTACGACTAACTACGAAATATCGGTTTAAATAACGTCCGAATACTATTGATTTTGCCGTAAATAACATAGATCCAAGGAGAATAGCGAAAATGAATACGAGTACAAACGTTTCTATAAGAATAATTATCATTTTTAAATACCTCCCCATAACAAATGAAGAGGATTAATGGTTGTATTACACCCGTAATCCTCCTTGTTTTTTCTTTCTATGCAACAATGATTTCGTGAGACAATTCGGCTTGGGGAAGGTAAGAGGTCACAAAGAACTGAGTGCGCTCTCCGATGACTTCTTCAATCGATTCACCGTTATCAATAAAGACAGGAATCATCATCCCTAGCGTCATGGCCACTAAATCTGCAAGCTCAAACGAAACTCGATTTTTATCAGCACTGGATAGTAAATAATACTCTTTCTCTTCATACCGTAGGCGGTAATGGAAAGTATAGTCCCCTTCTTTCCCACGTCTTGGAATAAACAAGATCTCAGTATGAGTCAACGTATGATTTGATGCAATCACTTGCATCTCAGCATACCGGAGCATGAATTCTTGTACGCAATCGACCTCTAGCAAAAGATAGTCCCTTTGTATTTTCGCATCAGTTAAATGTTTCTGATGTAGCGGGGTATCTTTGATAGAATGTCCGTTCTTTTGTTTTAGCTCTATTTTCGCCTCGAGCAACTGAAGATCAAATTGAAGTTGCTGAAGCTCCTGCTCAGTACGTGCTATAAATTCAGCTTTCTCTTCCTCGTAAAGAGCACGATTCGTTTCTATATCTTTCCGTAGGGCAAACCCCTCATTTAGGACATCATTACAGCGATTTGCGATTTGATCTAGCTCAAATTTTCTATTAATACGTTCTCTCTCTCCACCATTAATCGGTGTATTGTTTAACGTTACCCAACTTGCAACTTCTGCATCATATCGCTTTCGCAGTTCTTTAGATTCCAGTTCCCATACATTGATGTGTTCCGGAAATGCAGGTCCCGCTTCCTGCTCAAGATTCTCAATTTGTTGACGTAGATCCGTCATTTTACGCTCATCATCCTCGATGACTGCAGAAGACCCTCGTAGCGCATTCTTGAGAAGCAGTTGAGCTATTTCTTTTTCTGTATCATGAATATAGTCGTTCCATTCACTCAGTTCACTTTTTAAGGACAGCAGATATTGGAGTGGATCTCTCAATCCGTCTAGATTCAGACGTGCCCGAGTCTCCGCTGGAAGACTATTCATGACTTGAGCGACATCTTGTGCTGGAAGCATGGAGAGAACTACATTGTTCGTCCTAGCCGCTCCGATTCCACCGATATACCCCGGAAGAAAGATACTAAGTAATGTATCTGTTTCTCCAAACCATTCATCAAAATCATCTTGGCTAACTTTTTCATCATCCAAAAATAGACGCATGGAGCGGGCAGTACTAATACGGCAGAACGAATGCTTAACAAGAAGACCCTCAAGGGTATGAAACTCCCAAGTGGTAACGACTTTCATTTCTTTAGTATTGGGATTAGCCAAACGTTTCTTGACTCCCTTTACATTCCCCGTTAAATCGCACCCTTTCAGGCACCATATGATGGCTTCGCAAAGGGCAGTTTTCCCCTGTCCGCGATCACCGGTAATATGATTACACATTCCAAAAGAAAAGGAGTGCTCCGTTTCATAGAGTTTGAAACCAGTGACCTGAGTAAGTACCAGTTTCATCTTATATGCCTGATACATTTTTATATTCCCCTCTCACATGAGGCCTCTTAGTTTCATGCTCATATTGGATTGACTAGCGATGATCACATGATCTTGTAGCTCAATACCAATAAGTTTGCTAGCCTCCACTAATCGATTGGTTAGTTCAATATCCTCTTCAGAAGGAGTGCTATCTCCGGATGGGTGATTATGCGCTGCAATAATAGAAACTGCACCACGCCGGATGGCTGCTTTAAACACTTCTCTGGGATGAACAAGACCACTGTTCACCGTACCTATGGAGATCGTTTCTCTTCCTATCACTTTGTTTCTTGAGTCTAAGAAGAGCAGAACAAAATGTTCTTTGTCGAGAAATTTGAGATCATTCAGGAATTCGTAACAATCGTCTGGATAACGAATCACCGTGATTTCCTCTTTCTTAACTGCATGTACCCTGCGTGAAAATTCAAACAAGGCAACGATCGGAAGACTTTGTTTCTCGTTAATACCAAACAGTACCGAAAGCTCGAATTCGGAAAGAGAAGCTAAGTAGTTGAGTCCCTTTTCCAAAATTTGATCCACCAAAACTGATACGCTTCTATCTGTCACTAAAGGCTCTAGGATTAGAATGAGTAAATCTCTAGTGGACAGAGAGTTGGTATTGCACGATTGATAAAAAGAACTCCGAACTTCACGCACCGCATATTGATTGGTCTCTGTAATAGACATATTTTTCGCCCATGCCAATTGAAGGGGCAAAAGCCCCAATGCACAATGGCAGCGGGGCTTTCCTCCTCACAAATTGGTTTTTATAGGCATCCTAAAGGCATGGAATCTAGCTTCTAGACAGCAACTTTCCGATCACTGTGCATTCTTTCAGCTTTTTCCGTCTTTCAGCCTCGAATTGTAGTTTCATCAGTTGTACTTTAGTCATGTTTTTTTGCCCATATGTATGTACTGGGGCGAAGCCCCTAATTACACATAGCGGGGCTTCCTCCTTTAATTTAAGTTATTTTTATGGTCTCCAGCTTCTTGCTTAACTAAAACTAATTACACTGCCACTGCCAGGTGAAGATGTCTTTTTAGCAGCTGCAGATTCAAGGCTTGTTGAACGCTTAGAAAAGGTTGACGCTCATTACTAGCTTGGATATTCGCACAAACTTGCGCTGGATGCGGATAACCATGAGCTGTCTCCCCTTTCAACCATTTTTCTGTACAAACAGAAATGTTCCCTTGAATATCCACGGGCATGGTTTGTAAATAGGTTTCAATATTGATCTCCTGCAGAGGAGTTAATGTCATAATATAAGTCATCCTCTCAAGCGCCACAGCGGGCGATATTTATACAACTAGATCGAAGCTGATTTGATCATCAGGCTTCTGCTGGCCTTTCAAATTATGTTTCAATTCATCAAGCCAATGCGAAAAGCGCTGATGCGGGATCGAATTCCGAATATCCTCATTCCGGACTTCAAAATAATAGTGGTCAAGAATGGGATAAAACGAGAAATACAGTTGTTTCTCCGCTTTTGACCAAATCCTTGGATTGCTCTCGACAAATCCGTAGATTGGGCGAAACTGTTCAATATCAAGAGCAACCTGCATCCAATTAACTGAAGTCACAAAGTGCTGACTCATCGTAAAGTACCAATCGGATAGCACTCGAGCTAGTAACTCCTTATCAGTTGGCCCATGCTCATTAGCGAAACGAATCCAAAAGTAGGAACGTTCGGGTGAACACATATTTACCCGGGCCTCCACGGTGAGTGAATGCGTACCTATGGAGCGGGTCCAGCGTTGTTTTTTACCAGGAGTCAGCTTGACTTGCTTCAGGACAGTTGCAACCGCTTCTAACGGTGCTTCTACGTGCCATTTAAAAGCAATATATCGAAGCTTCATTCCGTACTCACGCCCCAATCCGTACATTGTTCCCGATGTTCATGCCAAGTGGAAGCGTACCGCGATAATTGCGGCCAGCCGCCAGCATGATGGTGTTATCAGGATCAAAACCCGCTTCTATTAGCTGATCGTTGATCATAGAAGACCAGACTTGCAGCTCAGCCGGTGTAAGCGCCGTTATATTCACGGGAACGAGTTGAGCTTTATTTATATCGACGAGACCATCACCAGTAAGGGAGTAAACGAATTCACTATAGGTTTTAGCAATAAGTAGGTTTTCAGACATCCGCTTTTCAAATCCTCCCAAATTGACCAAGAGACAAACTCGTTTTGTCGTCAGCTGTTTCATTTCTATTTCCACCCTCCGGTTTGATTGGTTGATCTCCTCTGAAATGGCATAGGTGCCGATCTTTAGCGGTATGTTATGAAAGGTGAAGAGTTCGAACAATTCTCTTTCAAATTGATCCGCATCTTCCATAGAGATTCGCTTCTTTCGGCCGCCAACAATCACATTCGTCTGAGGTGGTTTTACAACGTCAAAGTCAATGCAGACGTCGCTTCCATCCAGATCAACAATCGCAAGCCCACTGCAAAGGATACCTAAGTCGTCTTGAATCATTACCTTTTTAATCATCTGGAGATCCTCCCTTTTTTAGGCACAAAAAAAAGGACACCGCAGTAGCAGCCTCCTTTATGCCATCCATATTTGATTTTTTATACACGAGTTACACCAATAAGGTATATATCATGTCTCCATCCCTGAAGGGATTACAGAAGCTGTGGACGTCCGTTAGTTATGATCCTAAATGATGTACTCCTAAAGGAATCATCTAGAAAAACAACATCGTTGTTCCTCAATAACATCTGTACTATTTATAACTCCTAGGAAAAAATTAATGTTGTTGAGCTTCTTTAGGCAGGAAATCTTGGATTGTGAATTTCTGCTTTAGATCCTGCATGGATACAGTAACCTCTCCAATAATACTGCGATCCACGAGCAATCTTACATAACCCGCAATCAGAGCACTATCATTAAGAAGCATTTGTTCGTCACATTCGCATTTTTGAACTGGAACACCAGTTACTACTAACGTTCCTCCATCAAATTGACGTTTATTAGTAATCAACATAGTATTGATCTCCTTTTTGCACCGGCCACATTGAGACATAAAGCATCCCTCCTATGGCCTTATTTTATCATGGTTTACTAAATTCAACAAAAAATAGATGCACTATTTTTATCCAAAAACTGCTCGACTAATCAAGACAAGTGTTCCTACGATGTAGGTAAGGATAAGCAAGGCATGTACTTTGTTTGCATCTTTAGCAGGCATCATTTCTATTCCTCTTCTCTCATGATTTAGGGATATATTTGCTGTAACGCTCCCTATCCACAGGAAATACTGTTTTTACGATGAACTGATTACCAGTCTTCATCAAGATAATCACGACAGCCCAATTACCGGATACTGCAGGACCGATAATTGTCCGCTCCGGTTCAGGATTTCTTCCTCTCTCTCCACTATAGTATCCTTCGACGATCTCACCATTAGCAATTGCCCATACGATATCAAGTTCGTCGAACACACGATCCGGATAATCCGAATTATGATAACGATCTTGCATGTAATGTGGACTAATCGTAGTGACGTAACCATCAAGATGATTTACGCCTTTTCTTATGCATTCCAGCTCTTTAGGCCAGTATTTCTTCATATGGTCCATCTCTATCTCCCCCTTTTCATGTTTTTGGACATAAAAAAAAGCCTTGAAATGAAAAAAAAGGCATAACCAAAAAAATGGCCATACTTTTTCAACCTCAAGGCATATTCTATAAGTTGTCAATTAAGACAACAGCTCCTTCTCCAGCTGAATATAAGACAGCGGAGAAAATGAATGTGTTTCGTAATGAGGTAATTATATCCTAATCAATGAAAAGGGGCAATAGAGTAGGCAGATTCTTTCGTATGCCGTCTATTACCCCTAGTCTTATATAGTTTGTCCCTTTTCCCTTATTTATTACGTGTTAAATCAAGGTGACCTTTTTTATTGATATATTTTTAATCTGTAATTTCAAGTAAACGGTATGTCATTATTACAGCTTCTTCAATTGTCGTTTTGGCTTTTGGATTAAAGAAATTGTTTTCACCTTTAACAACACCCAGCGAACGTAAATATTTTATCGGTTCTTGAGCATATGAGGCAAACTTACTTTCATCTTCAAAACGCTTATATGAATAGTTATATTCAAAATTCGGACGAGCTTTATCGAGTGCTCGTTTCAACATCACCGTTATTTCTTCTCTAGTAATTGATTTGCTCGGTTCAAAGTGATCCGAAGAAACTCCATTAACGATACCTAAATTATATGCTTTGATTACTTGTTTGTTTTTTGTATCTAGGAAAGGATTCTTCGCCTGTTCGGAAACGCTTTTTCCTATCATAGCCTCATAGTACTTTACTACCACTTCTGAAAATTGCTCTCTAGTAATTGGCTTATTAAGATTAAGCTGAATCACAGGAGCCAGTAATCCTCTTGCTTCAGCTTTTGGTAACTCAGTTTGCGCCCATGAACTTGACATCTTATAGTTCCCTGTCACCGGGTATACCGGGATTGGTTGAGCATTTAAGATTTTGATTGGGGTTTTGATATAAGTATCAGATGACTTCGCATCTAAACCTTCTTTATATCCCCATCCCCAAACTTCTCCACTTTCTCTTACAGCAATAGTTGCTTTACTTGAAACATCTACGTGTTTAACCTTGTCCATTATCATTGTTGGTACTTCTAAATTTTCTTCTGTGTCATTACCAAGTTGTCCATATAAACCATTACCCCACATATATAATTCATTATTGTTTGTAATAGCTGCAATAGTCTGTGTTAATGAAATGTCTTTTACATTGTCTAATACTTTTAGTGGAGTCTGATCCCACCCAAGACCCTTATCAAAGTGAATTATACCCCATAAATAAAGTTCGCCACTCTTGCTTATTGCAGCTGCATTGTGTCCATTCGCGGCTATTTTAGATATATTTTGTAAAACTATTTCAGGCGTATCATTATTATCTTTTGATCCATTCCCCAACTGACCACCATTATCATTTCCCCAACTCCACAGAGAACCATCATTAGTTAGTGCCATAACAAACTGATCACCCGATACTGCCTCACTAACATTATCAAGAAGCTTTGTTTCCTTTTCTGTATCCCATAATTCTTCTTTTTGATTTACAACATATTTAATTTCGACCACTTGTTTAACTTTTCCTATTTTCTCTGACAGTTTGATCGTTTTGTATGTATCACGAGATAGCTCTATAAGATTTCCGTTCTCTCTTACTGCCATTGCACCCCCATCTTCTGATATGGATGTTATATGTCCAGTAACTTTTTTCAGTTCGCTTCCATCCCAAAACATTAAGTCCTCGTTACTTTTCAAAATGTAAGATCCATTATCAAAGACTTCCACTTGCTTCACCCAAGAAGCATCTGCTGCTTCAACTGATGGAGCGTATGTAAATAAAGATGAAACCAAGAGTGCTACAGTAGTACATGTAGCTATAGTTTTAAACATTGAAAGGCCCCCAAAAAAGTTTTTCTTTTTAGATTCGACAAAAAATCACATAAATCCTGCTAATTAAACATTGTGATTTAAAATTTCAATATTAGTAAATGGTTTGCATTTCTGGAGAACAAAAAAACCCGCCAAGCAATAGTTTGGCGGGTACAAAGTAAGTTAAACTACGAACTCTGTAAATATCTGACTTCAAGCATGCCAATCATGAGGATGGGTATCGGCCTAACCCTTATGCTCGGAAAGGCATTCAGATGAATATTCCACCTTGAGCACACTCGTGATGGTTTAGCCAAAGGACGCTGAACTGCATCCTAACAACGTCCTTTGCTTATTCTAGAAGCAACCGGACATTAACTCATGCCTAAAAGTCTCTTTTAAATTACCTATCTAACTTTAGGGGATCACTTTTTCCAAAGGAGATTTTAACTTTCTCCTAAGGAAGGATACAGCACTATTTAAATTGCTGCACTATGCGGAAGCGGAGTTACCCCACTTCACATCAAACAGATGATGTAGCGTAGGATATAACGGTGTATCAGCTTGACGATCTTGCTGCAGGAGTAAGTAAAGGTCTAGCTTCGTATTATCTTCACCATTAAGTGTGCGGCTGTTCATCATGTGAAGCAATAACTGATGCACGCTGTTCATTGTTGCTGGATGTTCCGGATCCGTCCAGTTGCGATTAGTTTGGAAGAAAACATCCTCGTATCTGTGTAGGATAATCCAGCACAACTCGGTCTGTTGATCCGAATCCAGTGATTCTGGGAATAACAGAGCTCTGAAAAGAGATGCATCATCCATGTTGTGGCCGGCCATAGACAACCAGGATTGGATTTCTTGGAAAGTAATCTCGAAATTGACCATGAGGTAAGTATCGCTGAACTGCAGATTAACCAATTGTGTATTCATTAATAAGTCCCCTTTATATAATCTACATTCATCACATAAAATTCTCGTTCATTGGGCGCATAAATGGTTACTCTAATTGCTTCTGGAATGTCTTTTATCTCAATGATTGGAGCTTGCGCTTGAGAAGAGTGTACCACACGATCGTAATTTTCAAAATTAATTATTGGGTTTCCAGTTGTGGGATCGTTAATGGTTTTATAAACGGTATGATACTTACCGTTCATATACTGTTCCTCATGGGTTTCAAATGCCGGTCCTCCATAATATTGACTAATTCCAAAGGTCACAGTAATTAAACTACCAGCCCCACCGTCCCCACCGTCTCCTCCAACAAAACCGATATCAGTAAAGGGTTGGCCCGTTGCGGGGTCAATCCCTTGATTCATATCTAGCGAAGCTAAGTTTTGTTTTCGGATAATCGATTTAAGTTTGTTGGCGTACTGACTATCCGTCGCATAACCAGCTCTTTGGAGTTCGTTAGCAAACTCATAAGGATTTTCTTTGGATAATGCGAAACGATAACGGCTGTTTTTAAGTAGGAAATCCGAATGGTCAGCAAAAGATCCTGCTACGCTAGAGTAGCTCCGGAATTTTGAAGTCGTGGGCACACGTACGC
>NZ_JBBORH010000005.1:0-147458 GCF_038004525.1 Paenibacillus sp. FSL R5-0914
GGCGGGACCACAAGGAGATCCAGGGCCAGCGGGAGCACAAGGCCCAGCAGGACCGGCGGGATCACAAGGAGATCCGGGGCCAGCGGGAGCACAAGGCCCATCAGGACCGGCGGGACCACAAGGAGATCCAGGGCCAGCGGGGACTTCTTTTACCTCGGAAGGATTTTCTGTTACGGGTACGACATACTCAATCGCTAGTAGCACGCTATTTACGAATTGGAGTGAGGCGTCCCCTTATTACGCAAGCCCTGCATTTAATCCTGCTACAGGGATATTTACGGCACCGGCCACTGGCAAGTATGCTATACATGCAACTGTTAACTATAAGACTAACGTTCCAGTTAGTATAAGCTTAGGAAGTGGCATTGATCCATTTTTTACCGTAAAGAAGAATGGCAGCACTGATTTAATAAAAGGTTATATGCCTATCTTGGACGTCAATATAGCGTTAATTTTAACTATAAGGACCGTACTAAGTAGTGCGACGGTGACGCTATCCGGTGATGTAGAGCTGCAAGCAGGTGAGGAAGTTGGATTATATTACGAAGCTGACGGTCTAACCCTTGGTTTCAGTACGGATATAGTATGGTCGATTCATCGGCTATCCTAATACAAGGTTGCATGAGGTGAAGTTGAACCTTTGGTAATAGAAACACATCTTAACAGATATAGAGTCGGGCCATTCTCTTTGGTAGAATGTCTGGCTCTATTTTTGAATAGGACTCTTTAACGAGGATAGTTAAGCAACTGTCTACAACAAATTATTGATCTTTAGGGGTGACTGGTTCAGAGTAGAACTGTTGATATCGTTCCAACAATTTCTTACCATTCTTCTTGACATAGTCTCGTTGCTTTCTAACATTATATCCTTTATAGGAACCATAGAAAATTCCTGAAGATGTGTGTAGATTTACAGCGTTTGATGCCACGCGGTTTGTAGGTTCTGTATTAATTTCTACACTGTCATAAAAGCGACTTCTTTTTGCATCTACAACAGTTGCATTCCAACCTTGCTTGTTTTTAATATCAGCAATCCGTATCCTAGCAACTATTGCTACAACCACTTCTTGCTCATTGTTCTCATCAGTTACAAATGCGTCGATAATATGTTTATTACTAGCTAGGTCAAGAACTTGTGTAACATCAAGTGTTTTTATTCCATTTGATCCGTTCGCCATATAAAACAACCCAACCTTTCATATTCAGATATAAATTGTATCGGAAATATATGGGTAGCTTATTACATCAAATGACGAAGGTAAGCCTGTGATTCAATTTCGGGGCTTTCTCTGACAAAGGAAAAGCCCCTTCCGCTTGTCAATCAGCTTCGTTATCCCTCGTTTGTTTCAAATGAAGAAACAGGCGTAATCGCGATTCGAGCTTCCTGTGCATTTTGACTTAAGAGAGTATACCCCTCCGGATGATCGCCACTTGCGAGTTCATCTTCGATTTAATCATGATCTCGCAGATAAGGTGAAGGAATCCAACTATCATTACATTGAAGAAATGAAAGAGCATCAAGCTGGATTAGATATGGTTTTACGCGTACGCCAACTGGATGAATTACTGCAATGGGTACTCGGCTGGGGAGCGGGTGTAATCTTATTGGAGCCTGAATCATTCCGGAATAAGATTCGTGAGGAAGCCCGAAAAATTTCAGAACGCTACTGACATAACGCTGTCAGTAGCGTTGTTTTATTATCGGGTATGTAAACATAAAGGAGTATAGAAAGGATGGTATTTTGTGAATTTTGCTTCTGTACGCATCATTACCGACGATGTGAATCGTCTCGTCGAGTTCTATGAAAAAGTTCTGGGTGTTTCGGCGGTGCACCCCGCGCCTGTTTTTGCCGAACTCGTTATGCCAGCATGTACCCTGGCAATCGGCCACTCCCAAACGGCGCAGCTATTCGGCGCTGGTTCCGTAGTGGCAGCGAGCAATCACACTGTCATCATCGAGTTCCGCGTCGACGATGTCGAAGCCGAATATGCACGCTTGAAGCCAATTGTCTATGATTGGGTAAAAGAACCGACCACGATGCCGTGGGGAAACCGTTCTATGCTGTTCCGTGATCCCGACGGCAACCTTGTAAACCTCTTCGAGCCGGTGACCGAGGAAGCGATTAAACGGTTTAGTGGCAGGCATTGATTAACTGATCTTCATGAGGGTCATGTCGAGGTCGTATCTAATTAATAGGTTTGTCATGTGGTCCTGATAGTAGTCAAAATATAACTAATTTTGCGTACCTCTCACGGCATAGAACCATCGGAGACAGACTTGCTCTGCTGCCGCAGCACCTGCTCCAGCCATTGACGGTCAACCTGTTGTGTACGAGATTATCTTCCATGATTTTGCCTCCATAATCAGTTCAACAGGGAACGACTGGACGGCCGCGGTGTGCAGCTTCAGATCTTTGCCGATTTTCAAGCGCGGTCTTGGACACGGGGAAAGAGATGCGAAGAAGGCCAGCAGCGATACGGCGATGAGCTAATGGTTGAGCTTATCGTAAACGCCTTTTAAGGTCATACCATAAGAATGGCCTTAAAATTTGCCGTTACAGACAGCGCGGTGAACCGTATCATAAGTAACGGCAAGTTATTGCTTAATTAGTCTGGATGCAGAAAGACCGACCTGCCTTGCATATGGATAGTCCAGCTGAAAGACCGTGTCCAATTGGCGACGGTGAAGCACGAATTTAGCTAACCCTTTGACCTCAGTATATTCATCAAGGAATGGTTCGAAATAAAATGTGCATTGTGCACATAATTTGTGCGATGCACATAATTTCGAATGAGAGCTGGGTGTAATAACTATGAAGGCAGCAATAGTGAAGAAGAAGGGGACCATTCCCGTAATGGGTCATTTTGATTCCCCTGTTGCGACAGGTGGGCAAGTTATAATTAACGTTTCGGCAACAGCCTTGAGTCGAGTTAGCAAGTTCCGTTCAATGGGTAAGCACTACTCATCAGAAGTTAATTTTCCAATTGTAGCTGGTATTGACGGTGTTGGAACTTTGGAAGATGGGTCTCGAGTTTACTTTGCACTGCCAACGGCACCGTATGGTAGTTTGGCTGAGCAAACCGTTGTCAACGAGAAGCTAGTTGTTCGTTTACCAGATGGTATTGATGATCTCACTGCTGCCGCTATTGCCAACCCAGCTATGTCGTCATGGGCTGCATTGGTATTTCGGGCTGGCTTCAAATCCGGCCAAACGGTTTTGATTAACGGCGCTACTGGGGCATCCGGTAGCTTAGCAGTTCAGATTGCTAAGGGCCTTGGGGCCAAGAAAATCATTGTAACGGGACGCAATGAATCGAAGCTACATTCACTTGGAGCCGATGAGGCCATTGCATTTGATATGACAGCTGACTACGGACAAAAAATGTTTGAAAACGGCCTAATGCCAGTTATTGCTGAAGGTGTTGATGTTATATTGGATTACCTTTGGGGTGATAGCGCATTCGCCATCATGGCAGCTCTTTCTAAGAATAATACGGATCGTGTAACCCGCTTTGTAAGCATTGGAACTTCATCTGGACAAGAAAACATAAATTTACCTTCATCTATTTTACGCTCATCAACAATTGAACTGGTAGGTAGTGGAGATAAGAGTGTTTCTAAAGCTGATATGTTATCCGCTGTTCAAGGTGTTTTTGAGATGGCCGCCGAGGGGAAGATAAAGATTGACACAACAGAGTTTGCTCTAGAAAATATCGAAGAGGCTTGGAATGCTCCGCTTACACCACGTCCAGTAGTAAAGGTGCGATAAAAAGAAATGGAGAATGAAATTTTTAAAGCGCTAATTGATTTAGTTTCCATTATCAATCGGCCAGACCGTGATAAGAAAATGATTGCTGATGCTGGTGTAAATTTGGAGGCAGCAGCCTTTCGCGTCTTTGTTGGTATCGAGCATCTCCAACCGACTAGTGTTGGTGATTTGGCTGCTATGATGGGGAAAAACTATTCGAGTGTTAGTCGGCAAATCGATAAGTTAGAGACCGCCGGGTTGGTTTATACTTATCCATCAAGTTCAGACTCTCGAATTCGTGTGTCTGAATTGACAAAATACGGGGAGGAAATCAATACAATGATTAACCTCGCCCGTGAGCGCAATATGCATGAAGCTTTAGCTGATTGGACTTGGGATGAAAAAAACGCATTATTAAATAATTTAAAGCGTTTATTCGAATCGTTGCAAAAGTTCGACTGAGTACTGTTGTTGCAACTTTTTCTCTCCATGTTCGAATGCGACTCTTGTGTTGTGTTGTTTAATCATCCAAACTCATAAGTTCAATAGACGTTTCTCTACGACCAAGAAAGGAGCTGCCACGGCAGCTCCTTTCGCATTTTTCGCCGTTAGCCCTGTTACGGTGAACCGTATCACAAGTAGAGGCAAGTTTTTTGAAGAAAAACTCACAGGAGCCTGTGTTTACAGCAAGCCTAGTGGCCGTATCTGTCTAGTACAAAGAGACGATTGCCTGTACGGTTACGTCTCGGAGTTGGGAAGGGAAGAGGCTAGCTGGGGGCAGCGTAATGAAGTCTTGTTGGGTTTTGAAGATTCGTATATTCAGCTCTCCTGAAACTAAAAAAAGCTCATTCTACATCCGGGTGAACTTTTTTATAGAGTGTATAATAATTATTGGGACACAGATACTTCACTCATTAGAGCATGTACATTTTGGTCGTGGTCATGAAAGAACGTCAATGTAGAAGCAGCGATGTTAAAAATGATAGTAGGTACCTAGGTCACTGGACCCGACTCATGTGGTGTGCAGCCTCTCATGCTGGAAATAGATGAGAAGCACGAAAAAACAAGCCTAGTCGCCAATAACGTGGAGACTAGGCTTGTTATTCTTGAAAATCTCAGCAGCTGAATCAATCATTCTACAGAAGCTCCAGATAACGTCCCTAAGCGTTATATTGTGCCTGATGCAGCCGGCTGTATATGCCACCGGCATGGACTAACTCTTCATGGCGGCCTTGCTCGGCGATGCCTTCTTCGTTCACGACCATGATCCGGTCGGCATTCTTTATCGTCGTCAATCGGTGGGCGATGACGAGTGTGGTTCTACCCACGGACAGATCCGCCAGCGATTGCTGAATCGCTGCTTCCGTTTCTGTATCCAGTGCGGAAGTAGCTTCATCCAGAATCAGGATCGGCGGATTCTTCAGAAACATGCGGGCGATCGCTAGGCGCTGCTTCTGTCCACCGGACAGCTTCACACCGCGCTCGCCGATCACCGTATCCATGCCATCTGGAAGATTCTGAATGAGATCTTCCAGATGGGCACGCCGAGCAGCTTCCCAGATTTCAGGCAGCTTCGCATCCAGCTTTCCGTAGGCAATATTCTCACGAATCGTACCGGAGAATAGGAACACATCCTGCTGTACGATCCCGATCTGCTTACGTAACGACTCCAGCTTCATGTCACGGATATCGATGCCATCTATGGTGATAGCCCCGCCTGTGACATCATAGAAACGAGGGAGCAGGCTGCAAATAGTTGTTTTGCCTGCGCCAGAAGGTCCAACAAAGGCAATCGTTTCGCCAGCCTTAACTTTTAGGCTGATATTTTGTAGAACCGGACGGTCTTCGTCGTATCCGAAAAAGACATTCTGGAAGGTAATATCACCGTGTAAAGTACTTACCTCTACGGCATCCGGCTTATCGCTGATATCTGGCTCCGTATCAATAATTTCTAGATAACGTTTAAAGCCGGCAATTCCTTTTGGATAACTCTCGATAACGGCATTGATCTTCTCGATCGGACGGAAAAAGATATTGGACAACAGAATAAATGCCACAAACTCACCGATTTGCAACTCGCCATTGATGAAGAACCAAGCGCCGCTGATCATCACAAGGATCGTAATGAGGCGTGTCATCATATAGCTGACGGATAAGCTTTTGGCCATGATTTTATAAGCGAGAAGCTTAGTTTTACGGAACATTTGGTTATCTACTGCGAATAGCTCTTGTTCATGCTGCTCATTGGCAAAAGATTGAACAACCCGGATACCACCGACATTATCTTCGATACGGGCATTGAAACTACCTACATTTCCAAAAAGCTGGCGGTAGGTGGAAGTCATGTTGCGTCCGAAGTAGATGATCACCCAAGCCATAATTGGAACGATAATAAAAGTAATAATGGCCAGCTTCAGATTAATATCAGCCATAAGGAGGAAAGCACCGACAAGTGTCATGATGGCGATAAATATATCCTCAGGACCGTGATGCGCCACCTCGCCGATATCATTTAAATCGTTGGTGATTCGCCCGATGAGGTGACCTGTTTTATTGTTATCGAAGAATCGGAAGGACAGTTTCTGGATGTGATCGAACATTTTTTTACGCATATCGGTCTCGATATTAATGCCAAGCATATGCCCCCAGTATGTAACGATATACTGCATAACTGTATTCAAGGCGTAAATAGCTAGGAGCGCGACACACGCAATAAGAATTAGCGGCCAATCTTGACCCGGAAGCAAATCATCAATAAATTTATTGACAGCTACCGGAAAAGCTAGTTCTAGAAGACCTGCAAAAACAGCGCAGGAGAAGTCCAATATAAATAGTTTTTTATACGGACGATAGTAGGAAAAAAACCTTCGAAGCATTCTGTTCACTCTTTTCTATAGGAATATGTAGGAGATCGAATGAAATTGATTCTCAATTGTCTTGATTATATGGATACTAAAGATGTCATTCGATTTTGTCAATAATAGGGTTATAAAATTACTTAAGGCTTGTAACTTTTATAATAATAGTGGATGATAGGTCTTAATGCCATGTAATAAACATTTTTATATTTCTGGCGTAATCGCTCACCGTCCTTACAGGAATGTCAAAGGCGTTTATGCTTGTTGCAATTTAGGAGGATACATGATGAAAGCATCGCAACGAGAAGGAAACATTCAGAATAGAGGTTTAACGGATACCAAATATGATCGCTGGCTGCTAGTGTTGGGGATTGTGTTTATCGCAGCGGCACTTAGAGCGCCTTTCACATCCGTCGGTCCACTGGTACAAATGATTCAGGATGATCTAGGCTTATCGAACACTTTAGCAGGAGCTATAACTACTCTACCATTGTTGGCTTTTGCCATTTTGTCCCCGTTTGCTCCAAAGCTAGCTCGCCGTTTCGGCTTGGCTAATGTGTTATTAATTGCAATGGTTATGCTTGCTATGGGGATTCTAATCCGGTCGGGATCTGGAACGGGACTGTTGTTCACAGGTACGGCGATACTCGGGCTTTCTATTGCAGTATGTAATGTATTGCTTCCGGGTCTGATTAAAGGGAAGTTTCCTCACAAAATTGGGTTAATGACAGGTGTCTACACCGTCTCAATGAATTTATGTGCAGCCGTCGCTTCAGGTATTAGTGTACCGCTAGCTAGTCATGCTGGATTTGGCTGGAGAGGGACTTTGGCGATTTGGTTTATGATCGCTGCGCTAGCAACCCTGTTCTGGATTCCGCAAATGCGCAAGCTCGATCAAGGGACTGGGGCCAAGGGGTCGATCTCTAGTGGAAATATGTGGCGTTCTTCGCTTGCTTGGAAGGTAACGATTTTTATGGGCTTACAGTCGTTGCTCTATTATGTCTTCATAGCTTGGTTCTCTGTTCTCCTTGGTGAGCGAGGGATGTCATCAAGCCATGCAGGTTGGTTACTATCACTAATGCAAATGGCCCAGCTGCCGTTTACTTTCTTCGTGCCGTTGTGGGCAGGTCGGATGAAGAACCAACGTATTCTAGTAATCATCACGGCTATTTTGTATTTCATCGGAATCGGTGGCATATGGTTGGGAAGCAGTGCTTTAATGGCTGTCTGGGCGATCTGTTTTGGGATTGCCGGAGGATTTGCCTTCGGACTTGTGATGATGTTCTTCAGTCTACGGACCAGAAGCACTCAAGAAGCAGCGGAACTGTCGGGAATGGCCCAATCCGTAGGTTACGTGCTTGCAGCAATGGGCCCGGCATTATTCGGATGGCTTCATGATGTAACGAATAGCTGGACGATGCCGCTTGTTTTATTGCTGGGTGCAAGCGTATTGCTGCTGGTTGTCGGACTTGGTGCTGGTAGCGATCGATATGTGGGAGATAGAAGATAGATGGTCATAAAAAGAGTGTACTGGTGCGGACACGCGACAGTACACTCTTTTTTTTGTTGCATAGGAAGAAGCCACGCCCTTCATTGTTAGACGCGTTTGTAAGCGACGACCCGGATTCTTCGATAATCCATCACCCAGCGGCCATCCTGAAATAATGTCGGTCTAAGTTTCTGTTCCATATAAGAGAGGACTTCTTCTCGTTCAGATGGTGTTAGGACACTTAAGATTCCATTAGCAAAAGTGTTCAGCCAGGACTGGAACCCTTGCTCTCCAGCCTCTAGTGGGGTTGGACGGTCGAAACAAAGGGCGAGGTCAACAGTCAGTCCATGTTGTTCTAGTAGTGTTGTATATTGTCCGATGCTTGGGAAGTACCAAGGTAATTGAAGCTTATCACTACACCCTATAGCGGTAAAAGCATTTGGAAGCTCAGTAATGATAGAAGCGATATTGCCCAGCCCACCGAACTCAGCAACAAAACGCCCGCCTGTTCGTAGGCTAGCTGTGATAGAAGCAGCTGCTCCGTTCGCGTCGGTCAACCAGTGTAGAGCAGCGTTGCTGAACACGGCATCGACTGGCTGTTCCGCCACATAGTTTTGCCCATCTGCTAAGATGAAGTTTAGCTGGGGATGCTTGTCACGGGCAGTCTGAATCATTTCGGCTGAAGCATCAATACCTGTTACAGTGGCACCACTAGCAGCGATGGCTGCTGCCAAATCACCAGTTCCGCAGCCCCAATCAACAATTTGTTCGCCAGGCTGGGGGCGAAGAAGTTCAATCAAAGACTCTCCAAACTGAGACACAAAGGCCATATCAGTATCATAGGTTCCGGTATTCCACTGCTGGTTCATACGTATTCGTCCTTTCTGGTTTGGAATTACAGTGATACTTCTGATGCAGCACATTCTTTTAATTATGTTGTATCATACCAGCCTCTTATAAGTGAAATATATAAACTGAATAACTGTGATTGGTTATGCCTATGGGTATTTGAATATGTTATATCGCTTATATCGCTGTTGTTAGATTTATCTGTACATCGATTTAAAAATATGTTGCTATTTATCCGAAAAAAGAGTATAGTCTTATGTACAGTGATTATTTCATTGGTGTACATAATGTGCGGTCGTGGCGGAATTGGCAGACGCGCACGGTTCAGGTCCGTGTGGTAGCAATATCGTGGAGGTTCGAGTCCTCTCGACCGCATCATCAAATAGGCTTATACAATTGCTCTTGGGCAGTTGTATAAGCCTATTTTTTATGTCTGAAGAAAGTGATGGTGGTCCAATTCTAGTGGCTTCTAAGTCCGATACACCCCATGCGTAGTGGAAGGAATAGATTTAATTAGATGGGGTAGATCCAAGTTGAGGGGATTGCGATCATGAACCGTCTATATCCATGGGCTATAGGCTTTTTTTCGTGGTTATGATCGGTTAGGTTTACTAAAAATAGGTATTTTTGTATTGACAATTATATCGGCTTCCGTAATAATATTATTACGGTAACCGATATATCGCTAACAGTAATAGAATGGAGATGGAATCATGCCTGAAAGCTCAGAAAGAGGAGCCTTAACGGAAGCTGTATTTTACATTTTATTGTCTTTATACACCGCAATGCACGGTTACGCGATTATGCAGAATGTGAAGGATTTAAGTCATGGTCGAGTGGAACTTGGAGCGGGCACTTTATATGGAGCTATCAACACCTTGCTTGAGAAAAACTGGATAAGAGCTATAGAAGGGGAAGAAGGCTCCCGAAGAAAGGAATACGAAATTACTGAATTAGGGAAGACAGTGATTCAGGGGGAGCTTATTCGGTTGGAAGAACTGATTGCCAATGGGAAGAGAATAGCTGGAGGTGAGTCCAAATGAAGCATGTGGTTCGCAAGCTGTTTTGGGATTTTGAGAAGGAAGAACAGTGGCTTAATGAAATGTCTGCCAAAGGGTTAGCCCTTTCAAGCTACTCCTGGTGTAAATATGTGTTTACTGACTCGCCTCAGAATGAGTATACGTATAGAATTGAGCTTTTAGATAATGTGCCTACTCATCCGGAAAGCATGGCATACCTCAAGTTTCTAGAAGAAAATGGAGTAGAGTGTGTTAGCAGCTATGTTCGCTGGATTTATCTTAGAAAGAAGTCATCCGAAGGTGCGTTTGATATTTACACAGATCTGGAATCCAAAATAAAACACTTTAAGCGAATCAACACACTATGGAATTCTGTCATGTGGTTAGAGTTCGTTGTTGGTTTGGCCAACATTCTCATTGGGGTAACGAATTATTTCAATTCATCCAGCAGAATTAGTTTGATAAACGTTGTTCTAGGCGGGCTTTTAATCCTTTTAGGACTTGTTTTTTTAAGAGCAGGCGCACCTATCCGTAAGAAAATTAAGAAGCTTCAGCAAGAGAATTTAATAAGAGAATAGTCATTTGAAGTTGTGATATGTACTAACAGCAAGCTTCCCGAGTGTTGGGGGCTTGCTGTTTATTTTTTGTCTGTGAGGATAACGCGCAATCTCTTTGATTTATACCCGCCTATCATTTAGGACTCAGCTATCAAGCTTAATTACCGAAAAAAAGGTATACTGGAATAGATTACGAGATTGTAATAAAGTTTGTCCCCATCTCAAAAGAGGAGGCTACTCAGGTGTCTGAATTTCTTTTTAAGCAACTATACTTACGGTCTTCTATAGGGGTTGCTGTAGTCTCTCCCAAGGAAGGAACCTTGATTCAATCTAATCCAGCACTTTGCCGTATGCTTGGTTATTCTGAAGAAGAGCTTTTAAATATGCACTATCTAGATCTTATTTATCCAGACGATGTAGCTGATGATGATCATTACGTTATCCTGAACAATCTCTTAGCAGATCCTGGGACCGCAATAGAGTTAGAAAGACGGTTCTTATGTAAGGGTGGCGAGATAATCTGGGTAGCTCAACATATATTTCTGATTCTTCAGGAGAACTCTAGTGAACCCCTTGTCTTGATCTCAGAACTTACGGATATCACAGACCGAAAGCTTGCGGAAGATAAGATTCAGGAAGATCAGCATTTATATAATTTGATCACACAAAATACGCCAGATATGATTTCTTTTGGCGGACCAGACGGTACACTGCACTACGTTTCTCCTTCAGTGGAGTTGTTGCTAGGATATCCTCCAGATGAAATGATCGGTACGAAAAGACCTGAGTATTATCACGCAGAAGATGCCCTTGAAATGACAAAACACGGAAAGCTCTATTCTGATACGGATGTGTATACACGCAGGGCCCGGCATAAAGACGGACATTATTTGTGGATTGAGAGCAGCTCACAGGTGGTACGTGATGAGCAGGGGGAAATCAAGCAGATATTAACGATCGGCCGTGATATTACGCAGCGTAAGAAATATGAGGATATGCTGGCGCAAGCCCAATATCTTGCGAAAATGGGATCGTGGGAATGGGATGCGACGAAAACGCGGTTGACGGTTTCTAGAGAGATGCGTAACATTTTTGGCTTTTCATTGGACGACAGCAATCATTCCTATTTTGATTACAAACGAGTGCTTTCCTGTATTGATCCAGATGATTTTACTAGACTTCAAAAGCTGGTTCACCAGTCTTTAGCGAATGGGACGAATGGCGAAGTTATGGTTCGAATTAAAAGTGCGGATGGAAAATTGAAGTTTCTGGATGCACACTGGGAAGTGACTAAAGATGAGGAAGGAAGAGTGCTACAGATCAGTGGGATTGCCCAGGATGTGACTGAACGTCATCGTATGGAGGAACAGATGCGTGATAGTGAGCAGAATTACCGACTCCTGTCGGAAAATTCAATGGATTTCATTTCACGTAATACAGCGGACGGAGACCTCATCTATCTATATGCATCACCCATTTGCCAGACGATGTTCGGCTATACACCGGAAGAAATGTACGAAACGAGAGGTATTGATTACATACATCCTGAAGACAAGGAGAAAGTGGTGTCCTATCTTAGCAACTGTATGGAAGGGAAGAAGCTCGACCCTGTGACCTTTCGGTTTCTATGCAAAGATGGAACGTACATTTGGACGGAAACAACACTTCGCTATATTTACTCGGAGACCTTTGGAGGACGGGAGCTTGTGTGTGTAACCCGGGACATTGCGGAACGGGCGCGGCATTTTGAAGAAATAGAGAAGTTAAGTAACGAGCATGCTCTAATATTGAATTCGGTATCTGAAGGCATATTTGGTATGAATCTTGAAGGGGATACGATGTTCATCAATCCAGCGGCGATTACTATGCTAGGACACGATCCAACGGAATGGTTGAACAGCAAATTCCATACGATTCATCAGACTTGGCTGGATAATGAGCCATTCTTGGGCATTCAGAAGACGCTGATTCCCTCGCACTTCAATAATCGCTCTTTTGATGAGAAAGAGGGTGTGTTTTGGAGGCAAGATGGTTCCAGCTTTTTGGTCAGATATCACATGACTCCTCTTTTTGATGGAGAAGAGCGGATCGGGGCTGTAGTGGTTTTCCGAGATATCACAGAAGAGAAGGAGATTGTGCGAGCGAAGGAGTCTGCAGAGGAAGCGGATCGGGCGAAATCGGAGTTTCTAGCGATCATGAGCCATGAGCTGCGTACGCCTATGAACGGTATTATAGGAATGGCAGACTTGCTCTCAGGGACAGAGTTAAATGAAGAGCAGAGCTACTACACACAAATCATTACAAGTAGCGGAGAAGCATTGCTTCATATTTTGAATGAAGTGCTGGATTTCAGCAAAATTGAAGCAGGCATGATGACACTTGAACTGCAAATGGTGGACTTGCGTGAAGTGATACAGAACGTTAGTGAGCTATTCTATCCGAAGGTCAAAGAAAAAGGGTTGTTATTAACTATCAATATTGCACCTGATCTTCCATTTGTCATTGTGACGGATGAGGCAAGATTGCGCCAAATTCTCGTGAACTTAGTGGGAAATGCGGTGAAATTTACGGAGACAGGTGAAATTAGTATTTCTGCCAGCCTGGAAGATTCTCAAAAGTCAGGAAATATTATCGTTAAATTCATGGTTAAAGATACGGGCTTGGGGATCCCGGTTGCCAGTCAAGGGTTATTGTTTCAATCGTTCTCGCAATTGCATCCTTCCATTAATCGAAAATATGGCGGAACAGGACTTGGACTGGCGATTAGCAAAAAGCTGGTGGAGCTGCTCGGAGGAGCGATTGGTGTGAGGAGCTGTGAGGAACATGGCTCAGAGTTCTTTTTCACCGTGGAGGTCTCTTTGCCAAAAGAGGAATGGAATCAGAAGGTTACGCTCCACCCTTCAGTGGATACAGACAAAAGCAATAAACCTAACGCCAGAGCATCTGATACGGGAGAATATGGACCGATGTCTATTCTCATCGCTGAAGATCATCCTGTGAATCAGCAGCTGATGCTGGCTTATATGAAGAAGAGGGGATACTTCCCTGACATTGCATCAAATGGCGAGGAAGCAGTTCGAGCTGTGCTGTCCAAGGATTATGATCTCGTCTTTATGGATATCCAGATGCCTATTATGGATGGGATAGAAGCAACAGGAATCATACGTGAGAAGCTTGGGCTGTCTCCCATTATTATTGCGGCCACAGCTTTTGCCAGAAATGAAGATAAAGACATGTGTCTGAGTGCAGGAATGCAGGATTTCATCTCCAAGCCTATCTCCATAAAGGAGCTTGACAGGGTATTAAAAGATTGGTCTACTCGGATTCGTTAAGGATGAGGAGTGTCATTGACAAAAGGGCGTAAGATTAATATATTTGTAATCGTAATTATTACGAATATATTGTCAATGAAAGGATCCATACCTTGTTAAAGATGAAGCGTGGCGATTTTGTAATCATTTTTTTAGCTCTATTCGCAGCGGGTTTGATTTACGGAATCAAGTGGTGGGACACCCATAATGAACAGTATCAACAAGGCGATTTGAAAGCTATAATTACGGTTGATGGTAAGGAATACAAGACCGTTTCTTTGACCAAAGAAGAGCAAATTATAGATATTCAATCGAAGTTTGGTCACAATACCTTAAAGGTATTTGATTACGGGATCCAAATGACATATTCTGACGCTCCTTTGCGAATCGCTTTGGAAATGGGGTTTATTTCTAGGCCAAAGCAGCAAATCATCTGTATACCCGCCCGTATTATGGTTGAAGTATTTAACCCTAACCGATCTGTGAATGATGAGGATGAGCTGGACGCAATTATTTAGTAGGGTTGGCCGTATTCGTCAAAGCTTTCCATGCGGTTATGGAGTCAGCACTCGTGTAAATGTAGGGTGTTGTTGGTTGCGCGATAGGTGTAATTGCTTCTGCGCGTATTTGCATCATTTCTTGGCCTTTGTCTTGCACAATTTGAAGCTTGCCCCGAACCTCTATCCAGGTATCGGTGGGCAAGCTTTTTAATTTGCCGGAATCAACCAACATCCCAAACGGAGTAGCATCGGCGGTACAGCACTGAACCAGAAATCTGCCAATGGCAAAAGCATTCTCTGGCGTTTCACTGTCATCGCGGTATAGAAAACCGGAAACGGAAATTTCTTTGCCTTCAAATTGTTGTTTATACATGTCAATAGCGCCTAGTGTTTCAGAAAAAATATCAGAATACACAGGGATAGTAGGCTGCCCATATAAGATCTTAGCTAGCTCGGTGAGCTCCTCATGATAAGGATCAATCGATTCGAATCTAACAGCGTTGGTAGTCTCTGATGGTAAAGAGGAGAACGAAATCCCCTTTTTACTAGCGGCCATACTTCCCAAGGCACGATCAGGAAGTGCAAATCCAAGCAGCAGTGGAAACAGGAATAATCCATAAAGCGCTGTACTTTTAAATATGGAATGTGGGAGGCGATGCTCGCAGTCACATAGCACACTTCCCTTACCAAATAAGGCTTGAATGGCCAAGCTGAGCGCCATTAGTGTCAGAGGAATCGGACATAACTGAACCCAGCGTGCTAGCTTAGGCGCTACATAATAATGCAAAGCGTCCTGCTGCACTAAATGCCCAATATAGAGAGCAAAGGCGAGCAGAATGACCGCCCTTAACAAATAGTGAAATCGGATGCTTGGAGAGTCATTCATGCGCTTCCTCCTAACAATGGGGTAAGCATCTGCTTGCCACCTCTATGATTACAGCCATAAGGACATGAGTACGGCTCCGATAAATACGCTCGAAAAGATAAGAAAGAACAAATAAAGAGCGAATTTGGTCTTAAACAGCGAGAGTAACATCAATGAATTTTTGAAATCTAACATCGGCCCAAATACCATAAAAGCGAGCAGTGCTCCTGCTGGAAAAGAATGTACAAAGGTGGAAGCTACAAAGGCATCTGAGGTGGAACAGAGCGAAAGCACAAATGCCAGTCCCATCATGAAAAAATAAGACCCGAGCGGCTTATCTCCGATCGCAGCCAAACTGTCCTGAACCATAAACGTCTGAGTGCCAGCGGTCAATAGGCAGCCAATGATTAAGTATTTTCCCATCTCGAAAAACTCATCCGAGGTATGCACGAAGACGGCGGCTAACTTTCCTCCACGAGAATTATTATGATGTGTGTTATCGGTTTCGCGCTGAACGCTAAGGCGTATCGGGGACTTTTTCACCGTTGCATAGATAATCAAGCCTATAATACAGGCGACTACAAAAGCTAGACCCATCCGGGCATAGGCCAGTTCTGAGTGGTTGCGAAATGCCGTCAGTGTTGCTCCATAGACGACTGGATTTAGGATGGGTCCGGATAAAATAAACACGATCGCCACGTAGACAGGCATCCCCTTATGGATTAGTCGGCGGACGAGAGGAATCATTCCACATTCGCATACTGGAAAAATAATTCCGAGCAGGCAAGCGAATAAAATGGCCGGAAGCGCCTGCCGTGGAATCCAGCGGGAGATCATTTCATCTGGGATAAAGACGCGAAGCAGCGAGGATAATAAAGCTCCTGCTAACACAAACGGCAAGGCTTCTAGCAAAATCCCGATAAAGCCGGTTTTGAACGTGTCGATGTACGCGTTGTCTAGTAGCTCCAGGTGATTTGGCACCCATATAAAACCAATGATAATCAGGAATGAGATCGGTAGAAGCAGCGGCAGTAGTTTTAAAGGGGAAAGGGTAGTCAAGGTTCGAATAAGGTGGACCACCGATCTGCCAGCAGTTCCTCATCTAAATTTATCCCGATGAATACCACATAAGGCATTCCGGGGTAACGTGATGCCTCCCAGCTTGTACGCATTCCCGCATATTGGACAAGTTGAACCGGTTCCTGTTCGGACAAAAGGATATGCCCTTTGGCACGGAGCAGGTTGTCACCCCATTCTTGAAAGAATGCCTCTAGCTGTTCTTTGGAAGGCATTGTAGTCACTGCTTGCGGAATGGTTAACGTGATGGCGGTCACTTGGGAAAAAGAAGCGTGGGGCTCTTCTTGCCGTTCTTTTACTGCTGTAGCTCCCTGTTCTGAATTCATTTGTTTAAGTGTTGCGCCTTTAAAGGTTTGAGGTGCTCGTTGTGGCGCGGGAGCGATGATTTTACGTGGGATGATTCCTGATAATATCGGAGAAAGGTTGATCTCGCTGTAATGGGTATATACGATTTCAGCCTCTGTATTTTGTTTTCGGACTCCCTTTTCAATTCGCCATAAGGTTTCAGGCTCTACAAGATCGCTCTTATTAACAACAATGAGATCGGCAGTGGACAGCTGCTTGCGAAGGGTACGAACCAGCTGTTTGTCAGAGGAGAGTCTGCTGTTATATTCCAAGGCGTTTTCTGCATCCAATAAGGTGATCGTAAAATGCAATTCGACCCTTTCTTGAAGAGCGGCTTCTTGTAATGTTTTGGCGATTTCTTCCGGATTCGCGACGCCAGTAAGCTCGATATAAATAGCATCGGGGCGTCCTCTTAGCAGTACCAGTAGGCTGTCTGCCAAATCCTCTTTACGGCTACAGCATACACATCCGTCCAGTAGCTTAGTCACGGTTGTACCCGTATGCTCCTGCAGAATATACCCATCTACATCTCTCTTTCCCAGCTCATTCATAACTACGCCAGGGTTCAGACCCCTTACCTTGCTCTCTTTCAGCAGGGACAACAGCAGAGTTGTCTTCCCGCTCCCCAGAAACCCGCTCAAAATAATTACTGGTATCTTCATGATCTCCACTCCTGCCTGATTCTCTTGGAAATACAAGAATCATATTTTTATATTTCCATCTATACGTGATTTGTTCGCAAGAAAGACCACAAAATTAAGAGAGTTGGAATTTTTACAAGATCATAGTTGACAGATTGTGAATAAAACGTGTACGATATGTTAATCGTAATTATTACGATTTAAAAAGGAGATGGAACAATGAGAGTAATCATTACTTTGGCATGCACGGAGACAGGAGACCGTAACTATACCACTACCAAGAATAAGCGAAATCACCCAGAACGTATGGAAATGAAGAAATATTGTCCACGTCTGAAAAGAGTTACATTACACCGCGAAACCCGGTAAGAGCATAAATGCCAAACATAAATGCTAATCAATGATAGGAGTGATCGGAATGAAAAAAATCCCCGTTACGGTGCTAAGTGGCTACTTAGGCTCTGGAAAAACAACACTGCTAAATCATGTCTTGCACAACCGTGAAGGCTTGAAAGTTGCTGTTATCGTTAACGATATGAGTGAAGTGAATGTGGACGCCAACCTGGTGAAGTCAGGTAATGTGCTTTCTAGAACGGAAGAGAAATTAGTGGAAATGTCTAACGGTTGTATCTGCTGTACACTCCGCGACGATTTGATTGTCGAAGTACAAAAGCTGGCTGCTGAAGGCCGTTTTGATTATATCCTCATTGAATCATCTGGCATTAGCGAGCCTGTTCCGGTGGCACAGACTTTTACTTATGCGAACCCAGAACTGGATATTGATTTGACTTCACTCGCTCAATTGGACACGATGGTGACCGTTGTGGATGCTGGACGATTCTGGCATGACTTCTCTTCTGGTGATAGTCTGATCGATCGTAATCAAACGGCTGGCGAAGACGATTATCGCGATATTGTGGATTTGCTCATTGATCAGATCGAAACTTGTGATGTGTTATTGCTTAATAAGTGTGATCTGCTAGAAGAAGAAGAGCTTAACAAGCTTGAAGCTGTGCTTCGCAAACTTCAGCCGACAGCCAAGCTGATCCGTACGGTTAACGGAGTGGTAGATCCGAAGGAGATTCTTAATACTGGATTATTTGATTTTGAAAAAACAAGCTTGTCCTCCGGTTGGATTACGGAGCTTAACAAGGAGACACATACGCCTGAGACGGAGGAATACGGAATATCTTCTTTTGTCTATCGCCGGAGAACCCCCTTTCATCCGCAAAGGTTAAGCTTTTTCTTTAGTCATTGGCCGGAGGAAGTTGTCAGAGCGAAAGGGATTGTATGGGTTGCCGCAGAGGGTGATCTTGCAGCGAGTATCAGCCAGGCTGGACCCTCGATTCAGTTCGGACCTGCCGGCTACTGGCTAGCTACAATGCCTGAGGATCAGCAGCAGGAGGTATTGGAAAGCGAACCTGAAATGAAAGCCAAGTGGGACGAGCTGTGGGGCGATCGAATGAATGAAATCGTGTTTATCGGTGTTAGTATGGACTCAGCACAAATCGAAGCGAGATTGGATCGATGTTTGTTGACGAAAGATGAGTTGAAGCAGGATTGGACAACGTTTAATAATCCGCTTCCGTGGCCTGTTGAAGAACTCCTTGCGGCAGCGGCTGAGGAATAGAAATTCAGATGAAATAGCAGATGAAAATCCGGAATCCAGGAGGTTGAGGTTCCGGATTTTTGCTGTGCAATTATAGTGACTATGAATTATCATAGAAGGAATATATTTCAATTAAAAATAGAGGTGATGCCCATGAGTTATACAAACACTTTCATACGTGTAGCAGAGGATTGTCCTGAGGAAACGGGAATCCCGCCGATGTCTTGTCGTACACTCCCGCCTGCGCATGTGATTCAATATGAGCTGCTTATTAATGAGCCTTACAAATACAATCATGAAGAGCTTCTGTTTGAGGTTCATGTACGCCATAAACAAATTCCGCTAGAAGATCGTGTGACCCGTAGGGAAGAAATATGGAAGGAGCTATTCTCTAGAAACCATCCATGCCTGCGAGCCTCTCTACTTCCGAAGCGATTCGGCTGGGGTGTCCATTACAACCATGAGGGGAAAATAGCCATTTATGGTAAGGAGTCTCCCGAATATGACTATTATATTTCGTATGCTGATGAAGCAGTGAAGCTGCTACCAGCGATGCGTAATAAGCGGGAACATGGCTAATAAGGAGGAGATAACTTGTATAAAGCGATTGAAGAAATCACACTTAATACTTGGCCAGCGGAGCAGAGTGTTCTCCTGAATGGCTGGGTTCTGCGCACAGCAGCTGGATATACGAAAAGAGCTAATTCGGTCAATCCGTTATACGGAGAAAAAAGCTCTCTTGCGGATCTTACAAACCAAATTAAGCTTGCTGAGCAGTACTATAAGGATGCTGGATTAAAGCCAGTATTTAAAATAACGCCGTATATCCAGCCTGCGAACCTGGATGAGGCGCTAGCGGAGCGTGGTTACACAGTTGTCGAGCCATCATCTGTTAGGCTATTAGAACTGGAGGGATTAGCTACTCCTGATCTTCGATATGAGATACAAGTTCAGGAGAGCTTAACTGAAGAGTGGTTAAATGCATTTACAAAGCTCTCTGCGCTCTCAAAAGACAATCGGAGCACCTTAACTAGAATGTTATCCGCTTGTCTTTTGCAGCAGGGCTATATTCTGTTGATTAACAATGGCGTTCCTACCGCTTGTGGTCTGGGTGTTATTCAGAACGGCTACATAGGTCTCTTTGATATTATCACTGCTTCCGATCAGCGTAGACAAGGTATGGCGGAACAACTGCTGCTTGCATTACTACACTGGGGCAAGACGCAGGGTGCAACAACCGCTTTTTTGCAGGTTGTACAAGCTAATACTGGAGCTTCGGCTTTGTACGACAAGCTCGGATTTAAGGAGATATATCAATATTGGTATAGAGTGTAGTCTTGAATGATGCGGGGGCGCATTGGCTATTTCAGCAAAATGGGACCCCGTAAGGAAATCACACGAACTTCCCTTGACCCGGCAACGCCATTTCCTTGAAATTCTTGCATAAATGAGCAAGCTGAGTAGATAATTTTTCACCCTCCATAGGCACCCCATGTCCAGAGAGAACGATATGAGGATCTAGCAACGCAAGTGTGCGGACCGACTTTTCCGCGTCTTCCCAGTCCGTCGTGAAATAAGAGGGTGGGCCGTGCACCACCTGATGCTGGGTAGCTACTGCGAATACGGACTCTTGTTTGACTGTAAGAAAGGTGTCACCAGCAATCAGTAACTTATCTTCTGGTCTGAATAGTGAAATATGTCCGGGACTATGTCCAGGTGTATGGATCCATTTCCAGCCCTTTGCTCCGGGGACGGTTCTGTCTTCGGGTAATGGATGTATGGCTGATCCAAGGTCGATGCCATGATGTGAAAATAATGAGGACACCATACTCATCAGCCCGCCGCCTACGGCCGGATCGGCTGGAGGATAATCCGCTTTACCTGTTAGATAAGGAATTTCTAGTGGATGAGCATACACGGGTACATTCCATTCCTCAATAAGCTTTTTCACACCCCCGATATGGTCGAAATGCCCATGAGTCAGGATAATTGCCACCGGAGGCTTCTCATACTTCTCCTTAGCATAATCTATAATTCTGTTTGTGTAAGAGCTAAGTCCCGTATCTACAATGATCCAGTCCGAATTGGGCTGGCCGATGAATGCGCAATTTACGAACATGGTTCGTAGTCCGATGACACCGGGGGCCACGTCCCAAGTATCGGTGTAGCCTTCAGATAGTATTCCGTCAAGTCTCATCTTACGCCTCCTGTTCCGTTCTTTAGTACTGAACAATGTACCTAAACAGTAGTATGACCCTTTTTTAAGAAAAAAATATGGCAAAAAACCCTTCTCCTAATTAAGGAAGAAGGGCTGGCCTTGAACTTATTAAGCGATAGGATCACATTAGAGCGTTCCGCAGTCTGCAAATAGAATATGTCGTGGAATTCGGAAGAAGGTTTCGGCTTTTTCCTGCAGAGCAGGGGTAGGCAGATGGCTGCTGTGCAACCATTTTCGAAACGTCCCGGGATGAACACCTATCCAAATACTTACATCGGTTACGGAAAAATCGTAAACCATACAGAGGCCGGTTAGAATCACATTGCTGCGGGGCGAACTGGTAATACTTCTTTTCATAAATCGTGAAGGAGTTGGTTGACATACAATTGGACTCTGACGAATCAGTGCTTCATTGAACAAAATGTGGGGCGGGTACCCGAGTAGGCGGCAGGTCTTGTCAATGTTATTGTTGGAAGGGATACGACCTTCGTATACCCAGGCGCTTACGCTGCGAGAGGATATACCAAGATCTTCTGCGAGTCGTGAAAGTTTGATATCCTTAGCCATCAATACAGCAAGTAACACACGGTTTCTAATCTGGCTGCGCTTTGGACGGCGGAATCTTTTTACACGAACGCCTTGTCCAAGATATTTGCGGTTGATCAGAGACCACGCCTGGATATTATGAGTTTCTTGTTGGTTACTAGGCATAATTCCTCCGATTTTTTAAAAATATACTACAACACTTTCATATACATCGGCAATGGTTAATGCTGCTATTTCTGACATCACTTTTTAAGTTTCTTCCAGAACGCGTACGCTTATGATATATTTTTAATATCTAATTACAATATTACAACAGGGAGCGAGATAGAATGATCAAGCATATTGTGTTTTTTAAATTGAAGGACCGGTCCGAAGAAAGCGTTGCGGCAACGGTAGCCGTACTGCGAAATATGGAAGGTAAAATCCCGCAGCTCCTTTCGATTGAAGTGGGTGCTGATATCATTCATTCTGATCGATCCTTTGATATTGCTTTAGTTACGGTGGTAGCTTCTCTAGATGATTTACAGGCTTATCAGGTTCATCCGGCGCATAAGGAAGTTATAGCTCATATTAATGAAGTTAAAGAACTTTCAATTGCTGTGGATTACGTAATTTAAGCGATCTACTGATTAACAAGCATCATCATTTTATACCGGAAGCGGTGACAGGAATGCGTGAGCTCGAGTATCCGATGGAAGCGTTAACTTATTTGGTCGTTTTTCTTGCGGCATGTTTCATTATGTTCTTTTGGCTGAAACGCCGCGGCAAACGCGGTAAGTAGGGATAATGCAGATTTCTCTAACTATTTTTGACATGGGGGTATTGCTGTGTATTATGTCAACCGCAAACAAATCGAAACCATTCTTGCTCAAATCCCAGATATAACTACAGGTCTTCGGACTGTAACAGCTTCATGGGATGGCAATACTTTAACCGGACTAATACAAGAACGCTGCCTTCATCTGGCGATAGAGGTGGTTACGGACGTTGGTAGTTGTCTGATTGACGGTTTTATTATGCGTGATGCCGGAAGTTATGAGGATATCATTTCAATTATACATGAAGAAAAAGTGCTAGGTAAAAGTGAGATCTACGAGCGATTGATAGAGCTTGTCGCACTTCGTAAGCCGCTCGTGCAGGATTATTTTGCCTGGGAAAGAGAAGCACTACACCCGCTCACACCAATCCTTTCAGAGGTGCTAGAGAAGTTTGCTGTTGAAGTAGGGAATTATTTGGATCAGGAACTTGGGTCCGGTGTAACGCTATAATAGCATAAGATAGAATCATATAAAATAGGCGGTAGCCGTGAAAGAGAGGGGGTTCCTTTATGATGAAGATGGGGCAGGAAAATGGATCGACAAGGCACTTGATTATGACGCTCCTGAAGACGAAAGGACCACTGACCATCGGCGCGCTGGCAGAAGAATTGGGAATTACAGAGATGGGTGTCCGTCGTCATGTGCTTCAGCTGGAGCAGGAGGGACTTGCTAAGACAAAAGTGGTTCGGCAAGCGATGGGGCGGCCTTTACATATGTATTCTTTAACGGAGAAGTCCGAAGAGTATTTTCCAAAAAGCTATCACAATCTGGCTTTGGAGCTTTTGCGTGAATTGGATTATGGCAGTGGATTGGAAGCTGTTAATACATTGTTTGAGGGACGCCGTCGCCGGATGCTCACCCAGTATGCACCGATGATGGAACGCCGGAATTTGGAAGAGCGAGTAGCTGAGTTATCGTCGATCCAAAACGCTGGTGGATATATGGCAGAGTGGAACCGTGAAGAGGATGGTTCGTATGTCATAAAAGAATACAACTGCCCGATTCGCCAGGTGGCTACTCAGTATCGTAAAGCTTGTCAATGCGAGCATAGCCTATTTGAGGAATTGCTGGATGCTAAGGTTACACGAAGTGAATGTATGGCAGAAGGAGGACAATGCTGCCGATACGCAATTGCACCCAAAAATGTAACAGACAAAACTTCTGAAAAGTCGTAATAATTAGTCACAAGACAAACTCCTGCTGCTTATGATATAGCAGATATAGGCATTAGCCCGGTAGAGCGGGGAGCAATGAATTTAAAGGAGAGATGAAACGATGAAAAAGGACACAAAAGGTTTGTTATGGGGAGCTTTAGTCGGAAGTGTGGTTGGATCAGTGACAGCACTTCTGTTTGCGCCTAAGCCAGGTAAAGAGCTGCGCAAGGATATTGCGGAAGGAACAGCTGCTGGCATTGAAAAGGTACAGGGAATTGCCGTGCAGGCTGGAGACAAGAGCGTTGAGCTGTATGACAAAGCTAAGGATTCTATAGGTCATGTAGTCCATGAGGTTCGCGAATGGAGCAAATCATGTTCGAATGCTGTAGAAGAAGATACTGCTACTGTAGCAGTAAGTGGAACTGTTACGGAAGAAACGATTCAAGAGGCAGCGGCCACTTTGGAAGAGGTAACGGAGTTAGAGGTATCGCCTGTAAATGAAGAAGTAAGCAGTGAAGAAGCTAGTCTTGAAGAAGCTCAGCCAGATGACAAGGATAATAACGAAATCGCATAATGAAACAGTGGATGGAGTGTTTGGTTTTACGGTCAAAAAGTACTTATTCTCTTTTAATAGAGCCGCTTTTTCGCATTGGGCGGAAGGTGGCTTTTTTATTTCATTCTTATAGACCTGTTAAATGATGGAAAAAGTCTTGGCTTGAACTAAGAGTCCAAAAGGAGTAATATCTGCAATTGGGGCTGAAAGTCAGGTACATTTTGTTTTCGGCTTACATAAGCTACACAAAACAAGTAGAAGGAAGCGGTGTGTTCGTGCAGCAAGCTATTGCAATATTAGACTCAGGTGTGGGAGGGCTAACAGTTGTCAAAGAAGTGATGAGGCAGCTCCCGCGGGAGAAAATCATTTATTTCGGAGATACGGCCCGAGCTCCGTACGGACCCCGTTCGACCGAGGAAGTAACACTGTTTACAGAACAAATTGTAGATTATTTGATCCAGTTTAATCCTAAAATGATTGTTATCGCTTGTAATACCGCAACAGCAGCGGCACTCGATTATATCTCAGCCAAGGTCTCTATCCCTGTCATTGGGGTGATTCATCCCGGAGCCCGTGCTGCAATTAGCGCGACCAAAAGCGGACATGTCGGCGTGATCGGTACAATAGGAACCATCGGCAGCGGGGCTTATACTAACGCACTAAAGCAGCTGTCTCCTTTTGTTGAGGTTGTAAGTCAAGCCTGCCCAGCACTTGTCCCACTCGTTGAGCAAGGTATGTTCCGCTCTGAGATAAGTTATGAAATTGTAGAGCAGGCATTGGAAGGCATTAAAGATAATAACATCGATACTTTAATTTTAGGATGCACTCATTATCCATTTCTTGTTGAGCCTATTGGAGAGACCATGGGACCGGGAGTCAAACTGATCAGTTCCGCAGATGAGACAGCTCGTGAGATCAGCACGATTTTATACGATAAAGGCAAGCTGTCCATCGGGGATGAAAGTCCAATTCATCAGTTCTTCTGCAGTGGTGATGCTGAAATGTTTCAGCGAATTGCCCGAGACTGGCTTGGAGAACAAATTAAACGTACCCCAGTAGTATGGCAAGTATCCACGTTATAAGCAGAGCAATGTTGAATTGAATAGGGACAAACTCTACGGAGTGTAAGATAAAATAGGCTGAGAAGCATAATTCCCAGCCTATTTTCTTGTGATTCATTTCTCCTTCATGCAGGGTAGTGGCTCTTGCATACAATAGAGTTAAGTGCTGTTTGCTGCTATTTTTGTATCCACCGTATCAGCAATTTAAGGCCGAGAGGATGAGACCTAATGCGACAATATATTGCAAGCAGGGGAGATACCGTAAGCCGAATTGCCGCCCTGCATGGATTAACCCCTGAGCATGTCATTCAAGGCAATCCATGGGTTGGGAGACAGTCTTATTTATATCCGGGTCAGGTTTTATTCCTACCGTCTTCGCCGCGTAAAAGGTATGCGGTGCAGGAAGGGGATGATCTTGAACGCATAACCTCATTATTCAATGTGAGTTTAGATGATTTGGAGAAGCTTAATCCAGGTGTGTCCTCAGGGCGCTTCTGTACACCGGGAAAAGTCCTCGTCATTCCGCCTCCGATTCCAGAGCGAGTGGTATTCTTACGTGGAGAGTACGGTCCGGTTGATGTTGAGAACGACATCAGCAGCCTGATTGCACAATATCCTTTTATACAAGCACATCCAATTGGCAACAGTGTGCTCGGCAAGCCAATTCCTGTGCTTAA
This sequence comes from Paenibacillus sp. FSL R5-0914, assembly GCF_038004525.1. NCBI lineage: Bacteria > Bacillati > Bacillota > Bacilli > Caryophanales > Paenibacillaceae > Paenibacillus > Paenibacillus sp. FSL R5-0914. Next base: position 25,897 of record NZ_JBBORH010000005.1, read on the forward strand.
AATAGGCAATGGAACCCGCCATTTGCATGTTAATGCGGCTCTACATGCTAATGAATGGCTGACCTCGCCTTGCCTGATGTCGTTCATAGAAGAGTATGCAGCAGCTTATGCTAAAGGTTTGGCATGGAATGGTCATCGTCCAGAGGAATGGTACAATAATTGGACCCTATGGGCTGTACCCATGGCTAACCCTGACGGCGTGGAGTTAGTGCAGGAGGGCGTTTTACCAGGCCACCCTTATTATGAGGACCTTATGAAATGGAACGGGGGACGGCGGAGTTTTCGCCATTGGAAGGCCAATATACGCGGTGTGGATCTCGGGGATCAGTTCCCTGCTCATTGGGAAGAGGAACGGGAACGCCGTGGTGTAATCCTGCCCTCTCCGCGTGATTACAGTGGTCCTGAGGCGCTAAGTGAACCTGAGGCAGCCGCTCTAGCGGTACTTGCTGAGAACGCGCCCGGAGAAGCTGCAGTGTCTTTGCATAGCCAAGGGGGAGAGATCTACTGGAATTACCGGGGATATGAACCTCCCGAAAGCCGCGAATTAGCAACACGGTTGGCCGCTGCGAGCAGCTATCGTGCAGTCGAATTAACTGGCAGCGATGCCGGGTATAAGGATTGGTTCATCCAGACCTTTCGTAAACCAGGATTTACAGTAGAGCTGGGGATCGGTAAAAATCCGTTGCCATTGGCAGATTTTGAGGATATGGCGCTAGAAACGGGTCTAATTTTGGGAACGATACTATCCAATGTGAAATAATTATGAAACAATTACAGTAAACTTGCGTAACATAAACCATAGGGTATGGCCGCTGTCGTCACTACACGTTATCCGCGGCTGTATCCTTTTTACTTGGGAGGAGGGTCACTATGAAACTGAAAAAACTGCTGTCACTGAAACAATGGTCTACTATCTTCAGTAGTTCCTGGCGATATGTGATCTCCCCTAAAGTCGCAATAGGGGACAAGCTTTTATTCACAATCCCAGTACTGCTCTATTGGGTGTTGCCGGATTTTATGCCTTTTTTACCGATCGATGATATTGGTGTGACGATGCTTCTTATGGGCTGGTTCGTGTCACGGATGGGACGAAAATACCCGGCACTTCAGGCCGGAAAATGAGGCAGTGAAGTGAGATCTACCTCGGATTGTGTATCTAATTTGTTAATATAGTTGCTTTTAGATATCATTTACCTTTAAAATAGGTAATTGAGTATTTAATTTAAGTACTAGGAGATGGATGATAGATGAAGGTCAAAATTACCCGCAATGCGGCTAAAGTGATAAAGAAACAAATGGAACTTGAAGGAAACAGCGAGTTGAAGCTTCGCGTAGCTATTACGCATGCTCACGGTGATCATGCTCACTACGGACTGGATTTGGACACGCCTAATGAGAATGATGTTGTAGTCTCGACAGATAAAGAAATCGATGTTATTCTTGATCCGAATCAACCGCTCCTTGATGGTGTGGTCGTTGATTATTTATATCTTCCTGAAGAAGGTTTTGTTATTACTAATCCGTCTAAAGGTAATCACGGCGATCACTAAACGTTTCGCCTTAAATTTGGGACATAAAGAAGGGTTGCTCCATGGCTAACGATATACAAGTGTGCGATGAATGTAATTTTATGAAATTGAAGAGTATCATACCCAAACTGCAAAAGATGGCGCCTGATGCAGAGATCAAGGTCGGCTGTAAGTCGTACTGTGGTCCATGTGGCAAACGGGCCTTTGTATATGTTAATGGTCGTTATGTGAGTGCTCCAACAGAGGAAGAAGTGTTGAAGAAGGTAGAAGCTTTTATCAAGCAACCGGCCGTTCAGAAATAATGCAGAGGTCTTATCCATCAACTTAAAAAGCCCTAAACCCGTGTTGATGACGGAGTTTAGGGCTTTTTGTTTTATAAATGAAATTTTTATGGTGCAGATTCTTCCTTTCGGAGCATCTTGATGCCATCGTATTTCATGATATCGTCTGAGATTTGCAGTCGCTGCTTACTTGTCTCGAACCCGGTGCTGCACCCCGCAACGTCAATGGCTTCGCGGCTGTCGAGGCTATAACAGGTGCCACTGTTGAATTGTCCATTTTCACTTGGAAGATAGGAGCGCTTCGCATCGGCAAAGGCACCGGTTCGCAGTGTCACAAGTCGCTCTTTGCCACTGAACAGATTATTACCCATGAGATAATAAGGATCTTGTGAGATCCCAAGCAGATGGAGTAAGGAAGGTGTGAGATCCAATTGACCAGCCGGATTAGAATCAATCACCGAGGTGTTATTACCCGGCAGATGAATGAGTAATGGAACTTGATGCATGATTTGATGCATGTCGAGCTTATTTAAGCTTTTACCAAGAAATTGTTCGTAATAAGAGGTTTCTTGGATCGAGTTATCATGATCTCCATAAAAGGCAAGGATCGTGTTATCCCACAACCCACGCTGCTTCATATCACTCACCAATTCACCTAGAGCTTCATCTGTATAATGAACAGCCTGCAAATAATCTCCGAAGATGGTACCTTTAAACTCCCCGGTATCAAGCCCTTGCTTAGCCGCAGGGAGAGAATATGGGTGATGACTAGATAGTGTAGTCAAAAAAGAGTAAAAGGGCTTCTGGATCGATTCTACAGAATCCATAATATTTAGGGACTGCCGCAGGAATGATTTATCTCCCAATGACCAGCCTAGGGGCTCGTCGATCTTAAAGTCTTTTTTGCTATAAAAATGGTCGTACCCCATCGCCTTATACATAATCTGCCGATTCCAGAAGCTTCCTTCATACGCATGGAAGGCATTGGTGCTATAGCCCTTGGACTTCAAAATGGCAGGTAACGTGTCAAATTGATGATCCGGGTAACGGACAAATACTGAGCCGGAGACCAGCGGATACAGTGAACCATTCGAGGCGAAATCCGCATCGGAGGTTCGTCCTTGTGAGGTCTGATGATAGTAATTACTGAAGTAGGTATTCTCTTTGATTAGAGCGTTCAAATTAGGTGTGACCTCTTGTCCATTGATCGATCGTCCCACTACAAAATTCATAAAAGCTTCGGCCTGAATAACAACGATGTTGCTTCCGCTGTATTTTCCAAAGCTGTCGTTAAGAACACTTTGCTCAGCATTGTGTTCATTGAACCAGAGCTTCATGGAGCTGGCTTCCTTTTGTGAAAGCTCAGGCTGCGGGCCTAAATGATCTTTGGCATACAAGTAAATATCATAACCGTGAAATCCAATGAGTCCAGTAACGTTATACATCGCCAAGCTCCACCAGTTACCAGTGAATAAACCCTTGGCCCACGTAGTGGCGTAAGAGTGGATAGGGCCAAAGGTCAGAATACAGCCTAATACCAATGCAACGACCCCGTTAACGCTCCGTCTTAGTCCTCTCATAAAGCGTGAAGAGGGACGAAAATGACTTGTGCGAGCATAATAGGAAGGCTGTCCATTATTATAGGCAGGCGTGTTCCGACGGAATAACACTACCCAAATGGTGTAAACCAGAAATATCAGCCAATCCGCGAACAAGTAGAGATCAGAGGGACGGAGTAGTGCAAAGATACTTCCGCCAAGTGCATCCATCTGTCCGGCTTGAAAAAGAACGGGAACGGTGATGAAATCCTGAAAGTAGCGATAGTAGACAATATCAGAATAAATAAGTAATGTCAGGAGCACGTTTATGATTATCAGGGCTATGGTTTGTCCACGTCGGGGGAGCCATAACACCCAAAATGATAACAGCATAACTGAACCGAGAGCAATGAGCTTGTCGAGACGGTTCATATCAATATTAGGGGCATGCAGGCCGCTGTGAAGAAACATTAGCTTAGCGAGCATAAGGACAAGAAAAAGGATGTAACCAATATAACGGGAGCGGACAATAGTGATCATTCTATCCGTTATGGATGAGCTGATCCTACTAAATGGATCTCGTGACACGTTAAAGCCTCCTAGCACAGAAGTTGAGTATGTAAGAAGAAACGGACACCGTCCTCAATCGAGGTAGATGTCCGTTCTTATATTTCTCGCATAAACGCTTACCGTCCTTTTAAGGACGCCGAAGCCGTTCATGCTTGGCGTAATTGTCTTCCGAATTATTTCGGATTTCTAGGTGGAAGTGGACCCAAGTATTGATAATATTGACACTCAATACGTCCGTTATACAACTTGCGACGCTTGTCCGCTTTACGGCCGTAATATTGTTCGAATTCCTTATAAGGACTAATCGCGAAGAATGACCAAGTCGGTAGGTACAGCATCATTTCACCAAACTGGCGAGTCAGCTTCTCCACCTCTTTATCATTACTGATCCGTTCACCATATGGCGGGTTGGTAATGATACAGCCGTATTCGCCTTGGGGTCTTGCTTTGGCGGCAGCCATCACGGTGAAGGTTATTTCTCCGGACAGGCCGGCGCTTTTAGCAGCGGCTTCAGCAATTTCTATAGCAGCAGGATCGATATCCGTGCCGGTTAGCTGCAATGGATAATCATCTCGCACGGCATCGAAAGCTTCTTCGCGAGCTTCCTCCCACAGATACTTAGGGATGACTGGCCAATGTTCTGAAGGGAAGGAACGCCGTAGTCCCGGTGCGATATTCCAAGCGATCATCGCGGCTTCTATCAACAATGTTCCCGAACCACAACATGGATCATATAGCGGACGGTGGCCATTCCAGCGGCTAAGCTGGATTAAAGCGGCTGCCATCGTTTCCTTCAGTGGCGCTTCTGTAGCCTGTCTGCGGTATCCGCGTTTGTGAAGAGCAGGTCCGGTGGTGTCTAGCGTAATAAGCGCGATATCGTTTAACAGAATCACTTCGATCACATATCGAGGTCCGTTCTCTGGGAACCAGTCCGTATGATAGGAGAGCTTCAGCTTCTCGACGATAGCTTTTTTGACAATCCCTTGGGAAGCGGGTACACTCGTTAGTTGTGATTTATGGGATCGTCCTTCAACCGGAAATTCTCCATTCTCGGGAATCCAGTGTTCCCAAGGCAGCGCTTTAACACCCTCAAATAACTCATCGAAGGTTTTAGCGGGGAATTGACCCATTTTTACTAATACGCGGTCGGATGTACGCAGCCATAAATTACAGCGACAGATGTCGATATAATCACCACTGAACAATACACGACCGTTCTCGACCGTGGTCTCATAACCCAGTTCGTTTAATTCGCGCGCTACTACAGCTTCTAATCCCATAGGGGCAGTAGCGATTAATTGTAATTTGCTCAAATACTCTCAACTCCGTTTAACTTGTAGATAAATACAAAAAGCCAGTACAATAAGAAGAAACGACATTGTCGTCCTTTAAAGACGATAAGCGTTTCTCGCAAAAATATAAGACATAAACAATAGCGTGAAGCTATGGTTTCTTATATTTTAAGAAAAGCATCCATACAAGTATAGGGGAATGCGGGACACTTCACAATGCCCGGCATTCCATAAATCATAAAATCTTCCCCGTCATCCCTTCATTCGAGAAAACGGGGGATCATCAAAGGAGAATCTTTATGCTTACCCAAGAAGAATACAGTGAACAACTTTATACCGAGGACGAAATCCTGCTTCAGGTAAAAGAAGCTATCGTCCAAGCGGGTATGCCGGAGGTGTCTGTCGAGCCGGGGTACGGAAGACTACTCACTATGCTTGTTAGATTGTCTCGCTCCACGCGTATTTTGGAGATTGGAGCACTTGGCGGCTACAGCGGGATTTGCTTATCTCGCGGCTTCACTGAAGGTGGCACGCTGACTTCGCTAGAGCTGAGGGCCGATTATGCCGAGCTTGCTCGCCGTAATTTAGAACTGGCCGGATTCGGTGATTCTACGGAATATAGAATTGGTCCTGCAATGGACAGCCTGAAGGCACTTGAAGCAGAGGGCGCTAAGTTCGATTTCTTCTTTATCGACGCAGACAAGATTAACTATACCAATTACTTGGAATATGCCATCAAGATGGCTAATCCAGGAGCGATTATTGCTGGTGATAATATCTTTCTCCGCGGACGGACGCTAAATACAGATCGAAATGGACCTGCCATTCTGGCTGTACGGCATTTCAATGAAATGATCGCCACCGATGACCGTCTGATCAGCACTTGTCTGCCAGCCTATGATGGACTAGCGTTGGCAATGGTGAAATAGCAGAAGATTAGCGAAATAGCCGTGGCGGAGTAGCTTTGTATAGCTTAACCCGGACCCATACGGTGTTCAACAGCAACAAGCTTCCGGAGATGATAAACAGTCCCTCAATACCAATATAACCAGATAGAAAGCCGCCTATGATAGCTCCCAGCATATTGCCCAGTGACAATGTGCTGCCGTTGAAGCCGAATGCGCGGCTTTCTTTCCCGTCAGGGGTATAAGACCGGATAAGCGCATTAACGCTGGGCAAAAGGCCGCCCATAAAAATCCCCATGAGAAAACGGACAATAATTAGCTGCCACACGCTAGTAACGAATGCTTGCGGAATCAGGAATAGCGAAGCCCCGATTAACGCGTAGGTCAGAATGCGGTGTGCGCCGACTTTATCACTCAGCTTGCCGAGCAAGGGGGAAGCCAGCATGTTGGAGATCCCTGTAACTGCGCTGACCATTCCGGCTAAAAAGGCTATATTCTCAGCAGGCCCATTTAACTTTTCAACATAAAGTGGCAGCAAGGCCATGGGGCTGATCATTGCAAATTGCAGCAAAAAGGTTACACCAAACAGCGCCGGGAGCTGAGGGATTTTGATCAATTCCTTCAAGCCCTCCATTACTGACACCTGTGGCTCTTGTGCCGCTTCTGCACGATCGAATTTCTCTTTAACGAGAAATAATGCCAGCAGAGAGGCGATGAAGAGCAAGGCGCCAACGACATAAAAGATAGGACGAAATCCGATTAAATCAGCAAGAAAACCACCAATAAGTGGTCCAAGGATGGTACCTGCAACAGAACCCGACTGCATCAGCCCCATCGAAAATCCCATACGTGCTTTCGGAGTAGTACCCGAAACGAGTGCGATGGAAGCGGGATTGAAGCCGGAGATTGTACCGTTTAGCAGTCGCAGTAAGAGCAGCTGCATAGGGGATTGTGCGAAGCCCATCAACACCATAACGATAGCCATACCAAAGCTGGAGCGCAGGAGCATGATTTTACGTCCATATTTGTCAGCAAGTTTTCCCCATAGTGGCTGGAAAATGAAAGAAGTTAAAAAGTTTGCGGCAAAAATAAGGCCCGCCCAAATTCCAATTTCATGCTCACCCTGAACTCCAAGATCCTTAGCAAGATACAAGGTCAGGAACGGTGTGATCATCGTCATTCCGGCATTTACCAAGAATTGTCCGAACCAAAGCACTAAGAGGTTGACCTTCCATGTCTCCCATTTCTTCAAAGTGCTTTCACTTCCTTTCAAAGAATTTCAGAAAATACATGATTCACAGAAAAATAGACATTTTATCAGTATATCATTTTTTTAGCTTCAAAAGTGCAATACATGTCATAGTAATGTCATAGGATTGTCATTCCACGATCTTCGTTTTGCTTGTTACAACCTTTTAAAAAGGGCATAATAGTAAGTATGCCGATCAAGCATAAACGCCATCGGCGTCCTTGTTAGGACGGTAAGCGTTTATTTTAAAAAATCTTATAAAATATAATGGAGATCTTATCATGACCTACAACGACACTTTTATCCGCGCCTGCAGAAAGCAGGATACGGAGCACGTTCCCGTATGGTACATGCGGCAGGCCGGCCGTTATGATCCCGAGTACCGTAAAATCAAGGAAAAGTACTCATTGCTTGAAATCTGCAAACAGCCTGAGTTGGCGGCTGAAGTAACCTTGATGCCTGTGCGCAAGCTAGGTGTGGACGCGGCCATTTTGTATTCAGACATTATGAATCCGGTCGCTTCTATCGGTGTGAAATTTGATATCGTCAAAGATATTGGCCCTGTGATCGAGAATCCGATTCGCTCTGCAGCAGATGTCGAGAGACTGAAGCCCATTGATGTTGAAGGCGATCTCGGACATATTTTGGAGACGATTGCAATTCTGGATAAGGAGCTGGACGTGCCCTTGATTACTTTCGCAGGCGCACCGTTTACAATTGCCAGCTATCTGATCGAAGGCAGACCTTCCAAAGGATATATTCGGACTAAAGAGCTAATGTACAGTGAACCCCGTGTCTGGGAAATGCTGATGGACAAGCTCGGCGATATGATTATCGCTTACCTCCGCAGTCACGTGCGTAGTGGTGGAAAAGCGTTTCAATTGTTCGACAGCTGGGTCGGTGCCCTTGCGCCTCGCGATTTTGAAAAGTATGTGTTACCGACGGTTTCTCGTATTTTTTCCGAATTATCCGATCTTGATGTACCGAAAATATACTTTCCTGGCGTAAGCTCTGGCGAATTGCTACCGAGTCTTACGAAGCTTCAAGCGGATGTAATCGGGGTGGACTGGCGTGTGAGCTTGTCCGAAGGTCGACGCAGAACCGGTGGGAAATTTGCGATTCAAGGCAACCTGGATCCGTATTTACTTACAGCGCCGATGGACGTCTTGAAGGAGCACGCGAAAGCGTTAATTGATGAAGGGGTACAAGAGCCGGGATATATCTTCAATCTGGGTCATGGTTTATTCCCGGAGGCTTCTTTAGAGAAGCTTAGAGAATTAACGGAATATATTCACGAATATTCACAGGAAGTATTGAAAGAATCAGCCAAACTGCGTTCTTAAAAATAGCCTATTAAATCTATAAGGGGATGGAATCCGTGACAGCAAAAATAGGTGTTCTCGTCATGTCGTATGGCACTCCTAAAAGCTTAGAAGACGTTGAAGCATATTACACTCATATTCGGCGAGGTAATCCGCCGACAGCGGAGCAGCTTAAAGAATTAACAGATCGCTATGAAGCGATCGTCGGGGGTGTATTCCCGCTGCGGGAGAACACAGACCGTCAAGTAGCTGCATTACAGGCAGCATTAAACGCGGATAAAGCTGGGGCGGATGTTGAATTTGTCTGCTATCAGGGTTTGAAGCATGCCTATCCGTTTATTGAGGACGGCGTCGAGGCTATGGCGAAGGACGGCATTACCCAAGCGGTTGGTGTTGTGCTTGCCCCTCACTATTCAAGCATGAGCGTGGGTGGCTACATCAAACGTGCTCAGGAAAAGGCTGATGCATGTAAAATCAACATGGGTTTTGTGGAGAGTTACCATATGCACCCAGTATTAATCGATGTTCTAAGCCGGAGAGTAACTGCGAAAATAGATCAATATATCGAAGCAGGCGCTACTCGCGATGAGATAAGGGTATTATTTAGCGCGCATAGTCTTCCAGAGCGTATTCTAGCTATGGGGGATCCTTATAAAGATCAACTATTGGAGACCTCAAAGGCTATTGCAGATCAAGCGGGGATAACCAATTGGCAGTTTACGTGGCAAAGTGCAGGACGGACTGCTGAACCATGGCTTGGACCAGATATTCTGGATACACTTCAGCAGCTTAGCAAGGAACAGGTAGAGTATGTTCTAGTGGCACCGATCGGGTTCGTATCCGATCATTTAGAAGTGCTGTATGACCTTGATATCGAGGCAACAGCCGTAGCTTCAGAGCTGGATATGCGTCTTATGCGGATTGAATCATTAAACAGCGATCCTGCGTACATGTCCGTATTGAGCGATGTTGTTCGTACAAGACTGAATCAAATGTCGGCCGGTCAGTCATGACTGGTCCCTCTAGGCGAATTGTTATCATAGGCGGTGGGCTGAGTGGACTCAGCGCCGCCTTTTACATTCGTAAGTTTTACAAAGAAGCTGGCGTGAAACCTGATATTGTACTGCTAGAGAAAGACAAGACTCTTGGTGGGAAGATCGAAACATTGCACCGGGATGGATTTGTGATTGAGAAGGGTCCGGATTCTTTTTTAGCTAGCAAAACAGAGATGATTGAATTGGCTAAGGAATTAGAGCTAGATCACGAGCTTGTGAACACAAATCCAAAGGCAGAGAAGACCTATATACTACAGCGTGACAAGCTTCATCCTATGCCTTCCGGTCTTGTGCTTGGAATTCCTACTGAACTAAAGCCATTTCTATCAAGTGCTCTGGTTTCATTCGGTGGCAAAATACGCGCGCTGATGGACTTGATCCTTCCTCCTAAGCGGAGTAATGACGATGAATCCCTCGGACAGCTGATTGAGCGACGTTTAGGTACTGAAGTGATGGAGAATTTGACCGAACCGCTATTAGCCGGTATGTATGCTGGGGATTTACGCAAAGTCAGCCTACAGGCTACCTTTCCGCAATTTGGAGAAGTAGAGCGGCAGTATGGTGGTCTTATTCGTGGAATCATTAAAGAACAGAATTCCTCCAAGACAAATACGAGCACAAAGAACAGCACTTTTCTGACATTTCGAAAAGGACTACAAAGTCTCGTGCATGGCTTGATTCATGAACTGCATGATGTAGAACAGCGAACTGAAGCTGCGGTGGTCTCTATACATGCTACAGGAACTAATGCTTCTCGTTATGAGCTAGAACTGGAAAGTGGCGAACGGCTGCTTGCGGATGAAATATATATCACCACACCAAATTCTTTTGCTGCCGAACTTTTGCGTCCACATGTGGATGTTTCAGCACTCGATGTGGTAAATTATGTATCGGTTGCGAACTTAGTCATGGCCTTCGACAAGAAGGATATCGAAATTGATGATGCTGGAGCAGGTTTTCTTGTGCCACGTAAGGAAGGGCGCAATATTACTGCCTGTACATGGACGTCAACGAAGTGGCCGCATACGAGTCCAGATGATAAAGTACTTATGCGCTGTCATGTAGGCCGTTCCGGAGATGAGCAGAATGTTCAACTTCCAGATGAGGCTCTTACGGAGCTAGTGAGTAAGGATTTACGAGAGATCATGGGCATTACAGCGAAACCTATATTCACGGAAATTACTCGTTCGGAACATTCGATGCCACAGTATCCTGTTGGACATCTTGACAATCTTTCTAAATTCCATAGGGAGCTTGAGACCACACTTCCTGGGATATATGTCTTTGGAACTGGATATGATGGAGTGGCAATGCCCGATTGTGTTAAGCAGGCTAAGCTTACAGCACAAAGCGCTGCAAAGCGTATATCGAATTAATTGTTCATTTACGGGAGAGTTAGAATTATATAATGAACGGTGAAGCGAAGATTTTTTTGCTTCACCGTTTTTGTTTGAAAATTAGATTATACTATTTTAATGGACTCTCGTATTTGGAGGGACAGGTGCTAGGTATGCTATAATAGAACCAATTTGAGAGTAGAGGAGATCATAGAAACAATGTATCCGCCGCGATCGCGTTCTAGACAGAAGAACAAACATAAGAGCAAACGTAAGCGCAGAACGGCCTGGATGTGGGTCAATGCAGGTCTACTTCTGTTGATTATTGTGGCGCTCAGCTATAGTTTTATGGATGACAGATTCAAGGGAAGTTCTGAGCCACCTCCAGTGGCGCAAATGACGGCTTCGCCTACGCCGGATAGTACTGCTCAGGAGACAGCACCTATAGTGACTGCAACGCCTGAAGCCACGGAGTCTCCCATCCCTTCTCCAACGGTAACCCCGGAAGCTACACCTACACCAGAGCCAAAGAGAGAAGAAAATGTTGAAACACAGGCGCCTGTACCAACTGAGACCCCTTCGCCAGATGAAGGTAGCTCCCAAGTCGCAGATGGTGGTTCTGTGTCTGGACTTCCATCAGATGACCAGGCTTCTGGCAATACAGTGACCTTGAATTTTGGTGGAGATGTTATTTTTTCGGGGAAAGCCGGGGAATTGCTCGAAAAGAAAGGTTACGACTATTCGTATGCCGCGCTCGATGGAATGTTCAAGAAGGATGATCTTACGATTGTGAATCTGGAGACTCCTGTGACCACGGGTGGGGTTGGCGCCGCTAATAAGCAATACGTATTCAAAGGCTCGCCCAAAGCACTAGATGCTCTTAAAGCAGCCGGAGTGGATGCAGTAAATATGGCGAACAATCACACGCTTGATCAAGGGGAGGAAGGCCTGCGAGACACGCTGAGTCATCTCTCGGAAAGAGGCATTCCTTATGTTGGTGCTGGACTCAATAGTAAAGAAGCATTCTCAGCGCAATATTTTGAGCGTAAAGGGATTAAGATCGCCTTGCTGGGGTTCACACGGGTGATTCCTGCATCTGATTGGATGGCGGGAAAAAATAAACCCGGGCTTGCTTCAGTATATGATAGTAGAGAAGGACTTAAAGCGATTGCTGCAGCTAAACAAAAAGCTGATTTGGTTGTCGTAGTTGTCCATTGGGGTAAAGAACGGGTAGAGCAGTTCGATAATACTCAGCAGACCCTTGGACGTAGCTTTGTTGATGCGGGAGCTGATCTTGTCATTGGTGGTCACCCACATGTATTGCAAGGTGTGGAGCCGTACAAAGGCAAGTGGATCGCCTACAGCACTGGTAATTTTATTTTTACGAGATCAACGGTACCTGCCACTTGGGAAACTGCTGTATTTCAGGCGGAATGTAGTAAAAAAGGTCAATGTTCATTACAGCTGAAGCCTATGACTGCTGAGCTAGCTCAGCCCGTGCCCATGAATCAGGTGAACGGACAGCTTTTGCTGAAAAAAATAGAGTCTTTATCTGCTGGTCGAGTTAAGATCAACAGTGACGGCAAAGTGACTCAAGTTACAAAATAGGGTTCCTGGGAGGTCCTTATGATGAACAATTTATGTGTTGCCCATCGGGGATTTTCCGGTAAAGCTCCGGAGAATACATTAGCAGCGATCCGGATGGCCATTGCCATGCCTTTTGTACACTGGATGGAATTGGATGTCCAGCTCTCGAAGGACGGTGTTCCTGTTGTCATTCATGACTTTACACTGGACCGTACAACCAATGGTCATGGTAAGGTGAAGAATATGGATTGGGAACATATCCGGCGTCTCGATGCGGGTAGCTGGAAAGGGCGTTCTTTTCGGGGAGAGCGGGTGCCTTCCTTGGAAGAGGTGCTCTCATTAGCCTCCGGTAGACTTCGTCTCAATATTGAACTGAAAACAGTGGGCAATATGTATCCTGGCATCGAACAGAAGGTGACGGATCTTATTTCCTCTAAAGGCATGCGGGACGACGTGATTTTGACCTCTTTTGACACAGATGTGTTGAAAAAAATCAAGGAAATAGACCCCCGCTTTCGTACAGGCTTAATTTTTGATTCAAGGTTTGGTAATCCTGCTCGAAGGCTGCATGAACTGGAGTGTTCTCTTTTGTCGATTAGCTTCTCGCGTTTAAATCCTAGATTGGCTAAGGTTTTGACGGAGCAAGGTGTGAAGATTATGGCTTGGACAGTGAACAAAGGAAAAGAGATGCGTCGCTTAGCAGATATGCATTCTGATATAATGATTTGTACAAACCGTCCGGATATCTGGGGCGATACATTTCTAAAAGTATAAATAATCCAATTCGATGGGAAAGAGAGCTGATTGTCTGTGTGCGCTGCTGTTAATAATTTGTATTGTGTTGGACGGAACTACAAGCTACATGCGGAGGAATTAGGAAATAATGTCCCCGTAGAGCCACTCATTTTTTTGAAGCCCTCACATGCGGCGGTTTCCCTCGATAAAGCAGTCATTCAGCTTCCAAAGGATTCAGGTCAGGTTCATTATGAAGGAGAACTTGTGCTACGGATCGCGCGTGATTATGTACCGGGTATGAGCGTGGAGGATTTGGTGGATGTTATGGCTCTGGGACTGGATTTCACACTGCGTGATGTGCATAATGATCTGCAGAAGAAAGGTCTGCCTTGGACTCCGGCTAAAGGCTTTAAGAACGCTGCTCCACTCACACCTTACATTGCGTTTCCTGACAAGGAAGAGCTGGAAGGAACGGATTTCACGGTTTTAAAAAATGGTGTTGAAGTTCAGCGAGGTAATGTTAAAAATATGATTTTTTCGCTCCAAAAAATTGTCGATTTTATCGCTGCGCGTTACGGGCTGGGTAAAGATGATGTGATATTCACAGGAACACCAGAAGGTGTAGGCTCTACCGTATCAGGAGATTCGTTTGAATTGTACTGGGGTGACAAGCTGATGGGGACTTGCCTGATCGGCTAAAAACATCTGTTGGAGATGAATCTATGTTATGGATTATCGGCGCCCTTGGCGCTTTGTTAGTTGCGGGGGCGGCTTATAGGAAACAATCCTTAAGCCTTTCCGGCATGCTTGCCGCGGTAGCCATGGGGACCATTTATTTTGGTGCTGGAAATGCCTTTTGGTTTGGAATATTGTTGGTTTTTTTCATCTCTTCAAGCCTGTTGTCTAAGCTTCATCATGATAATAAGGCAGAGCTTGAGCTGACTTATGCCAAGACAGGTCGCCGAGATGCTGGGCAGGTCTTTGCTAATGGTGGGCTTGGGATGGTTTTCGTTCTATTGAATGCGATTGTTCCGATGGAACATTGGGAATTTTTATTTATCGGCGTTATGGCAACGGTAACCTCTGATACATGGGCTACGGAGATTGGTACACTCAGCAAGAAGCTGCCTCGGTCTGTCCTGACAGGTAAAATACTTCCTGCCGGTGCCTCAGGTGGCGTATCAAGCCTGGGTACGCTGGCCGCCGCCGCAGGAGGTGCACTTATCGGTGCATCTTCATGGCTGCTACGGATGATATCTGGCATGCCAGATCAATCCTTCTTGTTGCTTACATTGGCAGGACTCACAGGTGGACTTGCGGGTGCGTTCACGGATTCTATTCTAGGGGCAACCGTTCAGCTGATGAATCGTTGCACCGTTTGCGGACGCGAAGTGGAAAGTACACATCACTGCGGTAAAAAGGTTGAATACGCACGTGGCTGGAAGTGGATGACTAATGATGCAGTCAATGCTATTAGCTCTATCGTCGGAGGGGCTATTGCCTTATTGTGTGGGATGATGTTTTAAAGGAGGAACCGATGAGCAGCACGTCCAATCATAAACATACTGCCATTCTGGATGCCGCATATGAGCTCTTCGGTTCAGGTGGATTTTACGAAACGAAGATGTCGGAAATTGCGGTTCAGGCCGGAATTGCTAAGGGCACCGTTTATTTATACTTCAAGAGTAAAGAAGAATTGTTCATGGCGGTAACGCGCCGGGATTGTGAGGGATTCCTTCAGCAATTACAGGAAAAGCTGAAGGCTAGTGATACTTTGGCAGGTAAACTGTCAATTATCGCCAAACATCATCTTTACTATTATTATGAGCGTAAGCGACACACGAAGCTCTTTTTCCGCGCACCGAACAATAACCCAGAGCTTGTGGCGTATATGACACTTTTTATGGAAGAATATATGCAGGCAGTGGTGAAGGTATTGCTGGAGGGCGGAGTGTCTGAGCCTGAGCTTATGGCGCAGTCCTACATAGGGATGTTGGATCGACTGAAGATGGATATTTTGTTCGATCCATCTTTTAAGGAAGAAGATGCGTATAAACGCGCTGGTTTCGCTGCGGGTCTTTTTATTAAAGGGGCTATGGATTACTTGAATTTAGGTCAGGATGATAGACCGGTGGAATAGCAGCTTCATGCTGCGACCGGTTTTATGAAAATATAAGGCAAGCGAGGAAATAGCATGAATATTATGACCGTGGAACATCTTTCCAAAAGTTATGGAGAGAAAGTACTTTTTAGTGATGCTTCATTTGGTATGGACGATCGGGATAAAATTGGTTTGATCGGTGTGAATGGAACGGGTAAATCAACGTTTTTACGTATTATTGCCGGTCTGGATACCCCGGATGGTGGGCAAATTGCGATCGGAAATAATGTTCGAGTGCAGTACTTAGCACAGAACCCTCCTTATGAGCCGACAAATACAGTACTGCAACAGGTCTTCGCCGGAGATGATCCAGATCTTGCCATCATGCGTGAGTATATGGAGATCATGTCTCGCCTTGAAAAAGAGCCAGGTAATGCAGAACTGGAAGGCAAACTGGTGCGGATTGGGCAGGCTATCGATGCAGCAGGTACTTGGCATTTGGAGAGTGAAGCTAAGAGCGTACTTACTAAGCTGGGTATAGTGAAATTCGATGCGCTGATGGATACGCTGTCTGGTGGTCAACGGAAACGTGTAGCACTTGCGGCTGCCCTGATTACGCCATCTGAGCTTCTTATTCTGGATGAGCCTACGAACCATATTGATACGGACTCCGTGGCTTGGCTAGAGCAATATTTACAGAAACGGCGCGGCGCTCTCTTAATGGTAACGCATGATCGTTACTTCCTGGAGCGTGTCGCAAGTGTCATGCTAGAGCTGGACGGAGGAAAGTTATACCGTTATGAGGCCAACTATTCCCGTTTTCTAGAGCTAAAAGCCGACCGTGAAGAGCGTGAAGCCTCTGCGGAGCAAAAGCGTAAGAACCTGCTTCGTACGGAGCTTGCTTGGATTCGTCGTGGAGCTAAAGCACGATCAACGAAACAAAAGGCAAGAATCGACCGTTTTGAGAAGCTGAAAGAAAGTACAGGAAGCAGTTCGAACGGTTCGCTGGATATTTCGGTGGCATCCACACGTTTGGGTCGCAAAATCATTGAAATCAATGAACTGTCGAAATCGCTGGATGGTCGTCAGTTGATTAAAGATCTGACCTATATTGCTGTACCACAAGATCGCGTAGGTATTGTAGGTCCAAATGGTAGCGGTAAATCAACACTTCTGAATCTGATTGCAGGTAAGCTACAGCCGGATAAGGGTGAGGTTCAGCTTGGCGCGACGGTTAAGTTGGGTTACTTTACGCAAGAACATCAGGATATGGATGACAGCATGCGAGCTATTGAATATGTGAAGGAAGAGGCGGAAGTCATACGTACAGCTGATGGTAGCGTCATTACGGCAGGCCAAATGCTCGAACGCTTCTTGTTCCCTCCTGCGATGCAATGGACGCCGATTTCCAAACTGTCTGGTGGCGAAAAACGACGCCTGTATCTGCTTCGTGTATTGATGGGAGCACCAAACGTATTGCTGTTGGATGAGCCTACGAACGACTTGGATATTGGCACGTTGGCTGTTTTAGAAGACTATCTGGATGAATTCCCGGGCGTCGTCTTTACCGTATCCCATGACCGTTATTTCCTGGATCGGACTATAGACAAGCTGATTGCCTTTGAAAATGGAAAAATTCGGCTTCATGTTGGCGATTATACGGAATATGAAGAATGGCTGGCCAAAAATGTTCCTTCACGCAATGCAGAATCGAACAAAGATGACGGTAATGCAAAGGGTAAAGAGACTACAGAAACAGTCAGTAACACAGCGGCATCATCAGCTTCCAAGACCAAACTCAAATTCAGTTTTAAGGAACAGCGTGAATATGAAGGAATTGACGAGCAGATCGAGCTTGCAGAACAGCGCTTGACTGATATTAGTGCGGAGATGGAAGCAGCGTTTGCTGACTCTGGGAGACTGCAGGAGCTAGTGGAAGAGCAGCGGCTTGCCGAAGCCGAGCTGGAGCGTCTAATGGAGCGCTGGACCTATCTGAATGAGCTTGCAGAGAAAATCGCTGGTAAAGCATAAAACGGATTGTCCATGTGTGACAATAAGGGAGGGCTCAGTTTGGAGAATCAACTTGTGGAAGCTGTAGCCCTGCGAAACGAAGGTAAAGCTGAAGAAGCCAGAGTGATGCTGTTAGAGCTATATGAGCAGAATAGTAATGATGCAGAACTTCTGTATCAATTAGCGTGGACGCATGATGTGCTCGGTCTGGAACGCGAGGCAGTACCCTATTATGAGAAAAGCTTAACACTAGGCTTATCAACGGAGCAGAGAGTCGGCGCTCTATTGGGACTGGGCAGCACCTACCGAACACTCGGAGAATATGAGAATTCCAAAGCAATATTGGAGCAGGCCATTCAAGAGTACCCAGAGAATAAGGAATTTCCGGTGTTCCTTGCAATGACCTTGCACAATCTCGGAGATCATAGTCTGGCTATGGGGATGTTACTAAAATTGCTGGCTGAAACCTCAGCGGATGAAGGAATAAGAAGTTATAGTAAGGCCATTTCATATTACTCAGATAAGCTGGAGCAAGTCTGGGATTGAATAAAATCACAAAAAGAAGCGATCTCTAATAGTAGAGTATCGCTTCTTTTTGCTTTATTTCGTTCCGTCCACCGCGATCATTTGCACCACGGCACGAGAGTCGCCAGGTAAGATGATTTCATCAGCATTCATCTGTGAGGAGCCATCACCATCTAGAAAAATACCTTCGAGACCTTCAGCAGGCACGCTCTGTAGGATGGCTGAACGGAACTCTGCCGCCGTCGAGAGTGTTGGCGTAACAATCAGCCACAGCTTGCCATTATCGTCATACAGCATGCCTGAGCGCATTCGTTTCTCATCCGAATAAGGAAGATGTTCTTTCGCTATCACATCTTCCCAGAGATCCTCATCTTGCAGATTCATACTAATGCCGCCTTGCGCAAAATAATGCTGGCGATCCGTAACGTTCAATTCTTCTCCCGATGAGACGACCTGTACGGAAAAGCTACGACTGGCACCATCCCAGACCAGGGTTCCGCGCACATATTTAGCGTTAAACCAGCCGGAGCCGTACGCCTTTTTAACACCGTTAGTGGGGATATCATTCATGATGGCAATGGATAGAAGTGCATCTCCATAGAAGAAACCTCCATTAATCCCATAAGCAATCACTTGCTGAAGGGGTGCACCAGCGGCTCTGAGTTTAATATCTTCGGGTGAAAGTGACATCATATAGAGTTGAACATTTTCTGGACTCACGGTCTCTAAGTAAGTGTAAGCGTGTGGAAGACCATCAAAGGGATTTTCCTTGTGGCTTCTGGAAAACAGGAACATCGAGATTGCTAATGCTGCTATCATGAGCAGCAGAAGTGAGACTATCAGCCATTGTCTACGTCTCCAGAGCTGCTTTAACTTGCCAGTGCTTGCCTCAGTTAGTGCCCACATAAGCAGCGAGAAGCTTAGCAGTGTTTACTACAGCTTGCTTATGTGTACGTTCCATGGAGTGGGAGGCGTGTACGCCTGGGCCGATCAGTGCGGCACGAATATTGTTGCCGCCTCGAAGGGCAGCGGAAGCATCGGAGCCGTACATTGGATAGATATCAACGGCATAAGGAATAGCAAGTGCTTCTGCCAGCTCAATCAAACGGCCAGTCATAACATAATCATAAGGGCCGGAAGAATCTTTTGCACAGATGGACACATCGGTTTCTTTACAGCTAAGATCGTCGCCCATGGCGCCCATATCGACTGCGATCATTTCATTAATCTCGCCAGGAATCCAAGCTGTGCCATGTCCTACTTCCTCGTAGTTGGAGATGAGGAAAGAAAGGTTGTGGAGTGGTTTCCAGCCCTCACGTTTCATACTTTCCAGCAGGCCAAGAAGGGCAGCAACGCTTGCTTTGTCATCCAGATGTCGGGATTTAATATACCCGCTAGGTGTAATCACCGCACGTGCATCGAAGGAAATGAAATCACCAACGGAGATGCCTAGCTTAAGTACATCTTCTTTGTTAGATACTAGCTCATCAATCCGTACTTCCATGTTCTCCTCTGAACGTTTGAAATCACGAGCATCTGGATATACGTGAACGGATGGATGGCTGGTTAAGATGGTTCCAGTATAGGTTCTGCCGCTGCGGGTATGGATCACACAGTATTCGTTCTCGATGCTGTGCATAGTGAAGCCACCAACAGAGGTCAGTCGCAGTGTACCATCAGATTTTATAGAGCGAACCATGCCTCCAAGTGTATCCACGTGAGCGCTGATGCCGATAGTACGGGAAGGATCTAGGCCTGGGACGGTTAGAATTACGCCGCCTTTTTCATTCCAGCTTAGCGGTACATTTAATGCTGCCGCTTCTTCGGCAACAAGGTTCATTACTTGTGCTGTGAAGCCGCTGGGGCTCGGTGTATCCAGCAATTTTTTTAGGATTGAGAGTATGTAATCTTCGTTTGGTTGAATAGTAATCATTAGTTAAGTCCTCCTGTCAGGCCATCATTGTCTGTGTTAAAAGAATCTAAAGAAGTGTCGGCATCACGAAGTTTGGTTAGCTCAGCATTTAAGCTTTTAATTTGTTTTTGTAGTTTGTACTGGCGAAAAATACCGTAAGAACCCACGATGATTCCACCAATTAACGCGCAGCCCAGAATAACTAGGATCAGCGGTATATTAACTACATCAAAACCGAAATTGACTTGAACGGGATCCACGTTGATGACTGCAAATATGGCTGTTAGCAGCGCAAAGATTAGACCTGCAATTAAAGACCATTGAATTCTCATTGAATTCTTCCTCCTCAGGGGATATAACAGAATAAAATCCCTTGCCCAAATAGGGCAAGGGATTAATGCAATACTAAGCTCTCTGCCTTATTTGGTCAACTGTTCCATTTGAGCGATAACATCTTCGAAGACACTCATCGCTTCGCGAATCGGCTCAGGAGAAGACATATCAACACCAGCTTTAGACAGAATATTAATGGAGTAGTCACTGCCGCCACTCTTCAGGAAGCCGAGGTAACGATCTACCGCAGGTTTACCTTCTTCAAGAATTTGTTTGGCAAAGCTAGTCGCTGCTGAGAAGCCGGTTGCGTATTTATAAACATAGAAGCTGTTATAGAAATGCGGAATCCGCGCCCATTCCATCTCGATATCCTGATCTACAACCATTTCTTTACCATAGTATTTAACATTCAGGTCATAGTAGATGCTCGAAAGATCTTGTGGAGTAAGCGATTCACCTTCTTCAACACGCTGATGAATGATTTTCTCGAACTCAGCGAACATCGTCTGCCGGAAAATCGTTGTCCGGAACTGATCAGCATAGTAGGTGAGCAAATACATTTTTTCTTTAGGATCTGTAGACTTTTTGAGTAAATAATCCATTAGCAGTGCCTCGTTAGTAGTAGAAGCAACCTCTGCTAGGAAAATCGTATATTGCGCATCCCGATAATTCAGAGCGTTATCCGAAAAATACGAGTGTAATGCATGGCCCATCTCATGTGCCAGTGTAAACATACTGTTTAAATTATCATTATGGTTCAGCAGTACGAAAGGATGCGTACCGTATGGCCCCCAGCTGTAAGCCCCGGACCGTTTATTCTCGTTCTCATACACATCGATCCATCCGTTGTCGTAGCCTTTTTGCAGCACATTCAGATAATCTTCACCGAGCGGTTTGAGACCCTCTTTAGTGATTTTCTTGGCTTCTTCATAGGTGATATCTAATTTATATTCATCAACAAGCGGTGCAAACAGATCATACATATGTAACTCATCGACACCCAGCAGCTTCTGACGCAGTTTCATATAACGGTGCATCAATGGAAGGCTTTCGTGAATCGTATCAATCAAGTTGGTGTAAACCTCTTTAGGAATGTTATCACCATAGAGTGACATTTCCATTACAGAAGGATATTTGCGAATTCGTGAGTAGAACACATTTTTATTCACATTCGCGCTAAGCGTTGCTGCGATAGTGTTCTTCTGCTTCCGGTAGGTATCGTAGACTGCCTTAAAAGCATTTCGGCGAACCTCACGGTCGTTACTTTCGAGAAACTTGATATAGTTGCCATGAGTCAGCTCAACTTCTTTGCCATCCTCATCTTTGATCTTAGGGAATTTCAGATCCGCATTGTTCAGCATACTGAAAATATTCTGAGGTGCTTGAGCTAAATTTCCGACCTGAGCTAGCAGTGCTTCTTCAGCCTTAGAAAGCACATGGGCTTTTTCACGTTTCATTTCAGTTAAGGTGAATTTATAAGCGGATAGGTTCGGATCAGCGATGAACTGGTCCAACTTCTCAACTGGCAACGCCAGAATTTCTGGGGTTACAAAAGATAAAGCTTCACCTGCTTCAATACCAAGCTTTTTCGCTTTGGAGGACAAAGCTTGAGAGTCAGGATTAGCTGTGTCTTCATCTTGACGCATATGTGCATACACGAAGAGTCGTTCAGTTAGGATGGACAGCTTGTCATCCATTTCAAAACATTTTTTTAGAGCATCCGCGGAATCTAGTGTACCCTGAAAATCCGCAGCTTTTTTGATTAAGGATTTAGCTTCAGCAAATTCTGCATCCCAATCCTTCTGAGAAGCAAACACATCTTCAAGCTTCCAACGATTCTCAGCAGGTACTTCGCTTCTTTTCAATAATTTTTCCATAGAAACCCTCCTAGAATGATGAGATGTAGTAGGCATAATCTCCCTCGGCAATACTGTAGATGATAAATCACCCGGTAGCAAGCTGAGCACAAGTAGAAGAGGGATGGACTTGGGTGAAATAGGCATAACATCCTCCTCTTGAAAGTAGAGTCGGCTTATTATGCCCTATTAAGTCCTGATTATTAATATTTAGTCTTCTTTAAATATATGAAAGTATAAGTTATGCCAATAAGCTATAAATAACAAAGATGAAGGCGAACAGAATCATAATGACTGCAGTTAAGGCCATGCCCCGCTTAAACTGCGGCGGGACACGATCCTTGGTCATAATTAGAACTGCGCCTAGACATAAGACTAGGACAACATAAATCGCGATATTTTCTGTGTTCATGTTCTGTTATACCTGTTTGAAGGCTGCGATGATATTTTTATACTCTTCTTCATTATCTTTATAAGATTCTTTGTTGAATCGGTTGTTCACCCACTGCATCATAGCTGGACGACTAAGGAAAGTATGTGTTTCTTCTCCCCATTGATCGGAGATTTCGCGAAGTACGATATAACGTCCTTGAACTTCTACCGTCATCATATTCCATTTGTCTGTTTTGTATATTTCATGTTTTTTGATCATTATCATTACCACCCTGGCGATTTTTGGCTTTTGGCTCAATGATAACGCACTGGTCAAGGGAAAAGCAAATTAAATCACATATTTAAAGATCCAGATAGATTGATTTGAGTAGAAGATTGCAGTATAATATAGTTATACGCCATATATGGCGGTTATTTTTAGGAGGTTGTTCAATTGAAAGGTACAGTAAAATGGTTTAACGCAGAAAAAGGTTATGGTTTTCTTCAAGTAGAAGGCGGCGAAGATGTATTCGTACACTTCTCAGCAATTCAAGGTGAAGGATTCAAAACTTTGGACGAAGGTCAAGAAGTAGAATTCGATATCACTGATGGTAATCGTGGACCGCAAGCTGAAAACGTAGTAAAATTATAAGAAACGGCAAAGACAGTTAAGCTGTCTGCTATAAATATATAATTTACTTGGCAAGCCCTTGCAAGAGTGGTTACCATATAGAACACAGTTCTTTCGGGAACTGTGTTTTTTTACGTCTAATAGACATCAATTTAAATGAAAGGTCTTTGCATTCCCAAGTGAAGGGATAGCAAAGACCTTTTAATATTTTTGAGTATCAGAAGTGTTCTATTATAGGGAAGCTTTTTTGTTCTTATTCTTGAAATAGCGCATTGAATCTCGATGGGTATCCAATAAATGCTGTCCTAAAAAGCCTACAAAAGCAAGAAGGCTGAAGCCAACCGCTACCATATAGAAGGTGAAGCGTCCAGCTTCCTGATAGATCATTCCACCAAATGTACCACTTAGAAGTCCAGCTGCACTTGACCAAACAACTGTGTAGATTGCAAGACCGGTTGCTCGGAGACGATCAGGAATAATCCGAGTGATATAACGGACACATGTTACAAAAAAGACGCCAAATGTCAGGCTATGCAAGGCTTGAATCGCGATTATAGAGCCTGGGTGATCGGCGAGCGCCATTAGTAGAAAGCGAAGGGCATACATGAGACTGGCTAAAATTAATAAGGGCAGTTCTTTAAATTTGTCGCCGTATTTGCCGAGTATAAATAATACAGGGATTTCACTTAGTGCCGAGGCAAGTAATGCCCAGCCGATCACTTCCTCACCAGCGCCCAGGTTCTTTAAACTGATGGTGAGAAAAGCTTCGTTCATTCTATGTCCCAGTGCGAGTACAAAGACACATCCGAAGAACCACAGCACTTCTTTTCGCAAAAGAATATCTTTAAGCCCATGCTCTTTCTTGCCTGGTTTGGTAGTAACAGCCTTCTGATTGGGGAGCTCTGGAACAGTTTTTTTGACATCCTTTAGGCCAATTGTAATTAGAAGTGCGATTATAATGATAATAATACATAAGGTAAGACTCCAAGTAGCACCTAAAGCTCTAAGCGCATACCCGACGGTTAAAGCAAAGAAAGAATAGCCTAATGAGCCAAATACACGAATTGTAATGAAGTTTCGTCCGTGTCGCTCCGCAATTTTGATGGCCATTGTATCAGCAAGCGGAAAAACTGGGTAATAGAAGAAGTAGAAAAAGGACAAAATAAGCATAACGGAAGAAAATTCGGTCGCTCTGGCTAATAGAAGTCCGGTTACTAATTGCCCCGCGAGTAAAATAAACATGATTTTTCGAATGGTACCTAGCTTATCGCTCATCATACTCCAGAAGAGATTGGATAGGATGGAGATGAGGGGACCGAGAGAATACAAGTAGCCCACCTGAGAACTGCTAAACCCTAAATGTGTGTAGAATAAAGGAAAGTAGGATACTACAAGAACGCTAGTGCCATAAATCGTAAAAAGAAAGGAACGAAGCCAATTCTGATCACTGTAAGGGCTTCCGGTCCGTTTTGAAAACATGAAAGTGCACTCCTCTGAGATTGAAATATGGCTAGTATAGCATAAAGCAATGGAGGGTTATGTGTTTTATTCTTGAATTGCGTTATTTCTGAATCTTTCATAATTTTACGAAAGTGATTTTGTTGTTTGTACAAATACGTCTGATCATATTATAATAAGTGGTGATTTGGATAAGGAGACAACAATGTGGAGGCACTATCATTGAGTGAATTAGAGCAAGGCCGTTACCTTAGCCCGCGTGGCCCTATTGGGCTTATGAACAGGGTCTATAAGTACGTGCTGCCAGAAGTGAGAGAAAGTCTGGACTTCTGGCGCCAAGATGCGAATGGGATTCCCGATCCCGAGCTCCGGAAGCAAGCACTTGCCAGCATTGAAACAAAGGAGTTTCACTGCATAGGTGGAGGTATTTATGCCGCCGGCAATTTATCGATGAGACATATACTTATTCCGCTTATTGTTGCTTATCAAACTATCAGTGATTATCTAGATAACTTATGTGATCGCAGTACTTCGCTTGATCCTGCAGATTTCAGGCTGCTGCATCAATCTATGCTGGATGCCATTGATCCAAACGCTGAACCTGTCAATTATTATGCGCTTCGTGATGAACAGAATGACGGCGGGTACTTGTATAGGCTAGTTCGAAAATGCCAGGAGATGATCTCTTTGCTGCCAGGTTATTCCGCTGCTGCAGCGGAGATTCGTGATTTGGCTGTGCTGTATACAGATTTGCAGGTATATAAGCATATCCGCCCGGAACTCAGGGAAACAGCCCTGAAGGAATGGTGGGAGCAGCAGGGTAGCCGTGCTCCGCATCTGCATTGGAACGAGTTTGCAGCTGCAACGGGCTCAACTTTAGGCGTATTCATGCTTTTTCTATCTGCATGTGATCCGAAGCTAAGTAAGTCTTCTTCGGAATCGATTCGAGCTGCATATTTTCCACATGTTTGTGGATTGCACATTATGCTGGATTATTTGATTGATCAGGAAGAGGACCGAGCAGGCGGCGATCTTAATTTCTGCAATTATTATGACGACACGGATACCATGTTAAGTCGGATCGCTTCCATGGTTGAGTGGGCCCGTAAGGATGTACGTGAACTTCCGGAATCATCTATGCATCGTATGGTGATTGAGGGATTGCTGGCACTTTATTTATCTGATCCGAAAGTTAGCGAACAGCGGGAAGTTCGCTCAGTGTCTAAAAGCCTGATGAGAGGAAGTCCGCTTACAAGGCTGTTCTTCTTCGCTAATAGCCGCTGGATACGCAATCGTTTTTTGTAACAAGGCTGCGAAGCTTCATCTATACAACGGATGGGGCATTGCACAACTTTAAGGAGGAACAACAGAATGTCAAAAATCAAAAAAATTGCAGTACTGACTAGTGGTGGAGATTCACAAGGTATGAACGCCGCTGTTCGTGCGGTTGTAAGAAGCGCACTTTATTATGGCATTGAAGTTTTTGGAGTTCAACGTGGATATCAAGGTCTTCTGAATCGCGATATCTTCCCTATGGATCTTCGCAGTGTTGGTGACATTATTCAACGTGGGGGAACCATTCTGCAATCTGCAAGATGTCTGGAGTTCACAAAACCAGAAGGTCAGCAAAAGGGTGCAGATATTCTTAATGAAATGGGCATCGATGGCCTAGTAGTTATAGGCGGAGATGGTTCTTATAAAGGTGCTAATAAACTAAGTAAACTCGGTATCAAGACGATGGCATTACCGGGAACTATTGATAATGATATTTCCTACACGGATTACACCATTGGGTTTGATACAGCAGTTGGTGTCGTTGTAGATGCTATTAACAAGCTGCGTGACACGATGTCCTCCCATGAGCGTTCTTCCATTGTAGAAGTTATGGGACGTCATTGCGGAGATATCGCGCTACATGCAGGTCTGGCTTCTGGAGCAGAAACAATTCTCGTGCCAGAAATGCCATATGACTTGAATGAAGTTGCGGATCGTATGCGCGACAACTTTGTCAGAGGTAAACGTCACAGTATCGTCATCGTTGCAGAAGGTGTGGGTAAAGGCGAAGATGTGGCCCAAGCGTTGAAAGATCGTCATGCTTCTCTGGATGCACGGGTTACTGTACTTGGACATATTCAGCGGGGAGGAACACCAACACCTGGAGACCGGAACCTTGCTAGCCGTCTTGGTGACTTTGCCGTTCGTAAACTAATTGAAGGTGAGTCTGATAAAGGTTGCGGTATCATCAAGGGAGAACTAACCCTTACAGATATCGATCTTGTAGTGAATACGAAGAAAGACTTTGACGTGGAGTTGTACGAGCTTGCATCCCGTCTTTCTCAATAATTAACATACAAAAAAGGAACAGCTGCGAATTTCGCACTGTTCCTTTTTTGTATTCTTTTGATTATTAGTGATGTGCTTGAGCGTCTGCATATTGTGTGGCATAACGGCGTTGAACTTTAACAAGCCGAGTCAAGAGCAATGTAGCCCCAATCGCAAGACCGGTGATCAAGCCGATCCAATAACCATAAGCTCCTAGATCCGTATAAGTAGCAAGTACATAGCCTGTAGGAAGCCCTATAACCCAATAAGCTATAAAGCAAATAATGAAGGCTGGATTAACATCCTTATAGCCACGAAGTGCTCCTTGTGTAGGTGTTGCAATCGCATCGGAAATCTGGAAAAAGATCGCATAGATTAAGAAATGCTGAATTAATGAAATGACATCAGGTTCATCAGTGTATAAACCAGCTACATGATGGCCGGCAAATAAGAGCAGGAGTGCAGTTGCCAGGGAGAGGATAGCCGCAAGTCCAATTCCCATAATGGCATATTGACGGGCATCCTTTTGCCTGCCGGATCCAGTCTCGAAGCCGACGAGAATGGTAAGGCTCATACAGATACTGAGCGGAATCATATATAACGTAGTTGCAAAATTAATGGCTGCTTGATGAGCTGCAATCGTTACAGTATCGAACCGACTCATCAACAAGGTTACAGCGGAGAAGACTGCAGTTTCAAAAAAAATCGAGAAGCCAATAGGTACACCGATCTTCAGTAGATCTTTGAAGCTTTTTAGCGATATAAAGAAGAACTTTCGGAAGATTCTAAGGCTTGCAAAGGGTTCTACCCGATAAATGAACAGCAGGGCAACCGAAAAAATTACCCAGTAGGTGATAGCTGATGCCACTCCAGCTCCAACACCACCAAGTCGAGGAAACCCGAATTTTCCGAAGATTAGTAAGTAGTTCAAACCAACATTCACGGGTAGGGCTATGAGTGTGATCAACATGGACACTCGTGTTTGTCCCAGAGCGTCTATACAACTACGGAGAACTGTATATCCAAACAGCGGGATAATTCCGAAGGAGATCGCACTTAGGAAACGAAATGCAACATCTCTTACAGTCGGCTCCAGATTCATAAAATTAAGGATAGGTGACAAGGCGAAGCTCCCGATTAGTAAGACAATTACAGAGACGATCAGTGATAACCAGATTCCCTGTGTGACTTGATAGGCTACATCCTTTTCTTTTTTGCTTCCGATGAGCTGAGAGACGATGGGGGTAATCCCCATAAGGATTCCACTTAAGCCCGTTTGAATTGGAATCCAGAGACTGGTTCCTATCGCCACACCTGCCAGATCGGCTGTACCAAACTTACCTGACATGTTTGTATCAAAGAAGGTTATCGCTGACAAAGCAATCTGTGTAACCAGAATTGGAAATAAAATATGAAAGAATTGTATTGCTTTTTGTTTTAAAGAGGTGGTTTGTATCATCGTTCTTTGCCTCATTCTTTGTTGGTTTTTAATGATTACAGTAAAAGTTCCCTTTTTCTCCATTAAAAGACCCGGCAAATGCCGGGTCTTTATCTTTATATATCATACCTGATTTCAATTATACATAATTAGGGCTATATACATTATTTCTCATAATCGACATCGGAGGTATATCGGTTATTGGCGTTCCAGAGTAGAAACTCCTCTACATTTTCATCTTTTAAAGCGCGTATTTGATCTTCCACCTGTTTTTTACCGTATTTAATATAATGACCTTTACCGAGCCAGCTTGCTGTAAAATCTTGAATCCAAGGACGAATAACAGGTTTGTAGCTGCCTAGAGGATCAAGCTTCTTATGGGTATCAACCATGGAGCCTTTAATGGTAGCATACGGATCTAAGTCAGGCTCTTTCACTCCAAACCATCCTGTTGAATAATGACTCGGATAAATCATCGGGCTGATGACATCCACATTCTTGGATATTTTAACGAAGTCTTGTCCTATGCCCTCAGCAGGAGCAGATGCGGCATATCCAAAAATATCTACGGATACACGAACACCAAGTGGAGCAAGCTCTGCTTTTGCGTATTTTACAAAATTAGAAATGATATCTACGCGAGAATCGCTAGTTTTGGTGTATTTAAGTGTGTCTGCACGTTTTTCGAATCCTTCAGGAAAGCGCACATAGTCGAATTGAATTTCTTTAAAGCCGAGTTTGACAGCTTCTTTGGCGATATCGACATTG
The DNA here is from genome assembly GCF_038004525.1 of Paenibacillus sp. FSL R5-0914. Taxonomy (NCBI): domain Bacteria; kingdom Bacillati; phylum Bacillota; class Bacilli; order Caryophanales; family Paenibacillaceae; genus Paenibacillus; species Paenibacillus sp. FSL R5-0914. The sequence goes on from NZ_JBBORH010000005.1 coordinate 55,023, forward strand.
TACTTCCAGACATCTTCATTATAAGGATTAACAAAGCTATCGCCGCCTTTATTCTTCCATACTGTGCCGTCTGCATTAACAAAGGATAATTGCGGATTCTTTTTGGCAAGTATAGAGTCCTTAAAGACAACAATTCGAGCGATAGGATATACATCATGTTTATTCAATCTTTCCATCAGTTTGTTGATGTCGCCAATAAATGGCTGCGGATTACCGAGTTTCTGAAGTTCAGGATTATCGGTTTTATACGTGATGTAACCTGCATCATCCTTAATGTCGATGACCATAGAATTTAGTTCCGTCTGATCAAGTAAAGAAAGAAGCTTTTCCATTCGTTCTCCACCGGCACTGTATGCGGTAACATAGATGCCTTTTACTTTTGGCGCATCCGGCTGAGGATCTGCGTGTAGCATGCTTTGTGAGTCATTTGCTTCTGCTGTAGCATTTGGAGCTGGAGTTGAACCATTTGAATTATTATTTTGCGTAGCGATGATGGGGGGATTCATGGCGGACTTCAATGCAATTGCCACTTCAGCGTCATGTTGATTCTGTTGCACGCCTACACTTCCCAAGGCCATCATCAGTAGAGCCCAGGTGATGTTCATTCGTATTCTCTCCCTTTATGTACATTTCCTAAATTATATAGGAACGGTTGCTTCTAAAAAGAACAGTGTTGTAATAATGTTGGCTCAGATCGGGTCTGAAAATCCATCCTTGATGTATATAACCGGGACGCACAGATTCTAAACGTATTGTTAAAAAGTAAATGCCGCCTCAAAACGGCAACATGGCCGAACTTAAGGCGGCAACTATCAAGACTTCTCTTGCGGCTTACTCATTGAAGATACGCAGAATTCTGATGTTCACAGATACTGTAATGGATGATATCCATGGCATCTGCAGGTTCCAGAATACTAAGCCCGTCACGCAGAACGATTACGGAATTTAATTCGTCCTGTTTGAGAAACGGCATCATATCAGGATACCACCTCATGACGATTGCTGACAGCTTTACCGTTTCCATTTCCACAAAAATCACCCTTTCCTTTTTCGATAGGTCTGAATGGAATTCAGTAATCATCGGAAAACGAAGTGCTTGGAAAAAAGAGGGGTAAATCTCAATCTTTATGAAATTGTTAGGGTTCTGCGTGATTATAATATATCACAATTCTGTGATTGGTGCATTTTCCAAATTAATACTTTTCATTGCCAGTTTTTATCTTTTTCGGAAGGAGCCCATAACACCAACTGTCTCGACAATATTTACAAATGCTTGAGGATCTGTCGTGCGGATAATACGTTGCAGTTCAGCAAGTTCGTAGCGGGTTGTTACTGTCATTAGCATGTCCTTTTCAACATGAGAATAAGCGCCTTCTGTTTTAATCTTTGTGACACCGCGTTGAAGCCCCATTAAGTGCTGAAGGAGCTCATCTGTACGATTTGTTACTATATATACGGTTACCTTTAAATGGCTGATGTGAATCATGTCCAGTACCTTACCAGTTACGTATATAGATACCATCGATGCAAGAGCCAAGTTCCAGTTGTTATCAAAATATGCCGCGGCAAGAATAACGAGTCCGTTTAAGCTAACCACCACGTTTCCAACTGGGAAATCGCGGAATTTAGTGATGATGGATCCCAGGATATCAAAACCTCCGGATGAACCACCTGCACGGAAGCTGAAGCCACAGCCAATACCGACCAGCACTCCACCAAATACAGAAGAAAGCAGCATATCAGTAGCTACCAAATATTCGGGAATGATCGTCAAGAACCAGGTTGTTGCCACAACGGATAACATGCTTAGCATAATAAATCTCCGGCCTAGCTGGAACCAACCAGCTACAAGCAATGGAATATTAAAGAGAAAGTACAAGAGGCTTATGTTTAGTGGTGTAAAGTAACCCACTAACATCGAAAGCCCGGATACTCCTCCGCTGAGTAAGCGATGAGGGATTAGAAAAAGATTAAATCCACTGGCGATCAACGCTGCCCCAAAAATAACTGCAATACAATTCCAAATCTGTCTTAACAAGCAAATCCACCTCTATAAATAAATTTAAAAATAAACCATGTATGCAATGAAAAGAAAGGAACCCACTGGTATTCCTACTTAGAGTTGTGATATAATGTACAGGATATTCTTGAGTAGGACGTTACAATGGTATTTTTGCATTGCATCGGATGTAAAGCTACAGTTGCTCAGGTACAATGAAGTACCTGATGAAAGGGAGGCTTTTCGTCCCAAAAGCGCTATATCATGCAGAAAAAAGAGCATGATTGGACAGCATATAAATGTGTTTACCGCTACTTAAGAATACAGACAAGCATGTGGAATGTCCACTGTATAGAAGGAGCATGAATAATTTGAAAACATTCGCAGAATTTGGCTTGGAGCCAAAAGTGCTACAAGCAATCACAGAGTTAGGATTTGAGGAGGCAACACCGATACAGGAGCAGTCAATTCCATTGGCATTGACTGGGTCGGATCTGATCGGTCAAGCACAGACTGGTACAGGTAAGACTGCTGCTTTTGGTATCCCCCTCATTTCGAAGATTAATCGCGAAGACGAAAAAATTCTGGCACTTATTATGGCACCAACACGTGAGTTGGCCATTCAAGTATCAGAAGAAATCGGTAAGCTAAGCCGTTTTAAAGGTCTTCGTTCGTTGGCAATTTATGGCGGACAAGATATTGGTCGCCAAATCCGTGGTCTTAAGAAGAAACCACAAATTATTATTGGTACACCTGGACGTTTGCTTGACCATATCAACCGTAAAACCATTCGTTTGGATGATGTTCAAACTGTTGTATTGGATGAAGCAGATGAAATGCTGGATATGGGCTTTATGGAAGATATTCAGACAATCCTCAAGCTCGTTCCTGAAGAACGTCAAACTATGTTGTTCTCGGCTACAATGCCTCCAAACATTCAACGTCTTGCACAGCAATTCCTGAACAACCCGCAACACGTCTCCGTTATTCCGAAACAAATCAGTGCTCCGCTGATTGATCAAGCATATGTTGAAGTACCTGAACGTCAAAAGTTCGAAGCGCTTAGTCGTTTGATTGATATGGAATCACCTGAGCTTGCAATCGTGTTCGGACGCACGAAGCGCCGGGTTGATGAGCTTGCAGAAGCTTTGCAAAAACGTGGATACTCTGCTGATGGATTACATGGTGACCTGTCTCAGAACCAACGTGATGCTGTAATGCGTAAATTCCGTGATGGCAGCATTGATGTTCTGGTAGCTACTGACGTAGCGGCTCGTGGTTTGGACGTATCCGGCGTTACTCATGTAATTAACTTTGACTTGCCGCAAGATCCAGAAAGCTATGTACACCGTATCGGTCGTACTGGTCGCGCTGGTAAAGAAGGTACAGCTTGGTCTTTCGTTACTCCACGCGAAATGGATCACCTGCATTTGATCGAACGCGTTACTCGTCACCGTATTACTCGTAAACCATTGCCAACTATGGCTGAGGCTATTGAAGGTAAACAACGCGTAACAGCAGAACGTTTGCTTGAAATGGTTGAGAACGGTGAATTGAATGAGTACAAAGGTATTTCTATTCAATTGCTTGAGCAATATGATTCCGTTCAATTGCTGTCAGCTGCAATGAAGCTTCTGACTGGTGATAAGAAGGATTCTGCAATTGAATTGACTCCTGAAGATCCAATCCGTGCTAAACGTCGTGGTGGTAAGAACGACATTCGCAGTGGCCGCAAACCTAATGGTGGTTACGGTGGTAACCGTGGTACTTCCGGTGGCAGCACTGGTGGATACCGTGGAAACCGTGACAACAACGGTGGCGGAAGTCGTGGTGGCTACAGCAGCGGTGGTAGTAACTATGGTAGTGGCAGTGGCGGTTATGGCGGTGGCTATAAAGGCAACCGTGATGGAGCAGCTAGCCGTGATGGTGGAGCGAACCGCAGTGCGGACCGCAAACCATCTACTCGCCCAAGCAGCACAAGCACGCGTCCAGCAAAACGCGAAGATTTCGATAATTAATACTTGATCAGAACCCGCGGGTGATGATTTATCAAAATACAAAGAAGACGAGATGCCGAATAGCGGTTCTCGTCTTCTTTTTGCTGAAATATAAGGGTGTTTATTGAATTAGCAGCTTATTTAAATGAAAGTACGAGTGATGATAACTAGCAGGATAAACAATACGAGGATCGTACCAGTGGAAGTCCAGCCGCCGTAGCCAACAGGTGAGGACATATAATAACCTCCTTTAGAATGTGGTGATTTTGGAAATTCTTATGGTCACAATCCCAATATATGGACTTTATAGACTTAATGTATAGACGATGACCTAGAATTCAGAAAGTTGGGCTATGGAAAAGAGTAGGTCAAATGAGGTATAGTTAAGATAAGCAGTATGCAAGAGACAGAGGAGGAAGGGAATTGGAGTTTAAAGGAGCAATGGGTGGTTTATACCGCATCACAGAATGGATTACACGTATCGCAGCTAGTAATATCTTATGGGCACTATGTTCCGCCCCGTTTTTATTTTTTGGATTGATGAAATTGATGATGCTTGGGACAAGCTCAGGTGGAGTAAATGAGCAGCTCACATTGAACTGGGCTATGGGGATTCTGGCGCCATTTACAGTATTTCCTGCTTCGGCGGCTTTATTTACCGTTGTGCGCAAATGGGTTATGGGGAACACGGATGTAGGAACTTTTCGTACGTTTTTTCAGGGGTATAAAGAGAATTATTTAAAAAGTATGCTCGGTGGAATTATCTACACATTGATGTTCGTTATTATGTACGTCGATGTAACGGTTTACATGACACAAATGCCTAACTTCAGAATTGTTGGTATTTTGATGTTAGTGCTCATGATTATTTTATCGGTGTCCATGTTTAACTTCTTTTCTATTGTCGTTCATTATCAAATGAGCTTTAAACAAGTGATGACTAACTCAATATTGCTGACTATAGCACGTCCAATTCGCGTGTTCTCAACTTTGATTGCAGCTGCAGTGCTAGCTTATATTGGTCTTAGATATCCAGCACTGTATTTCATCTGTATTCCAACGTTGATTGCGATGGCTGCTTTCTTTAACTTCTATGCTACCTATAATAAACTGCAACTGCAGGTGGAGCAGAAGAAACTGAAAGAGGAAGAAGAGCGAGAAGCTGCTTTGAACAATCAAGAGGATGACGACGATGACGATGATGATTTTGAAGACGATGTTGAGGATAAAGATGTAAAACGTATTTAACAAAGACGAGTATTAAGCATTGGAAATCGTCAGTAATTTAATTCCAGTGTAAAATAAAGCGCATACAGGTTTACTTTTTCGTTAAAACGCAATATAATAATAACAAATCCTGCGATGTTCGTTACGGTTGCTCGTTGTTTTGAACCAATGATAATGTCTTGGGAGATCTACACGAAGCGCAGCTGAACAGCCCTGTCTATATGACTTGGGGAATTCAAAAACGTTTTCTGCGATCACCCACCTGCTCTAGCAGGTTCAGAAGACACTGTAGCCGGACGGCATAAGCGGGTTTTCTATTGTTTAGGCCAAAGCGCCCTGTATCCCGTGAAAGTTGGGAACGGGCGCTTTTTTGTGTGTCTGGAACAAGGAGAAAGTGAGTAATACCCTTTTGTTCCTGAGACAAGAGTGTTACACTTAGAATAATGAACTTGGGATTTGTAGAGGGGGAAGAATTTTGTCGTTAAAAAGAACCTTGGTCGGTTTATTCCGTAGTCATGATGGAACAAGCGACCGCGCAAAAGATCCGACATTAAAAACGCGTTATTACAATCTAACGAAAGACAAAGCTTGGGAGGAAGTTTCATCAACGCTTAAGAAGATTCCTGGATTCAAGGTGCTTCATGAAGTGGAGTCAGTAGGTGAGATCACTCTGGAGAAGAGAACGGCATTCGGCCGTACACTGGACATTACTGTCTCTGTGCTCAATACCACACCTGTACGTTGTGGCGTAGATATGTACTCTGCATCAAGAGGTTCGCTAGGTGATTTGGGTGCTAATTACCGTGTCATTCAGCGGTTATATGCGTCCTTGGACAAAAAATTAGGAAAATACAAAGCAGACTAATTTTCAGAGATTCTTACTAAACCTTCTTACTTAGGGATTGTATGAATGCGTTTACGCAAATGTTGACTGCTCTGGATATTATCGATAAATCTTTCTATTACAAAAAAAAGCGGGAGAAGGATGGACCTTCTTCCGCTTTTTTCAAAATATAAGAAAGTATAAGTTCTACACCTATACTTTATGTCTTATATTTCTCGCATAAACACTTTGTCGCCCTTGTAAGGACGACAAAGGCATTTATGCTTGCAGTGATAAGTAAGTATTGTCGAAAATGGCCGCTAACTTGCTGTTCTAGAGAATTAGAGCAAGCTCTTCACAGCAGCTATAGCATCTTCGTAATTAGGGTGCTCAGTCATTTCACTCAAATATTCAACATAGGTGAGTGTGTTGTTCTTGTCTAGTACAAAAATAGAACGCATATCTAACCGGAATTCTTTGATTAGTACGCCATAAGCTTGTCCGAATGAGGCTGCTTTGTGATCGGATAGAGTGATTACGCGATCGATCCCTGCAGCGCCACACCAGCGGGCTTGAGCAAATGGTAGGTCCATACTTACCGTGAGGATAACTACATCGTCACCTAGCTCTGCAGCTTCGCTATTGAACCGGCGGGTCTGTGCATCACATACACCAGTATCTAGAGAAGGTACAACACTGATCAGCTTGATTTTACCGGCATAATCACTAAGAGACACTTCTTCCAGTAGATTCTTACTTAGAACAAAATCAGGAGCGGGATCACCAGCTGTAAGCTTGGGTCCTACGAGAGTGATGGGGCTGCTTTTGAAAGTAGCTACGCCTGTTCTTTCTTGCGTCATATCCTTGTTTTCCTCCTCGAATTGTAATATTGGCTCTTACTGCCACAATAAATTATAATCTTATTTACAGGGAGATGTCCAACAGAGCAAGATATAAATGTAAAGGGATGGGTGTAATGATATTTATTCGGTATGAAAATTGGAAAAGTTATCTCCGGTATTACCCAGTAACATGTCTTCTCATTGTAGCTAATGTGATTATGTTTATGCTCATGGCGTTCAATGGTGGATCCACCAATATACAAACACTTGTTGATTTTGGTGCTATAGTTGATGTTAGCCCGTATAAAGAGGAACTGTGGCGTTATGTGGCGGCTATTTTTTTACATAATGGGTTTTCCCATCTATTCTTTAATAGCTTCGCTCTACTGGTATTTGCACCGCCTCTGGAGCGCCTGCTTGGCTGGTGGCGATATGCAATTCTTTATGTGGTAGGTGGAGTTCTTGCGAATTTTCTAACGATTGCAATCAGCAGTCGCTCAGTATTAGAGGTAGGTACGGTCTCGGTAGGTGCTTCTGGAGCAATCTACGCCGTCTATGGCGCATTTTTATACATTGCTGTTATTCAACGGGCGATGATGGACGAAGGCTCGCGAAAGACGTTATACGGTTTGCTTGTAATCGGGATCATTATGTCGTTTGCAACACCAAATGTGAATTGGGTTGCGCATATCGGAGGCTTGGTTTCTGGCTTTTTCCTATATGGACTTATTATTCGTATATTTAAAAAAAGCCTAAGACAGGGGCGATGATGGAGTGGAGCTAAGACAGCTGCAATATTTTCTAAAGGTAGCCCAAAAAGAACATGTAACAAGAGCGGCGGAGGAACTTCATGTAGCGCAGTCTGCGGTAAGCCGTCAGATTCATCAATTGGAGCAAGAGCTTGGGGTTGACTTGTTCATGCAAAAAGGGCGTAATTTGCAGCTTACGCCGGTTGGACAGCTCTTTTGCAAGCGGGTGGATAGTATTCTTAAGGAATTGGAACATTCGGTAAATGAAGTGCATGAATTTCTAGATCCGGAACGTGGAGAGATTCGTATAGGGTTTCCTCACAGTCTTGGAACGCATCTTATCCCGACTATCGTTGCAGAATTCCGCCAGCACTATCCCCATGTTAAGTTTCGCTTTAAGCAGGGCTCTTACCCTTCGCTGATAAAGGACGTATTATCTGGAGAGGTGGATTTAACGTTTATTTCGCCTTTTCCGGAAAATGATGAGCATGTCTCTGGAGATATTGTTATGACTGAAGAGTTATTTGCAATACTTCCTCAGAATCATCAGCTGGCAGGAGAATCTGAGATCCGACTGGAACAGCTTCAAAATGAAAAGTTTGTTCTATTCAGTCAAGGTTATTCTTTGAGACCGATCGTTTGGCAAGCGTGCTTGCAGGCGGGATTTCAACCACAGATTGCATTCGAAGGTGGGGAGACTGATACCATACGTGGTTTAGTGGCGGCAGGGATGGGTGTAAGCCTTCTGCCGGAGATGGCGTTCTATCAGACGAATCCTCTCCAGCCAGCTCAGGTAAGGGTTGTGGAGCCTGCTGTGACGAGGACGGTTGGTTTGATTTACCGAACAGATAGTAAGTTGCCGCTGGTTGCACGTTCGTTTCGGACTTTTTTGATATCCTATTTTAAAGCGAGGCAAAATAATACCCCGGTTGGCTCTTAGCCTTCCGGGGTTTCTTTTTGTGCTGTATTTTTGTATTAGTCGCGGTTACCTAAAAAGACAGTAATCAAACGAAGCAGTTCGAGTAAGGAGACTAGCGCGGCGGCAACGTACGTTAATGCAGCTGCGTTTAGGACTTTGGCTACTCCGCGTTCCTCTTCGTTACGAATGTAGCCTTGCTCTACCATGACTTGACGTGCCCGGTTGCTGGCATTGAACTCAACTGGGAGTGTCACAAGCTGGAAGGCAACAGCGGCCGAGAAGAAAATGATACCAAGGCCTACAAGATTAAAGTAACCGAATATAAATCCTGCCATAAGCATGAATGGTGCTATACCTGATGCAAAATTAACTACTGGGAACATCCGGTGACGTAGTGTTAACATAGGATAACTTACTTTATGCTGAATGGCGTGACCCACTTCGTGACAAGCGACTGAGACTGCTGCGATAGAACTCTCATAATAAACAGGCTCTGATAAGCGTACAACTCTGTGAATCGGATCATAGTGGTCAGAAAGCGTACCTCTTACAGGCTCAATCGGAACATCGTGAAGTCCATTTGCGTCGAGCATGCGTCTAGCTGCTTCATATCCTGTCAGACCGTTTAAGTTGGCCACCTTGGACCATTTGCTGAATGTCCCTTTAACTCTGAACTGGGCCCATAATGAAAAAATAAAAGCGATAATTACTAATAGATACATTCCCATAGCTGCATTCCTCCACTGTATTGTAAATATGGTATTTACATTGGCGGTCCTTGCGTAAGCAATAGAAGCCGAATCGCCTCCATGCAGGCCACTCCTTGTGGGAGTAAGTTAGAGAGCGCGCGTCTGGCCTGTCCCGGCTTCAGACCGCTTATAATGGGTTCAAGTGCCTTTACTTCACGTTCTAGTCGTTGCATATGCTGCTCAAGCTCGACTAATTTATCGGATACGTCAGTTTCAGGAGTAGCCTCGCTCCATTTGCTCATCATGGATTTGATTTCTTCCAATGAATACTTGTCATGCTTTAATTGATTAATACGTTCTAAGTCGACCAAGGTTTCATGACTGTAAAGTCGGTAATTTTTGGTGCTTCTTGACTCTGGGGAGATTAACCCCAATTTCGTGTAATAATCAATGGTGCGCTCACTGATGTGAGCAGCCTTAGCTAATTCTCCAATTCGATATAGAATCATATCCCCATGCTACCTCGCCTCACTAATCGAATTCGACTGTCCATAAAGGATAGTCGTCTCCTATATTGGTGGTTTCTATTATGCTATCTGTAATGATAACAAACTGGAAACCATACAGTCAAACGTCATACTTTCATAAAGTATATGCATTAAAGAGAGGTTAATTCATGAAATGAAATGCGTTGTTTATATACAATACACTCAAACTCCATGTGATATCAAATTTGAACCGATTATGCTCATTAATAAATCCTAACTATAAACATGACATTTAATGTTATGTTTATTGGAGAATTAATAAGGATAATTCGATAAAAAAGTAATATTAGAGCGGATCTTTACGTAGTTATTTCAATGAATTCATAGCTGTATGGGCCTAAAATACTGAGATAGTCCAAGTGTACTATGGAGAATTTGTGAGTTTGGTGAAAATAAAATAAAAACATTACCAAAAATAGTCTTGTCAATTTACCTGACTTCTGATTATAATGACATTAAGAGTTTCACGCTTTGTTAGAAAATATAACATTGGGGAGTGGGGTAAAAATGAAAAAGAAATGGTTGATGATGTTACTGGCCATGATTACGCTGATGGTTTATCCGGTAAGTGCTTTTGCGGCGGACGGTCCAACAAATGCAGATTTGCAGGTCGGATTGGATACCGCGTTTACCTTCCTGGCATTCATCTTAGTTTTCTTTATGCAAGCAGGGTTCGCGATGCTTGAAGCAGGATCAGTTCGAATGAAGAATGCAGGTCACGTAGCCGGTAAGACGGTACTGACACTAGCCATTGCGAGTGTATGTTTCTGGGCCGTTGGCTTTGGACTTGGCTTCGGTAACGGTAACGGCTTCTTCGGTACTACAGGCTTCTTGTATGGCGGAGATTCAACAGCATCTTCATTTGAATCACTTGCATTTTCTGATGTTACTTTAAATGTTAAATTCTTGTTCCAAATGGCGTTTGCAGCAGTTTCCTTAGCTATCGTATCTGGAGGCATGGCAGAACGTGCAAAGATCAGTGTGTACATTATATTCGGAATTTTATTCTCAATTGTAATTTATCCTGTCGTAGCACACTGGGTATGGGGCGGCGGCTGGTTGGCTGAGCTGGGAATGCAAGATTATGCAGGTTCTACGGTTGTCCATCTTACTGGTGCCACTGCAGCGGTAGTAGCAACCATATTACTTAAGCCACGACTTGGTAAGTTTAATAAAGAAGGTAAACCTGTTATTATTCCAGGTCATAACCAAGTATTTACTGTACTCGGTGTGATTATCCTCTGGTTTGGTTGGTTCGGATTCAATCCAGGTAGTGCTTTGTCCCCAATGGGAGGTTTCTTCGGTCACGTAGCATTAACCACTAATATCGCAGCAGCAGCAGGCGGTTTGGCGGCATTAATTGCTTCTTGGTTGTATTTTGGTAAATCTGATATTCCAGCAATGCTGAATGGTGTTCTAGCTGCATTGGTTGCGATCACTGGTGCATGTGCTTACGTTGAACCATGGGCGGCAATCATTATTGGTTTAGTAGCGGGTGCGTTCACATTCATGACTTCCCAATGGCTGGAACGTGCAGGACTTGATGATCCAATCTATGCTTTCTCGGTACATGGTATTGCGGGAATGTGGGGCGCGGTTTCCACGGGTCTATTCGCTGCACCGGATCTTATTACTAAAGGTGCTTTGGTAGGGGAAGCCGGATTGTTCTACGGTGGAGGTTTCCACCAGCTGGGTGTTCAAGTGCTTGGGGTAGTAGGAACATTTGCTTTCGTAGCCGTGCTTTCATTCATTATCTTATATGTAATGAAGGTAACAACAGGACTTCGTGTTACGGAAGAAGAAGAATTGATGGGCCTAGATATCAGTGAGCATGGTACTTACGGATACCCTGAACAAATGAAATTAATTGCAGAATCGGAATCCAAAACCCTTAAACAATAATATGAATCCTCAGATAGGGAGGCGGACCGTGTGGCTTCGATGGAGTTAACAGACGGGTATGATGAAGAAAGCTTTAGTACCATCGTTTTAGCCGGTTCGCCACAGGAACTTAGGGAGAGGCGAATTGCCTGCCAAAGTATTCTACTGGAACAGTTGAATGTAATTCCGATTGAGGAATGGATGTTTCGTGTGAATACAATGCATGATCTTATTGCAGAGACTGCAGTACTAATATGTGAGGCGCAGATGAAAGAGGCGGGCTATGGCCCGCCTCCCTGTGCTTATTCATTTATTGTGTTTGGCAGTAGTGGAAGGCAGGAAGCTACACTGTGGAGCGATCAGGATAATGGTTTGATCGTTGAGGGTGAACCGGATGGGGAGAAGAATAGATACTTTGATTTTTTTGGAATGATGTTATCCGATCTGCTTGAAGAAGTGGGATATGAGAAATGTGCAGGCAAGGTAATGTGCTCCCAAGGGATGTGGAGGAAGACGTTATCGGAATGGAAGGAGCAGCTGAAGGAATGGAGAACCCAGTTGGAATGGGAGCCAATTCGGTATCTTATCATTTCTTCAGATATGCGTCATGTTGCGGGAAGTACGGAGTTATCAGCATTGTGGCAAGAGGCTTTCTATGAGGGTTTTATTGACAATGAGGAGTTGTCTGTGGCTGTTCTTCGCAATACAGTCCGCCATAAAGCGACTTTAAATCTGCTGGGACAGGTGTTAACAGAGCGCTTTGGGGATTATGCAGGTGGATTTGACATTAAGTATGGAGTCTATATACCGGTAGTGAACATTGTTAGACGCTTATCGTTATTGCATCATATTAGAGCTAGCTCGACCTTAGAGCGAATTGAAGAGCTTGAAAGACTTCACAAATATCAACATCTGGATGATATTCGGCGAGCTTTCTTATTGGCGATGCGGATGCGAGTGAACACGCCATTTAGTGTCCAGAATGGCTTGTTAATCAGCAGTGATTATATTGCTGAGAGTGAACTGAAGAATAAGCAGCTATTGTCTGAGCTGCGTGAAAGCCTGCTGCTTGTTAGACGCCTTCATCGGGCGTTGCAGCGTCAGCTCCGCTCAGCGGAAAGGTGGCGAACATGAGGGAGCCAAGCAAGAATGGAGGATTCTGGAACAACCTGAGACAAGGTGGAATGCCGTCGGCAATCGCTTCGATGAGAGGGGGAGAAACTGCTCATCAGACTGCGCAGCAAATGGCCTACATCCGATCTCTCATGCGTGAGAAGCGTCGTCCTGAGGTGCTGCGTACTCCGCTGTCTGAACTGGAGACGGTTATATTTGATTTAGAGACGACGGGATTTTCTCATCAGCATGGAGATGAAATTATGTCGTTTGGTGCAATTAAGGTTGTTGGAGAGGAAATTAAGGAAGATGAATGCTTTTACACCTTGGTGAATTGTCAGACGGCAATTCCAGAAGATATTACGAGGTTAACAGGGATAACGGAAGAAATGACACAATCCGCCCCTTCCTTAATTGATGGCCTTCATAATTTCATGTCCTTTGTGGGGCAAAATGTGCTAGTGGCACATGCAAGCTCGCATGATAAAGCTTTTCTCAATGCCGCGCTATGGAGAACTTCTAAAGTTCAGCTTACACACCGGGTGCTGGACACGATGATGCTTGCACGTTGGCTTGAGCCGCAGCGAAATAACTATACACTCGATGAACTGTTATTTGTCCATGAAATTCCGATTCATGGACGTCACAATGCATTAGAGGATGCCAAAATGACAGCCCGGCTGTGGGTGGCTTATCTTCGCGAAATTTCGGAGCGGGGCCAAGTAGATACCTTAGGCGATTTATATGCTTATTTAAGTAGAACGTGAAGCGGGGCTTGAGATAGTTCAGGGAAAGGGAAAGATGTTCCTTGTTCATTTGAATACCGCTCAATATAAAATCCATTCAGAAATGGAGAGCAGCTATCTTCAGGTCTGGGAGAACCAATAAGGTAGACCTTAAATTCAGGTCCAAGTGCTGCTAATCCTTTATAATCGGCAACCGAAGGTATAGGTTCTGAATTTGGGTGGGAATGAAATAAACCGATGAGTGTCGGCTCATTGTAAAGAACATGAATCCATTCTTCAGGGTGGGGAGTGAATGTGTGCAGCGGGTCTGGCGCTACGTTGCGCATAGGTACGTAAGTATCGATGAGCATGCCACCCGCTGCGGCAGCACCCAGCAGGACTCCGCATGCTTCATGCGGGTAACTGGACAGCAAGTGCTTCCCCAGTGCTTGCTGTACGGAATATTTCAGTCTTATAGGCTGGACATTTCCCTGTAATGCTGCCATTTGTTCACCCCTCTCTCTTCATTAGGGTTTCGTCGCTGACGATACCCTCTTTTTATTTTTCTTTTTGTCTAAAAAATGGATGGTTTGAAATTGAAGTTAATGAGGGTACAATAGTAGAAAACTATTCCATTCGAAAAGGAACAGATCCCTATGAAAGCAGTAAATAAATTGAATATCACGATAGTGATTCTTATTGTATGTGTAGCTGTGTTTGCGGTGTGGCATAATCGTGAGCCGAAGGCTACCGCTGTTTTTGGACAACAAGATGAGCCGCCAATGAAAATAGGACCTAAGGCTGGACTGCTCGCTCCCTCATTTTCACTCCAAGGAACGGATGGGACTACATATGTAGTTGACGGGCCGCGAGAGAAGGCAGTCCTCGTTAATTTCTGGGCTTCATGGTGTGATCCCTGCAAGGAGGAAGCTCCGGAGCTTAACACCATGGCCACTAAGTATAAGGATGTTCTAGATATTTACGGTATTAATGTGAGTAGTCAGGATTATAAACCCAATGCAGAACGTTTTATTAAGAAATACGGTCTTGTGTTCCCGGTTATGTTTGATGTGAAAGATGAGGTGTACAGCAAATATAACGGGGCAGTATTTCCTACCAACGTGCTTATTGACAAGAATGGAGTGATCTCAGAGATTATTCTGGGCATTCTTAGTCCGGAAGAGCTGGAGAAAAAAATTATCAAGCTTACCGAATCATAAAGGATCTACACCAAAGAATTATAAAAGGCCCCCTTCATTACAGTTAAACTGTTGAAGGGGGTTCTTCGTCATATGAATGCTTATGAAAGGTATGAATTAATGATTTACCAGGCCTCTAGGTTCAGTACTTCCAGACTGTTCATTTTCCAGCGAGAGTTGATTCAGAAGTGCGTAGCGCATACTGTCAACAAGCGCTTCCCAGCTGGCTTCAATGACGTTACTGGAGACGCCTACCGTACTCCAAGTGTCTGTGAAGTTCTTGGATTCAATCAATACCCGTACTTTCGCAGCAGTCTGATCCTGTTCATCTATAACACGGACTTTATAGTCTGATAGATGCATTTCCTTCAATTGCGGGAAGTAGGTCTGCAGCGCTTTACGAAGAGCGTTGTCGAGTGCATTGACCGGACCGTTACCTTCAGCAGCGGTATAAAGGTTCTCATTGCCAACCTTCAGTTTAACGAAGGCTTCAGATACAACTGGATGCTCTGCGGTTTTTTCGACTAACATCTTGAAGGATTCAAAGGTAAAGGTTTCATTCATCTCGCCGGTAGCTTCCCGAAGCAATAGCTCCAGCGAGGCATCAGCACCTTCGAATTGATACCCCTGATGCTCCATCATTTTGATCTTCTCGATCACCCGGCGAGCTTGCTCGCTGCTTGGATCCAAATTCAAACCCATATCTTGCGCCTTGGAGAGCACATTGCTCTGTCCAGCCAGTTCAGAGACCAGCACACGTTGTTTATTCCCGACAAGCTCAGGAGCGATGTGCTCATAGGTCCGTGAATCACGCATGATGGCGGAGACATGGATTCCACCTTTGTGTGCGAAAGCTGCATTTCCGACATAAGGTTGATTTACCGGCAGATTAACATTGGCAACTTCACTAATATAGCGTGCTGTGTTCGTAAGCTGCGGTAAAGAATCACCAGGAATACAGTGGTATCCCATTTTGAGCTGAAGGGTAGGGATGATGGAACATAGGTTGGCATTGCCGCATCGTTCGCCGTAACCATTAATGGTACCTTGAACTTGCCGTGCTCCAGCACCGATGGCGCTAAGTGTATTAGCTACCGCCAGCTCACAGTCATTGTGAGTGTGAATTCCAAGATTTGCTCCAGGTAGCTGCCCAGCCAGAGCGGTAACAATCTCATGAATTTCAAAAGGCAATGTTCCACCGTTGGTATCGCACATTACAAGCCAATCTGCTCCGGCTTCCTGGGCTTTGGACAGAACGGCTGCTGCATATTCAGGATTGTTCTTGTATCCATCAAAGAAATGCTCGGCATCAAAAATTACTTCAAGGCCTTTGCGTTTCAAGTAGGATATGGAGTCGCCAATCATGGCGAGATTCTCCTCAAGCGTAGTCTGTAATGCAGTGTGTACATGAAAATCCCAAGATTTTCCGACGAGTGTAGCAGCAGGAACTCCTGCATCAATCATACGTTTTAAATTGTCATCGTTTTCGGCCAAGGAATTCTTCCGCCGTGTGCTGCCGAACGCTGTGATTTTGGCGTTCAGATGAAGCTCCTTGACTCTTTTAAAAAATTCAATGTCTTTATTGTTGCTTCCCGGGATGCCACCTTCAATATAGTGCACACCCAGATCATCGAGCTTCTTGGCAATCTTCAGCTTGTCGTCAGCCGACAGACTGATGCCTTCACCTTGGGTGCCGTCGCGTAATGTAGTATCGAAGATGGAGATGGACTTAGACATGAGTGTCCTCCTAAAAGTTTTGTAAGCTTCGTCTTCCGGATTCACTTCGTGCAAAACTCACATCGGAAGCATTGGCAAGGGAAATGAATTTATACATTATAGCATTTTTACGCGGGAATGTAACAAAGAACTTTACAGCCTCTTAAGTTGACCTAACCGCAGCGGAGAGGTATTCTAAATTGGACAATAGAGACCCTGAGGATAAGAAGGTAGATATTGTGCAGAATGTTGATCAGTATTATCCAACGAGTGGCAGGGTTATCCTGCATGTGGATATGAATGCTTTTTATTGCTCGGTACATGAGGCAGAGGATCCTGACCAATTCAGAGGTAAGGCTACTGCGGTTGCGGGTAGCGTTGAATTACGGAAAGGGATTATTGTTACTTGTTCGTATGTCGCCCGCAGATTGGGGATCTCGACGGGTATGCAGGTTCAGAAGGCGCTTCGTATTTGTCCATCGCTTATCGTTATTAAGCCGGACTTCCATTTATACCGCAAATATTCTAATGCGTTTATGCAGATTGCTTATAGCTATACACCATTACTGGAAGCAGTGTCGATAGATGAATGTTACTTAGATATAACTGGCTCTCGACAATTCGGTACGCCTATGGAAATTGCGGAAACTATTCAGCGCCGTATAATGGAAGAATTGGGCTTGCCATGCTCCATTGGTATTGCTCCAAATAAGCTCCTGGCGAAGATGGCTTCGGATTTAAAAAAGCCAAATGGTATTTCGGTGCTGCGGCTGCGGGATGTACCTAAGATTTTATGGGATAAGCCATGTAATGAAATGTTCGGTATCGGTGGAAAAACGGCAGAGAAGCTCCGTAAGCTGGGAATTTACAGCATTGGTCAATTAGCGGCGTCTGATGAGAAAATGCTGGTTGAGAATTTTGGAGTTATGGGCTCATGGCTAAAGCGTGCAGGGAACGGCATCGATCATGGGATAGTAAATCCTGAGCGAGAGCAAAGTAAGTCGATCGGACACACCACTACACTGCCGCGGGATGTTATTGGCCTTGCTGAGGTACGCCCCATTTTGCTGAATCTAAGTGATCAGGTAGCGCGGCGCTTGCGAAAGCAAGGGCTTGTGGCTTCAGGTGTGCAGCTTACCATTCGGACACCGGATATGAAGACCATTACTCGTTCGCGGCAGCTTGAGGCGCCTTCAGAGAGTGGAGAAGATATCTACAAGTCTGTCTGTGATCTTTATGTTCGACATTGGAATGGTGAGAAGCCCGTTCGACTGCTTGGTGTGACCTTGCAAGGATTGATCGCTAAAGAGGATTCTGCAATTCAGCTGGATTTGTTCGATTACGAACAGCAGCCTAAGAAAGAGTCACTGACCAAGGCCATGGATATGCTTCGCAATAAGTTTGGTGAAAATGCAGTTTTGACCGCTGGGATGTTAAGTGACACCCATTCTGCAAGGCTACGTAATCATAAGGAACGAGGCACCTCACTGCAAAAGGATAATCTGTTGTCTGTTGAGTCAGATAAAGATTGATAAAACGTGTCGAAATTGATACTATAGAATGCGTCAGAAATGCAAACGTATTGAAAATCAATTGAAATTGTATTCTTTTTATATTAATATGAGAAAAATAAGACGCTGGTTCAACAGCGCAGCATTGCTTAACGGGAGGCAGAGAAAAAAATGGCTAAGTACACTTGGGTCGAAAAAGACACTTGTATCGCTTGTGGTGCATGTGGCGCAACGGCTCCTGATATTTTTGATTACGATGATGAAGGTTTGGCAGAAGTTATTTACGAAAATGACAGAAACTGCGGTGTGACAGCGATTCCGGACGATTTGTTTGATGATCTCCAAGATTCCTGTGATGGTTGCCCAACCGACTCCATTAAAATTGCGGACGAACCTTTTAACAAAGAAGGTTAATTACTCGATAAAGAGTAACGTGCGACACCAGATAAAGACATCTTCTGCGAACATTTTGTTCGGTTAGGGATGTCTTTTTTGCTGTGTCTGACCGATATTAATAAAGTAGGAATTATAAACTCTCGGAGGTTCCGATGAAGAACTCACAGCACCTCAAAGCATATGTACAGATGCACCCTGATAACAAAATGGCATGGTACTTGCTGGGGAAGGAATACTATAAGAACGGTCAACATGGAAAAGCTAATTATTGCTTCAATCAGGCTGGTGAAGTGTATGAGGCTTTCGAGCATAGTAAAGTACCTGCTGAAATGCTGCGCGAATACGAAGATGGATTGCTGCAAGCGAGTCGCCAGCGTGAGCGCGGCCAACAAAGATTGAGATACATATCACTGGCGCTAATGCTTCTTATACTTTTAATGGTACCTTCAGCAGTGGCTCCGGGTATTGGTGTTACTGAAGAACAAGAAGTCCTTCAAGACACGGCAGCTCCAGAAGTCAAAGATCTGCCAGATCCAAAAGACTCCGTCCAAGAGCCAGTTATTGAGGCGAAAAAAGTGATGTATACAGCGCAAGAAAATGCAACTGAGGCTTCGCAAGGAAAGTTAATGGCGAAAATGCTAATGCGTAAAGAACCTTTTGAAGCTGCTGCGTTAGGGATGGAGCGAGAGGGGAAATGGCTGCTCTGGAAAGAAAAGCTTCCGCTAAATTTCACACTGCAAAAGAATGGAAAGGGACGGCTGGTATATCAGTCTTACGATCCTAAGGAATGTGCATGTGAGCCGCCAGAGCAAGGGCAACTCGCCAAGGATGGAGCAGAATGGCAGGGTGACCAAGAGGAGCTTGCCACACTATGGAGTGCAATTCGGGCTTATCAAGATGCTAAAGGGAAGCTTCCAGATACATTAGCGGATTTGACGGGATCTTTTCCTGAGAACTGGATAGGCGGGACGACAACCGTCATGAAGCGGGAATTCAGCCCTCTTAAAGCGGTGGCTAAGAACAAGATGGCACCGGGAACAGAAGACATAGCGGAGCCTTCAAGCTCATCTAACGATGGTGTGAGGACTATACCGACAGCATTAAGTGTGAGTGGAAGTGTTGCGAGTGACGTTCCTTTTTTTGATCAGCCGCTGAGGGTCGTTGTGGATAAACAAAATCATCGGTTGGCGGTAGTCAGCGGTTCTATTATTCTACGAAATTATGCGGTAGGACTTGGCGGAGATAAGACACCAGAGGGGAATTTCGTGATTACAGATAAAGTCGTCAATCCAAATGGTCGAGATGATGGGGATTTCGGCAGCAGAGGGCTTCAGCTTTCGGACAGTAATTATGCTATTCATGGTACGAATGAGCCTGACAGTGTTGGTAAGGATGAATCCCTTGGATGTATTCGAATGGGCCGAGAAGATGTGGAGGAGCTCTTCGCGCTGATTCCTAAAGGTACAACAGTAGTGATTAGTAAAGGGGTTCTGCCTGAAAAGCAGCTTGTGCCGGCTAAACGCTTCAGCTCTACTGCTAAGCATGATCAGACCAACCCCCACAAAGTATACCACTGGCTGAATTAGTTTCCTGCAACGATAAACAGAACGATGATTAGAAGAATTAGTAAAGTTAAACTGACGCCAATCCACATTAGCGCTTTACGGTTAACTTCTTCTTTCTTTTGCTGCAAAGTTGGTGGTTTACGTTTAGTAGACATACTGGGCATACCTTCTTTCTCTCTTAATCGCTGATTACACCTATATTGTAATGCGTTTACAACAAAATTACTATACTCTACGTTATGTACTCAATATACTCGCACTGTAAAATACTTTTCTTTTGTTCAAGAAAAGGCTAAAATTAAGAAGAAACCTACAGAAACGGGTAGACACGTGGATTAGTGAAGTACCCCTTAAGGAGCGAGAACGGTGTTGTATCGTAATTTTGGTAAACCAATTTTTTTCAAGATTGATCCCGAGAAGGCTCACCATCTCGTCATAGGTGGATTGGATAAATCGTCATCAGTGCCAGGTGGAAGCGCGGCGCTACGTTTAATGTACGGAGTTCCTGAAACGGCGGATTTAGCGGTTGATCTGTTTGGCACGCATTTCCCGACGCCAGTTGGACTTGCTGCAGGTTTAGATAAAAATGCCGATGCGGTAGTCGGATTCTCTTCGATCGGGTTTGGATTTATGGAAGTGGGCACGGTTACCCCTAAGGGTCAACCAGGTAATGATAGCCCTCGTTTGTTCCGTCTTCCTTCGGATGAAGCGCTGATTAATCGAATGGGCTTCAATAATGAAGGGGCTGATGCTATGGCACAGCGTCTGAAGAAAATAAAGAATCGGAGAATTCCTATAGCAGTTAATATTGGCCGGAATAAGATAACTAGTAATGAAGCGGCTCATGAAGACTATCGTCAGTGCATCCGTACGCTTTATCCGTACGGTGATTTTTTTGTGGTCAATATTAGCTCGCCGAATACACCTGGTCTTCGCAATCTCCAGCATGGCAGTGAATTATCGTTCCTGCTGGCTCAAGTGAAGGAAGAAATGGAGATTCAGCGTAAAGCGACCGGGATTACCAAAAGCTTGTTGGTTAAGATAGCACCAGACGTAAGTGATGAAGAGCTGGAGTTTATGGTTCAGACACTGACAGAAGCTGGTATGGATGGTATTATTGCTACGAATACTACATTGAACCGTGATGGACTTAGTCATGAAAAGGCTAATGAGACGGGGGGCTTAAGCGGCAAACCGCTGCGGGACCGCTCAACGGAGATCATTCGCAGTATTTATCGCCAGACGGAAGGAAAGATGCCGATCATAGGATCAGGCGGCATATTCACCAGTCAGGATGCGTATGACAAGATAAGAGCAGGTGCGAGTCTGGTCGAAATTTATACAGCTCTCATCTACGAAGGACCGGAGGTTAACCGCAAATTGCATGCCGGATTACGGCAGCTATTACGGCGGGATGGATTCAGTCATATCTCTGAAGCAGTGGGCGCTGATCATCACTGAAGGAGACGAAAGGACAGGAGGACGAAGGCGATGGACGGCAGGGACTGGGGAACTTTTTTGCTTCCATATGAACAGACTGTGGAAGAATTGAAAGTTAAATTCAAAACAATGCGTTCGGAGTTGAAGAAAAGAGAGGAATACACGCCGATAGAATTCGTAACGGGGCGTGTAAAGCGGCTGTCAAGCATTCTGGAAAAGGCTAAACGGCTGAATGTGAAGATGGAAGATCTGGAGACGGGGATTGAAGACATTGCAGGAATTCGGATCATGTGCCAATTCGTGGAGGATATCCGCAGAGTGGCCGAATATATCCGGGCCCGTAAGGATCTTGAAGTACTCTATGAGAAGGATTACATCACTAATTATAAAGAGAGCGGCTACCGCAGCTTCCATATGATTATTAAATATCCTGTGCAAACAGCGCTTGGCCAGAAAATTGTGCTCGCGGAGATCCAAATTCGTACGCTAGCTATGAATTTCTGGGCTACCATAGAGCATTCCCTGAACTATAAATATCGGGAGAGTCTACCCGATGAAATGCGTGTTCGACTAAAGACGGCAGCTGAAGCAGCATCGATCCTCGACAGTGAAATGTCCAGTATTCGGGAAGAGATTCTGGAAGCACAGAAGACATTCGAGGAAAACTCGAATATGACCACTCAGATTCTCAAGGCCATTCATCAATTGTATTTCTATCACTTGGTGAATGAGGCTATAGATACGCAGGCTCGCTTTAACGAAATATGGCAGGTTCAGGATATGGAAGCGATGAAGGAACTTCTTGATCATGTGCGGGGACTTCTTTCCGCAGCTAAAAAGGATAGTTTGCCGGATGGCTTATGAACCATTGTACTTGGAATACCTAGTGTACTTTAATCGTGACAGGGATTATTTCGAATGTCACGAGGTACTCGAAGAACTGTGGCTTGCCCAGGAACGAAATCCTTTGTACAAAGCACTTCTCCAAGTAGCGGTAGGGTTATACCATTTTCGCAATCAGAATGTGCGCGGTGCAGCTATTATGCTGAGTGGTGCTTCTGCCAAACTGGAGGAATATCCAGCAGCGACACTCGGCATTAATCTGGCGAAACTCGTGGAGGAAGTGAAAGATTATGTTCGGCGCTTAGCATCATATGATGAGCGGCCATTTTCTTATTACGATCTGACCATAGAGATTGTTGATCCGAGTCTAGCGGACCAAGTGGAGAATGCAGCTGTAGCTATCACACCGAATAACCCTCAACGACGTGGTCCTCAGAGACCGACATCCTTTCATCGTAAGTAAAAGATCCTCTATATATGAGTATTGTATAAGGGACACCCGTAGGGGTGTTCCTTGAATCTTTAAACACCTAAATTTTTGCAATACTATCAGGAGGACGGCATCATGGCGGCACAATTGCCCAGTTCTTTCAGCGAGCGTATGATGGACATGCTGGGAACAGATTATAATCAATTTGCGGATTCTTATAAGGAAACCCCATACGGAGGCGTCCGTGTTAACACCTTGAAGATTTCCGTGGAGAGCTTAAAGGCTCTTTCTACTTTAGGACTGGAACCCATTCCTTGGTGTCCGACAGGATTTTATACAGAGAATGGGGTTAGACCTGGTAAACATCCTCACTACCACGCAGGTTTGTATTACATTCAAGAGCCGAGTGCGATGGCACCTGTGGAATTGCTTAATATTGAACCAGGTGATCGTGTACTTGATTTATGTGCCGCCCCTGGGGGGAAATCTACGCAGATTTCAGCCAAGCTGTTAGGTGAAGGATTGCTGGTTAGTAATGATCTTCATCCAGAACGGACTAAAGCTCTAGCTAAAAATCTGGAGCTGTATGGGGTTCGTAATGGTATTGTTTTGAACGAAAGTCCAGATCATATCGCGGCTGCATTCCCGCTTTTTTTTGACAAGATCTTGATTGATGCTCCCTGCTCTGGTGAAGGGATGTTCCGTAAAGATGAAGACATGGTGAAGCAGTGGGATTCAGGTACACCTGCCAAATATGCTTCCATGCAGCGGGATATTTTACGTTCTGCTGCAACAGCATTGGCACCGGGAGGTACACTTGTCTATTCCACCTGTACCTTTGCTACAGAAGAAAATGAGGAAATTATAGCGGAGTTTATTTCTGAACATCCACAGTTCTCAGTGGTAGCGGTAGGAGGTACAGGCTCATTCGCTCCTGGCTTCGGAGAACTCTCAGGTACAGCAAGACTGTGGCCGCATAAGGTGAAAGGCGAAGGACATTTCATGGCTGTATTGCAACATGGGGGAACTAAGCGCTCAATGGAGGAACGTGATCACTTAGAGGTCAAGTTAAACGAATCTGCAAGAGCAAGAACTACTACTCCAAAAAGTGCAGCACACGTTAAATCATCCAATAAATCAGAAGGAAGACGGGGGAAAGAAGGGAAACCCTCTCACAAACCTACTGGTGGCGCTGACCGTGGTCGGCAAGTTTCAGGTGACGAGCAAGCTTTGACTGCGTATGGAAATTTTGTGCGAGATCAGCTTGGTTGGGAACCGCAAGGATATCCGGTTCTGTTCGGTGACCATCTGTACATTTCTCCACTTCCTAAGGAAAGACTAAATGGATTAAAGACGATCCGCCCGGGATGGTATGTAGGACAAATCCGTAACGGAAGATTTATTCCAGGGCATCCAATGGCTACAGCTTTGCATCCGGAAGAAAGCTGCCGAAGTGTCTCACTCTCCAGTACGAATCATGAAGCTATTTCCTATCTTAAAGGAGAGACGTTGTCGATTTCTCAAGAACGTCTCTCTATTAGAATAGGAAGTGCCCAAAAGGGATACGTTCTGGTCTGCATTGATGGCTACAGCGCAGGCTGGGGGAAGTGGCAGGATGGCATACTCAAGAACGAATATCCCGCAGGCTGGAGGTGGATGTAACAATGAGCCAATCAGGTAAGCCCGCCAAAAAACAACGATTAGATAAAGTGTTGTCCCATATTGGAGTGGGGTCGCGCAGTGATATCCGTAAACAAGCTAAACAAGGCTTAATATTGGTGAACGGGACAGTGGTAAAAGATAGTGGGTACCATGTGGATCCTTATGCCGATAAAATAGAGGTAGGGGGAGAGGTTGTTACCTACCGTGAATTCATATATCTTATGATGAACAAACCCCCGGGTGTCCTGTCAGCTACGGAGGACAAGCGGGATCGGACAGTTTTGGATCTTTTAAAGCACGAATATGCACAGTTTGAACCGTTTCCTGTAGGAAGGCTAGATAAGGATACTGTGGGACTGCTGCTGATCACTAATGATGGGAAGCTTGCCCATGAATTGCTGTCGCCACGTAAGCATGTCCCGAAAACGTACGAGGCAACCATCGAGGGCGATGTAGACGCGGATGATGTCGCGGCTTTTGCAGCAGGGGTGGAGCTGGAAGATGGCTACGTTACTTTACCTGCACACTTAACCATTCTTGGAAGAGAGCGCGGCAGCAAAGTGATTTCCCATATTTCACTTATCATCACTGAGGGGAAATTTCATCAGGTGAAGCGTATGTTTCAGGCGGTAGGCAAAAAAGTCACTTTTCTGAAACGTGTATCTATGGGAGAATTGAAGCTGGATGAAAGTCTGCCGCTTGGAGCTTGTCGGGAACTGACGTTAGAGGAACTGGCACTCTTAGGCGCAGATGGGTCAGAAGGATAGTAGAGAAAATGATATATAAATTGATATATATATATTGAATTTGGAAACTTGGGATAAGAGAAGGGAGAGACGGAGGGGAATTTTGGAACTGTAAGAGCGATAGCGACCGCCTTTGTTTCCGGATTTCATCCGCTTTTAAACGGTATAAATTAAGAAATCTGGAAACAACAGCGGCTGGAAGTCCAAACATTCACCATAGTTGCGACTGACACTTAACACAAAAAGCCTCAAGTTCAATTATATATAGAAAAAGAAAGACAAGGATGGTGGAGTATGAGATACAAACTGATTGCACTAGATGTGGACGGTACGCTATTAAATGATGATCACCACTTAAGCTCTGAGAATAAGGAAGCTATTGCTGAGGTTACACGTCTTGGCGGTCAAATCGTATTGTGTACGGGACGCAGTCCACAGAACTCGATTCCTTTCATGGAGGAAATGGGGCTGACTGGTTACGTGCTTGGTCACAATGGAGCAGCGACGGTACGAGTGGAAGATCGAGAAGTGCTGCACCAATATGGTATGGATGCACGTGGTCTTGACCCCTATATTGACTATTGCCGTAAGCACAATATTCATTATGATGTGAATACTGCTTTTGATATGTATGTTGATAATGTAGAGAATCTGACTAAAGAAGCTAATTATATGTATGAGCACTTCCGTATTGTGCCAGCGACGCTGCCCGCATGGGAAGATTTCCGTGAACCGGTTGTTAAGTTTACTGTATTTACACAGCCAGAAATCCTTGACGAAGCTGAACGTGAATGGCGTACTTGGGCTCCTGAGTACAATATTTTGCGGAGTGGTGAATTTTTCGTTGATTTGATGCATCCCGAATCTTCTAAGGGAAACGCATTAAGAAATCTCGCTGTGAAGTTGGGAATTCCGCAAGAAGAAGTCCTCTCAATCGGTAATTATTTTAATGATATTTCTATGCTTACCTATGCGGGGATGGGCGTGGCGATGGATAATTCTCCTGTAGAGGTAAAAGCGGCAGCGAATGCTGTTACGGGTTCGAACAATGAGCATGGTGTGCGTGATGCGCTCGTTAAATATTGTTTATCCTAATAATGGAAAGCATAAGGCGGACTTGAGTCCGTTCTATGCTTTTTTTGTTATGAAGGAAATAAAAGAGATACATAACAGAATTGATTCTATCCAAAAAATAACCCGCCCTTAGGATTAACTAAAAAGGGCGGGACAATAGATTAACTTCCTGTATTAAAGTTTAATTTCCTCGTTCCGGCTAGGAGCGCTATATTTATAGATACCAGGGTTCAGTTCGATTTTTTCGTCGAAAGGAATATCTTTGTAGCTATCAATATTAGTTCCTGTAGATATCATGCCCTTAGGTGTAATTTCAGGCACCACTTCTTTGCCATTAATCCGTAACGTAGTTTGGTTAACGCTTTTGAAGTGAGGAGATTTGGATGATGATTCAACAATCAAATTTTCGCCTTCAGTATAGTACGTGAATTCAATGTCTAATCCATCGACATCAAGTGAAGTGAACTGTTTTTCTTCTTTAGGTTTGTTTATTGTGATCCAATTCTTACTGGTATCACGTTTCTCAATGACAGCATCCTTTAATATAAGTTTCATTGGAACATCGGACCAGTTGTTATACCATTCCGGAGATTCAAATTGAAATAAATGCTGGTAGCTTTCGGAATGATCTCCTTTCAAATTCCAACCCCCAGTGATTGTTTTATCACCTATAACCAACTGAGCGGTATTATAGTGGACAATTCCTTTTTTAAGCGAATCATTTTCATCTATTAGAATTTGGATATCCAAAGGGGTAACCACTAGCTGATCTAAGGTTATACCGGTCTTTTCTTGAAATTCAGGACTGTTATACAGTTTCTTAGTGTAAATCGCCTCACTTGCTTTTTGTCCATCTGCTTTAAAATCGAACTTCCATGTACCTGAAATACGTTTCGCTTCTTCAATGTAACTAAAATGAAGACTAGCTTCCTTCCAATCTGATTCAGTTATATTGAAAACCTGTTCAATAAATAAATCCGATCCTTCGTTAGGCATGATGGTTGGAATTGCCTCATTCTCTTGACCTGCAGTACTAACTACCAAATGTGGGTTACCCCGTCCTAAGTCAGATGGTGATGCAGCGACTTTGTAACGGATAATGGTTTGATTGGAAACATGTCGAACGGATTCGATTTGAATGCTTGGATATTGCTTAACTCCAGTATCGATTGTATCCCCTGCTTGATGATTAGATTGTAAGGGAATATTCTGATTACGGTAAAAAATGAGATTCCGTGCTTCAAACTTGTAGTCCTTTTTATCATCCTTTAATGTATCAGGTGTCTCATATACTCCAATGAGTTTCTGGCTTTCAGGATCGTATTCTAAATAACCGTATACCTTTGCCTTGGCACCGGATTCACTAGTCATGGTGTTTTCCTCTGTAGCAAATCCAGTATATTGGGATAGATCAGATTTAGTATCAAGTGATAACAGCATTTTCATTTTTTCTCCGTCAGTTACAACACCGTTCAAATTCATTGTTACTCCTGAACTGGAAGCTTGAAGATTATACTGTTGACCGATGCCGTTATTTAATGCATTGCTCACACTTCGCCCACCAATTTTATCCCAATTAATCGTCATACTAGCGAATACAGGAATGGCGACAAGTAAGAGGCAAGAGAAGACGATGCTGATAGGAACAACCTTTTTATTAGGCCTAGGAGTATTCTGGGAGGCATTCAGATTTCTTTGACGTTTATATGCTTCTTGTTCAATGGTAGTCCACATCAAATCATAATCCGGTCGGGGAATATGTCTATCTTTTTCAATATACAGATTCATTACTACTCAGCTCCTTTAGTTGAGTTCCACCCATTCTATTTAGTATTTTAAGTCCCTTGTTCAGTCTGGATTTTACAGTTCCTTCGGGTATGCTCATAACTTTAGAGATCTCGGGTACAGTCAATTCGTTTATAAAACGAAGGACTACTACCATTCTGATTTTGTCGGGAAGCTGACTGTATAACCCTTGTAATTCTTTTTTAGTTTCCTGTCGATCCAACCGTTTTTCTACAGGGTTTGATTCCTCAGACCTGGATAGTAAATAATTACGTACTTCTTTCATCCACCCCGTCTTACGCCTTTTAATCACACTGTGGCACTCATTCGAAGCAATTCGTAAAATCCAAGATTTCAAGTTTCTTACCTTAGACTTATCCGCTAAGATAACCTTTACAAATACCTCTTGGCAAATATCCTCTGCATCTGCCTGATTTTTCATTAAGTAGTAACAAAAATAATATACTTGTTCTTTATAGAGCTCGAAAATTTCTCGGTCACACATTTTGCTGCACCCCCTGTCTTTGCTGTTCTCATTAATAAGACTTATAAGCGTATGTAATCGTTCATTTTTCATTTTGAGTGAAGTATTTCTTCTGAGCATCATAGCGAATTTGAATGGAAGATAAGTCGTTTACAGGTAATTATAACCATGATAAAATTAGCGGTGGGACATGCGTCCGTAAGCTAATTAAAACTAATTGAATGTCCGCGTTAAAGGTAAAATCATCGAAAGATGATGACACAAAGCCATGGGTCTAAAGCCTTTCTACAGAAGGAAATGATCGCCAGGCCGCCATAGGGATGTCTTATGAAGCATAAAGGATAGCTCTAAGAATATGTAGTCTATTTTGAGCTCTTTTATTATTTCGATCTATACGGCGTTACATTATCGCAAGGGGCTGAAAGGGGAAGTACATGAAAAGTTTTTTCAAAACAATAGGCACTAGTTTGGCAGTAGGTGCTTTATTGCTGTCCGGAACGATCGGATGGATGTCTAATCCTGAAGTCGTGTCTGCAGCTACCACAACAGCAGTAACCGCGGATCAAATGATTAGCAAAGTAACGGCGGCCTCTAAAGCAATAAAGAATTTTCACTTAGATGTGATCAAAAAACAGGATATTCAGAGCGGTGGGGTACGTATCAGCAACACTAACACACTGAAGCTGGATATTAATCGACTGCCGAATTTTGCTGCAGCTGGCACCGTTGATAGTAGTCTTTTAGAAACATCGTACAGTCTATATGCCAATGACAAGGAGTTTTACTATCTTGTAGACGGAAGTGAACTGATCGATGAATCTGAAGATGAAGGTTACGACGATGACGGTGAGCCAATCGATCCTGATGCGCAGTATTGGATTGGACTGGAGAAGATGGAGTGGGATTCTTTTTATTCTAAAGGTCAATACGATCCTGTTTCCATGCTTGATTCGGTAAAAAATTATAAAAAATCTATGAAAGTCAGCACTGCCGGTGCTCAGACCGTCCTGCAGTTCACGGTAACCGATCCGACAGCAGCTAAGGGAATAATCAAACTCTATGACCAGGAGAACCTCTGGGATGGTGAGACTGTTCAACCTAAAAGCGTAACTTGGAAATTATTCGTCAATACTAAGACCTGGCAAACGGAAAAGCTGACAGTCGATCTGAGTTATGTACTGACAAGTGACGGAGAAAAAGATACATACAACACGAAAATCGAAGCTAAATATTCCAAGAATAACAAAGGTACAACCATTGTAAAACCGGCCGAACTAGAATAATAAGGTCGATTTCATATTGAGCAAAAAGCGCTGTTCTGTAGAACAGCGCTTTTTGCTGTATTCTCTATTTTAATAACGTTTCTATTCCTTCTTTAAGATTGTTGTCGTATGTTTCAACATTCGATTCATGAGATTTCGCCGCTCTGTTTTTATGTCGGTGGCGCTTCTCTTTAATGCGTCGCGGATGGGGATGATCTCTGTAATTTTCCTGCCGCTTTTTATTCTTCGATCTACACAAGTCGGGATGTAACCTACGTTAGTTATACTCGTGTGTCCTTTTTCATCCTTCTTTATTTTAAGCGTAAGAATGATACCGCTTTGTGTATAAGGAATATTCATTAGTTTAGTCGAAACAAAATTCCCCAATGAGTAAATAACGAATTGTTTTTTTCCACGAAGCGCTAACGGTTGAAGAACATGTGGGTGAGACCCCAGTATGATGTCGGCGCCATTTTTAAAGAAGAGATTGACCAGCTCTTTTTGCCTCTTGTTTGGAGTGTAACGATATTCGCTTCCGAAATGCAGATAAAGCAAGACTAGATCGACTTTCTTTTTTAAATCTCGAATCTCCCGAATGATCTTGGGCGTAGATATCCGGTTAACCAGCCATGGCTTACTCACTGGTACAGGAATTCGGTTGGTTCCTGCTGTGTAGGAGAGGATGCCAATCGTAATTCCTTTGACGTTTTTAATAAGCGTTCTCTTGGATTCTTCTAATGATTTAGCTGTTCCCGTGTGGTCGATTCCATTACGGTCCAGAACTCGTAACGTCCGAACCAGACCCGGGGCACCATAATCCATGCAATGATTGTTGGCCGTTACTAATACGTCGAATCCGGCTTCCTTAAGTGCAGGGGCCAGTTCGTCTGGACATTTGAATATCGGACCGCCTGATCGGGGACTTTTCCGGCATTCGGGGCCACTTCCAGCAAAGGTGGTTTCGAGATTGCCAATCGTCAAATCAGCCTGTTTCAGATAAGGAGCTACTTTTGCAAACAGGGGGCTGAACGAATAGGTTCCGTCAGGCTGTTTAGCATCCGAAATAATATAACGTTTGACCATTAGATCTCCCACAGCAGCTATTTGTATTTCAGTCATGGATATCCACCTTTTTATTATTTTCATTAGGATATGGCATAAAGTTGTTATGGGTTATTCTTTCTTTAAGGCGAAGTGCAAACATTTGTGTGGCTTTTTATTTAAAATGTGACCCAACGCATAATCACTTTATTTAGATCGTCTAAATTTAAGGTGTTCATTTTTTTCAAACTTTCATAATTTGATTCAAATCCTCTTTTTTGTTTGGCAGCCATAATAAAATAAGGTTGTTGATAAACATTATCAATCAAACATTGGAGGTTAAAGAAATGAGTACACAATTCAAAAAAATCGCCGAGGATACTTACTGGATAGGCAAAATCGATAACCGCCAGGTTCCATTTCACCGCCTGATTCTGGCAAAAGGAACTACCTATAATTCTTATTTATTAAAAACAGGTAAACCAACTGTCATTGATACCGTAGATATGGAATTCGGACGTGAATATGCCGAGTGTCTGGGTGAAATGATTGATCTTCTAGATATCCATTACATTGTAATTAATCATACAGAGCCTGATCACTCTGGTGGACTGGCAGCTCTCGCTGCCAAGGCTGCAAATGCTACGATCGTATGCACCGAGATTGCTGTTCCCGAATTGCAGGAAATGTACAAGCTTCATAGCCGGAACTTCCTGGTGGTTAAAGACGGAGATAAGCTGGATATTGGCGGGAAAACGCTGCTGTTTAAAGAAACACCGTATCTCCATACCGCAGAAACGATGATCACCTATTGTATCGAAGATCAAATCTTATTTCCTTGTGATATTTTCAGCACGCATGTTGCGGTGGAGAATCTATTCAGCGATGAAGCCGGGTTTGATATTACGGAAGATTTCCAGGGCTATTACGCAGCAATTATTCATCCTCACAGAAGATATGTAAGAACCCTGTTAGAGGCTGTTAAGGATCTTGAGATCCGGATGATCGCTCCTTCCCATGGGTTTGTGATCCGGAAGGACATACGTAAATATATCGGGATGTACGCCACATTGAGCCGTAAAACGACGCAAGGAAAAAAGGCAACCATCGTATATACCACCATCAAAAACAGTACCAAGAAGATGGCCAAAATCATACAGGATTGCTTGCAGGAAAATAATATAGAGACAGAGGTCTGGGATGCAGATAAAAGTAGTGCCACTGATATTCTGAACAGCATAACGTCAGCGGACGCGGTCTTTATTGGCAGCTCCACTAAATACGCGGACATGATTGGGAACCTGGAGAACATTTTGAAAGAATTGCACAATATGAATCTGGAAGGTAAACTTGCTGCAGCCTTTGGCTCCTACGGCTGGAGTGGTGAAGCCGTTGAAGTCATTCAGGATTATCTGAATGGAACAAACATGACGGTGCAAAGCACATCTGAGGTTATTAAAACCACGGGGATGACACATGTAGAGTTCCCTGTACGAATCAGATTTTCCCCGAAAGAGCCTGAGAAAGTTCAAAAAATTAAAAATGCGGCTGAATTTGTTTCGGATTTGCTGCTGAGTTCATTTTAGGGAGGAGGAACATAGGATGACAAAACATTACGTTATTGTTGGCGGAGGAGTAGCCGCCGTTCATGCCGCCAAAGCCATCCGTGATCAAGACGCAGAATCGGAAATTTCGATCCTCGGGGAGGAAAGTCAACTGCCCTATAACCGGATTAAGCTGACCAAAGGGCTGTTTACCGACCTGCACAGTGAGAAGGTGCTGATTAAAAAGGAAAAATGGTACCGCGATAACCGTATCTCCGTAAAAACCTCGACCCGAATCCGTTCTGTCCACCTGGACCGGCAAATAGTTGTGACAGAAGATGGGCAGAGTGTTTCTTATCATAAGCTTTTATTGTGTATGGGAGCGAAGAATCGTGCACTCTCCCTTGAGGGCTTCGCCCTGAACAATGTTCATACCCTCCGGGATATGAACGACGCGGACAGATTGAAAGAAAACCTGCAGGATGGCAGCCATGTAGCCGTAATCGGTGGGGGAGTGCAGGGAATCGAAACCGCTTGGGCGCTGCATGAAGCTGGATATCAGGTAACGGTGATCGAAGCTTTTCACCGGTTGATGGGCAGACAGCTTGATGAGAAATCCTCACAGCTCCTTAAAGAGAACCTTGAACAAGCAGGGGTGAAGGTTATTCTTCAAGCAGGTGTGGCGTCTATTACTGGAACAGCGTTTGTTACCGGAATAACATTGGACGACCAATCTCATTTTTCTTGTGAACATGTAGTCTACTCCATTGGTATTGTACCGAAAACGGAATTGTTAAGTGGCTCGAATATACAAGTCCGGCAGGGTATTATCGTAAATGAGTATATGCAAACAAATGATCCGCATGTGTACGCAGCCGGAGATGTGGCTGAAGTTAACGGGCATGTGGAAGGACTGTGGGGCGGAGCGATTGAGCAGGGCCGGATTGCCGGCAGTAATATGGTTGCCAATCTGACTGCGTATCGTAGAGCTGTTCCGGTTACCTTATTTAACGCCTTTGGCATCTCTTTATTTTCGATAGGCAACGTGGATGAACGGTATTGCGATACGGTGGTAAGCGGAGAAGAAAATGGGGCGTATACGCGTGTCTATGTGAAAGATAACACAATGATTGGTGCGATATCCTGGCAAGGGGCAGCTGCTTCTCTGGGGTATAAAACCGCTGTGGAGCAAGGCATCCCCCTTATGGGGGTCGATGTTAACGGGAGTAGCATAGTGGAAATTATGGCTGAAGTTCAAACCAGATTGAACTAAACTATTAACTTTTTAGGAGATGACAAAGATGAAAAAATATATCTGTCTACCATGTGGTTACATTTATGATCCGGCAGTAGGCGATCCCGATGAGGATGTTGTTGCAGGCACTGCATTTGAAGACTTGCCTGAAGATTGGGTCTGTCCGGTATGCGGTGAAGATACCAGTCATTTTGCGCCGGTTGAAGACAAAAAACTTCTGTATCCTAAAGGAAAATAGGAGTTGTACAAAAAAATGAACAACAGGGGGACAGTTATGAAGGAGTATTCTTGCCAATACGCTGCTGAACCTTGTACCCGCAAGGTGCCTATTTTTGCTGCGTTAAGCGATGACGATCTCTCCCGGATCAGCGCCATGATTAAGCATCGTAAGTTCACTAAAGGTCAACCTTTAATTCTGGAAGGGGCGCTGTCAGATACGCTCTACATTATTCAGCGAGGGCATGTTAAATTATCCAAAACAACTCCTGAGGGCAAAGAACAAATTTTGCACATCTTGACGAACGGAGACTTTTTCGGGGAACTGAGTATTTTTAACAGCGATGAGTTGAGTAACTTCAGTGCTTATGCTCTGAAAGACACTAACATTTGCATGCTGACCCGAACGGATATGGAGCGGCTGATGAGGGATAATCCGGATATTTCGCTCAGGCTACTGAAGAGTGTGACCAAAAGACTAGCCCATACGGAAAATCTGGCGCAAAGCCTGGCAACCAAAGATCCCGAAATACGAATTGCTTATATGATCATGGAACTCAGCGACAAATATGGTAAGCAGCGTGGCGCTCATATTCATATTGACCTTCCGTTGTCTCGTGAAGAGCTGGCCAGTTATGTTGGGGTCACCCGCGAAACCATTAGCAGAAAATTCTCAAGGTTTGAAGATTCAGGTCTTATTGAGCTAATCGGAAACAAGCAAATGCTCATTATAGATCCAGCCGGTTTGGAGAGTTATATGGGGTATTAAAATAGTAATTAAAAATCTAAAATGATAAAGCGGCATTTCTACCATAGATTATGGTAGAGATGTCGCTTTTATTTCAGGGGCTCGCTTGAATTGCAGCTCGATTATTACTGGTTATACCCTAAAGAAAACACAAGCTCACTCATAGAAACTCCATATTGCAAGCGCTTTATTGTAGGTAGAATGAGGTTAGATTCATTCACTATTCGAGGAAATGGAGGAAAGCTGATGCCACATATTGAGATTAGGATGTACGAAGGCCGAACGAGTAAGCAGAAGGAGGAGATCGTTACTGTATTCACGCGGGAGTTATCCCGAATTATTGAACGGGAGGAACAGTTTATTACCGTCGAATTTCAAGAAATTCCCTTAGATGAGAATGCTCCAGCGAACCTGCTGAAAAAAGGACCTATAGGAAACGGTTATGAAGGCTAAGTTAACCGGGATTGACCTTATTAACTACAAAGCCGACACTAGAAGGTCCCTGCTATCAAACATGTGGAAATTCAGAGCGCTTTATGTGATCGCGATCCCCGGGATTTTGTACTTTATCATTTTCAAGTACTTGCCGTTGGCCGGGTCAGTGATTGCGTTTCAGAACTACAACATTTTTAAAGGCTTTACAGGCAGTGAATGGGTGGGGCTTGAGCACTTTAAGACCATGTTTCAATACCAAGATTTTGGAAGAATCTTAAGCAATACGATCCTGCTAGGCTTGTATGATCTCTTATTTGCCTTTCCGGCTCCGATAATGCTTGCGCTCCTGTTAAATGAACTACGGCTTGTGTTTTATAAACGTTTTTTGCAAACAGTGGTTTATATGCCCCATTTCTTATCCTGGGTAATTGTGAGCGGCATCGCCTTGGGCATCCTCTCCCCTGGAACGGGGATTGTGAATCAAGTTTTACAAACCTTCGGCTTTGAACCGATTTATTTTCTTGGTGAAAATTCATACATCCGCACGATTTTGATCAGTTCCGGTATTTGGCGAGATTCCGGGTACGGTACGATTATTTATCTGGCCGCGTTGGCAGGAATAAACCCAGATCTTTATGAGGCTGCTGAAGTAGACGGAGCCGGACGCTGGAAACAAACCTTAGCCATTACGCTGCCGTCTCTGATACCGACAATTATGATTTTGTTCCTTCTCCATATCGGGAGATTTCTTGATCTTGGCTTCGAGCGGGTATGGGTATTCCTGAACGCGCTTAATACTGGGAACGGGGAGATTCTGGACACTTATATCTATAAGGCGGGGCTGCTGTCTCAGCAATACAGTTATACAACAGCAGTGGGGCTATTCAAGTCGGTAGTTGGACTCATTCTGGTGCTCATCGGCAACATTTTGAGCAAAAAAACAACCGGTGAATCGCTGTATTAATCGCTCTTTATGGAGGTAGGGATGATGAGAGTACGCTATACTCGCGGCCAGAATCTATTTAATGTGTTCAATCTATTGTTTCTAACCGCTCTCGCTTTGGCTATGTTTCTGCCGTTTCTGAATGTGATTGCCCAGTCCTTTAGCAGCTCTGAAGCAATTATTAATGGCAGGGTAGGCTTGCTGCCAAAGGACTTTACGGCGATCAATTATCAGTACGTTTTCAGCGATCATTCCATTTGGCGGGCGTTCGGTGTCTCCGTCTATATTACGGTGCTGGGCACCGCTATCAATCTGATTGCGACAGCGTCTCTCGCTTATCCGGTGTCACGGCCGGAATTCGTAGGACGCAAATATATTGTCATGATGGTATTGTTCACTATGGTATTCAGTGCCCCTCTTATTCCAAACTTTATCCTGATCAAAAATTTGGGTCTTATGAACTCCCTTTGGGCACTTATGATTCCGGGCGCCATCAGCGCTTTTAACTTTTTCGTGATGAGAAGTTTCTTCATGCAGCTACCTCAGGAGCTGATAGATTCCTCCAGAATCGATGGGTGTGGTGAGCTGCGGATCATTGTCAATATGGTACTGCCATTATCCAAACCGGTAATGGCCTCATTGGGGATTTTCTACGCCGTAGGGCACTGGAATACGTACATGAGCGCTCTGTATTATATCAACAAGCCTTCTTTATGGCCTCTGCAGGTGATGTTGAAGAAGCTCTTCGAGACGGACGATATCAGCATTGATCCGGCTTCCTCAGTTTATAGTTCTTTGGCCCACACCTCACCTGAGGGCATTAAAATGGCTGTTATCATTGTCGCTACTATTCCGATTATCATGATTTATCCGTTTCTTCAACGCCATTTTGTTAAAGGAATGATGGTCGGATCCGTCAAATCCTGATCTAATATAGTGTGGTAGAATAGGAACGCGTTAAGCGAGACGAATCGGAAGGTGGTATCCATGGATGAGATGTGTATTAATCGTAGACGACGAGCCCATGATTCGAAAGGGACTGTCTATCATGATCCAGCAATGCAGCGAGCATCCGTATAATATCAAACTTGCTCAGAATGGCGAAGAGGCAATTCAGCTCATTATGGAGGAACAGCCGGATTTTCTTTTTACAGATATCCGCATGCCCAAAGTCGACGGACTGGAGTTATGCCGGCGGTTGTCGGAGATGGAAACGGATATTCAAACCGTTGTTATCTCAGGTTACGGTGATTTTGAATACGCCCGCCAATGTGTGTCTTATGGAGTGAAAGAATATCTCCTGAAGCCCGTGAGCAAAGTGAACCTTCAAAATGTGATCGCCAAACTGGAAGCGTATAGAAAGAAGCTGGAGAGTTTTGTTTCTGTCGCTAAGATTGATGAATGGGTCATGCGTATGGATGATGCCATCTGGACCTTGGATAAAGAGAGGTTGTACCTTGTACTTCAGGAATGGGAAACTGACTTCCTCCAGCGCAAGATGAGCCGAAGTCAGCAAAAAGAGCTTTTGGAAGAGGGCTACGCCTTGCTCGTGAAGAAGCTCCTTGTCAATTCGGTCATACCCGGTAAAAGCGTGTTAGACTTGTCCGCAGCAGCTGGACCTGAACAGTTATTCCACTGCTTCGCAGAAGCGTCAGCAACTATATTGGAAGAACTCCGTAGAAAGCGCAAGGGCAAAGCGAAGGATCCGATAGAGGAAGCTAAAGCATTCATCGAAAAGCATCTCGCTCAGGAAGTATCGCTCGAGGAGGTGGCGGAAGTACTTGGTCTAAATGCCTCTTACTTCAGCCAGATGTTTAAACACTCGACGGGAGAGACCTTTGTACATTACCGCATCAAACGTAGGATGGAGAAGGCCAAAAGGTTGCTTGCCGATGCAAGCTTTCGGATAACCGATATTTCCTATGAGGTCGGGTATGCAGACCATCCCCATTTTACGAAGACATTTAAGAAGTTTACCGGGCTGGCTCCTTCTGAGTATCGCAACCAGCTGGGGATAGATTGATGAGAAAAAGTCTGTCGAACAAGTTGTTTGCCTCCTTTTTGACCGTTATTCTTCTTTCCTTGTCCATGGTTGGATTTATCTCCTATTTTCAGGCTTCGGCTGAGCTGGATAAATCTTCAGAGAAGTCCATTGCCCAAGTCATCCGAAGCGCGTCCTATCAAACGGATTTGTATTTGCAAAATTATGAAAAGGCTAGCGACTCCATCCTGTCTTACAATCAAGTCAAAGAGTTCCTGGATATGGACCCGGAGAATAGCTACTCCTACTATCAATATACGAATGATATTCAGAAGTATTTGTTTCGGTCTTTGTTTATTCTGTATCCCCAGATTAATCTGATATACGTTATCGGTGAACATGGCAAGGCCATTAGCGATGATAACTCAAATCAAGCGCATAGCCTGAAGTTTCATCCGCAGGAACGTTACCGCTTCTTAAGCGAGCATACGCCGGAGAGCGGCCGCATCACCATTCTCAACACGAATGTGATGAATG
Organism: Paenibacillus sp. FSL R5-0914; assembly: GCF_038004525.1. Lineage (NCBI taxonomy): Bacteria > Bacillati > Bacillota > Bacilli > Caryophanales > Paenibacillaceae > Paenibacillus > Paenibacillus sp. FSL R5-0914. The sequence goes on from NZ_JBBORH010000005.1 coordinate 93,348, forward strand.
AAGGGGATAAGAACATTATTACGATGGTCCGCCGGATCAGAGGACTCGCTTCCTATCGCCCGAAAGGTATAGTAGCCATTGAATTTAAGGCAGAGGATCTGGCCCGCATATGGGAGCCTCTTGATCTGGGACAGGGCGGGTCCTATTTTATCATGGACGAATTCGGCAAGCTCCTATATCGGGCAGAAGGAAACAAAAACTATTCTGAGTTATCTGCTGAGCACATTCAGAACGTATTTCAACACCCAAATGATTCTATCGTGGAAAAGGTAGACGGGAAAGAGTATTTGTTCGTGTCGAGAAAATCCGATTATTCCAATTGGCAGCTTGTAGTATCCATACCGGTTGGCGAGCTGCGCAAGCCTATTTCTACCATTCGTACGACCACACTGGTGGTGGGAGCTCTTACGCTTGTTGGCACACTATTGCTTGCCATCTGGTTCGGACGATCCATCACGAAGCCGATCCTGATTCTTAAGGAAGGGATGAGGGAGACGGAAAAAGGCAGGTGGCGCAGGCTTGAGATGAACGGCCGTCAGGATGAGTTGGGGGGATTGATGCGCAGCTACAATCTCATGGTGACCCGGTTGTCCGAAATGATTGAGCGGGTATACGAAGCGGAGCTTACCACCCAGAAGGAGGCTCTGGAGCGTCATCAGGCTGAATTCCAAGCACTCCAGCTGCAGATTAATCCACACTATCTATATAACACTTTAGAGACTATTAAATGCTACGCGGTCGTTCAGGATTCGGATGAAATTACAGAAATAGTGGAAGCTATGGCATTTATGCTGCGCTACTCTATCCAAACCAACCTTGAGGAGATCAGGATTGCCAATGAGCTTAATCATGTTCTGAGCTACATGACGATTCTCAAACACCGGATCGGCAGGGAGTTCGAAATCGACGTTGTGATTCCACCGACGCTGCTACTGGCTAAGATGGTCAGGCTGACACTTCAGCCCTTGATCGAAAATATTTTTCAGCATGCGTTTCCTGAGGGAATTGAAGACAGGCATTATATTCGAATTGACGCCAGAATTGAGGGAGATCGGTTTCTAGTTTTCATAGAGGATAACGGAGCAGGGATGTCCCATGAGCGGCTTGTTAAACTTCGTGAGAAGCTGAATCTGAATCAGCTGGCGGATACGGAAGGAGACTCCCTCTATCATACCGGTGGGATCGGGCTCATGAATGTGCACCGGAGAATTCAAATGGTGTTCGGTGAACAATACGGATTAAGCGTCGAAAGCGTGGAGAATGAAGGTACTCGGTTGATCTTATCCATGCCTGCGGAGTGAGAAAATAGATGTGTTCAGACAAGACTATTACTAGGAGGAAATTAGCAATGAAAATTGACTTAACGGGTAAAATTGCGCTTGTTACAGGGTCCAATGCAGGGATAGGCCGGCAAATCTTGCAGACCTTGGCTGCTTCCGGCGCAAAAGTAGTTGTAAACTATTTGCTTGGTTCTGCGGAGGAGACGGTCGAAGGAATCCGTCAGGCCGGAGGAGAAGCTTATGCTTTTCAGGCAGACGCAACAAGTCCAGCCCAACTGGACAATATGGTGAAGGAAATAGAGGAGCATTTTGGCGGAACCATCGATATCCTCGTCAACAATGCGGGCGGTATGATCAATCGGGTCCCCAATACTGAAATGAACGAAGAACATTACAATAAGGTAATGGACGTCAATTTTAAATCATGCGTGTTTGCCTGCAAAGCTGTAGCAGCGGGAATGATTGCCAAGAAAAGCGGAAAAATCATTAATGTATCTTCCCTCGCGGCTCATGACGGCGGCGGACCGGGGGCTTCCGTTTATGCAGCAGGTAAAGCTGCAGTATGGTCTTATACCAAGGGACTTGCCAAAGAGCTGAGTCCTCACGGAATTAATGTAAACGCTATCTCTCCCGGATTTATCGGTCAGACCGCTTTCCATGCCACCTTTACCGCGGATGCGGCAAGACAGGCGACGATTGCGAAGATTCCGCTGGGCCGGGAAGGTGTCCCACAGGATGTGGGCAATGTGGCACTCTTCCTCGCTTCAGAGCTGTCGGATTATCTGACAGGCGAAATTATTGAAATTAATGGAGGCTTGTTCATGCGATGATGAACCTTAAGGAGAAAGCAGATACTTTTTCCTGGGTTGGTCTCGAGGTGGATAAATTGAAAATGGAGCTGGAACCCTTCTGGAAAGAAGAGATTCTGCTCCCGACAGAACCCGGTGGTTGGTGGCACCAATATGTGTGTCCCCAGCATCATACTGAGCTAATCTTCGATGCTATGGAGCGCAATGCGGTTGTCTTTGCTTGTCCGAAGGGCTGCAAGCTGGAAGGTGAACCCTACCGGGGAGCATGGTTGGTATACCGGCATCAGGCGATGGCGCGATATGCACTGCATGCTGCCGCGGTATTCGCCGCAGACGGGGAAGACTTCTATAGCGGCTTAGCCCAGAAGATTCTTGTCGGATATGCAGAGCAGTTCCCCTTGTATCCAGTACATCCCGATGCTCAACCCTGGATGCTCAGTGGCCGTGCCTTTCATCAGGCGCTGACAGAGGCTATCTGGTCCACCACGCTTATTCGGGCCTATCTGCTGCTTGTGGATCATGGAGTAACGTTCACTGGGGAGGAAGAGGTAAAGCTGCAAGTGTTCTTCTCGATGCTGGAGGAGAGTATGGAGCAATACCGCCACATCCTCATTTACGAGAATAAGAATGCAGAGAACAATTATACCGCATGGCTGAACGCTAGCCTGGCTTGTGTATATGCCGCCAAAGGTACCAGAGAAAAGCTTGCTTCTTTGCTGGAGGGAGAAGGCGGATTTTATCATCATCTGTCCATTGGCGTGAAGCCAGATGGTTTTGAATTTGAAGGCAGCACGTACTACCATATTTTTGTATTGCGGGCTTATCTCATAGCAGCCGAGATGTACGGGCGCTTCGGGGTTGACCTCTATGCTGCCAAAGGAGATCAGGGACAATCCATCCGTGGCATGTTTCAGTTGCTGGTAGAGCTTAGCGGCGATAACGGGGAGCTTCCAGCCGTGCATGATGGTCCTTATGCGCGCGTTCCTTTCGCCCGAGAAATTGCTGAAGTATTTGAAATAGGTATTGCGGTTTACAAAGACCCGAGTCTCCAGCCAATACTGGCGAATGCTTATAGGTATCTATATGGACAGGAATTAAGGACTGGTCTGGAGGCAGTGTTGTATGGAGCAGGTGAGAGTAAGGAACTTCAGACCAGTTACAGAGTGAGAGACTCTGTCCTACTGCCGGATTCCGGATTCGCCGTGCTCCGCCACCCGGGCAATCCGTTGTCCGTTCTGGCGGATTTCGGAGAGCATGGCGGATCACATGGGCATTTCGACAAGCTTCATATTACGATTATGCACCGATGGGGGGAGGTTGCTCCCGAGCTGGGTATGGTTCCTTATGGATCTGTTTTGCGCAAGGAATGGTATTCCGAAACCGCGAGCCATAACACGGTCACCATCGGAGGCTGCTCCCAAGCTCCACATACCGGAAGCTGCTGTCAATTCCGCCAGGAAGGCAACGCTACGTACTTATGGATTCGCTCAGACGGCGCCTATGAAGGAGCTGTTCTAGACCGGCATCTTGTTTTGGCCGACGGTTGGCTGCTGGATTGGTTTCATGTTGAGCAGGTGACGGAGCGGAGTCAGGAAGTAGACTTATGGTTTCATCCGACGGGACATTTGCTGTTACCGTTCGACCCTCACCGTGTCCAGAAGGATTCTCCGACAGTCCTTGGACTGGAAGCGGGTTATGGCTCAGTAGAAGTACTGTCCGCAATGAAAAATGAGACGGAATGTACGTTAAATACGGAGTGGAATATCCGTTATGATGGAGTGAGCACCGGCCGGGAGTATGAACTATCCACGAGTACTCTACTGGCGCCCAGCTCCACTATGTATGAAATCCGCACACCGGGTAATGCCGAAGATCCGAGTAGATTGCTAAGAGGCGTTATGCTTCGGCACAAAGGTCCGTCGGTTGAATTTATTACGGTTTATCGGGACGGTCACGAACCTGCTGTACTGAAGCTAGTGAGTCAGGTGGGCGAACCGCCCCGAATCCAGATAGCAACAACTGGGCAAGTAGTGGTCTATTGCCTTGACCCTAAAGAGGGACTGATTCAGGAAGAGTCCCGGAATACGGAGGAGTAGAGATGTTAGAACCTTTATTTCAACCTACCAGCGGCGTACTCGACCTGTCATATGGGCCAGATGAAAATACAGATGTTGGAGAGAATCCTCCACGGTTTACTTGGATGCCTGCATGTCTGGAAGAGAGTATGTATGAGCTGCAGATCTCCTCAAACACTGGATTTGAGTCTGAAGGTACGTTGACCTACAGTAGAATTCCCTATAATTTGTTTACCCCGGATAAGCCGTTGGCGCCCGGCTCGTATTATTGGCGATACAGTCTTATCGGGGATAATGATATCCGTTCCGAGTGGAGTAAAGTAAGAGCTTTTGTGGTGGAGGATGAATTGCCGCTAACGCCACTGCCTTCCCGAACAGAACGATATTCAACTGCTTCCGCCAACCATCCGCGGCTTTGGCTTCAAGCGGAGCAACTTCCGTCTTACCGGGAAGTTGTCCGCCAAGACCCCATTTCAACTGGCTGGGATGACTTCCTGAAGCATTCCGTTCTACCCTGGACAGAGCGCGATCTTATTCCAGAACCTGCACCGTATCCAGATAATAAGCGTGTCGCCAAACTATGGCGGCAGATGTATATGGACTGCCAGGAAGTTTTCTATGCTGTCCGGCATCTTGCTATAGCTGGAGTTGTGTTGGAAGACGAGTCGCTTATCGCCAAAGCTAAAGAGTGGCTGCTTCATGCTGCAAGCTGGAACACGGATGGTACCACCAGCCGGGATTACAATGATGAATGTTCCTTTCGCATAGCCGGAGCGTTGGCATGGGGCTATGATTGGCTTCACAGCTCTCTGACGGAAGAAGAACGCCTTAAGGTAAGGCAAGCGCTACTGCGAAGAACCGGGCAGATCGCTTTCCATGTCATCGAACGTTCCCGAATCCATCAAGTTCCTTATGACAGCCATGCGATCCGCTCTTTATCCTCTGTGCTCGTTCCCTGTTGTATTTCCATGTTGGGCGAGGAGGAGAAAGCTCAGGAATGGCTTGATTATACGCTGGAGTATTTCTCCGCCATGTATACCCCATGGGGTGGCAAAGATGGCGGGTGGGCGGAAGGTCCGATGTATTGGACCACTCAGATGGCGTTCGTTACGGAGGCGCTCAATTTAATTCGCAAATACATGGCAATCAATTTCTATGACCGTCCTTTCTTTCGCAAAACCGGTGATTTTCCGCTCTATTGCTTCAGTCCTGATACCGTGAGAGCCAGCTTCGGCGATCAATCTTCGCTGGGAGATCCGGTCAATCTCAAGACGGGCTTCAATATCCGCCAATTTGCCGGTTTAACCGGAAATGGGCAGTACCAGTGGTATTTTGAGCAAACTAAGGAACTGAACCCCGACACCCAGATGATCTTCTATAACTACGGCTGGTGGGATTTCCGGTTCGATGAGATAGTTTATCGCACAGATTATCCGCAAATTTCTTCAGAGCCACCGGTGGCTGCAGAACCTCTGAAGTGGTTTCAGGATGTGGGATGGGTCGCCATGCATCATCGGATGGAGGATCCGCAGGAACATATCATGCTGTTGGCCAAGAGCAGCCGTTACGGCTCTGTGAGCCATAGCCATGGGGATCAAAACGCCTTCCTGCTGCATGCCTTCGGCGAGCCTTTGGCTATTGAAAGCGGCTATTACGTTGCATTCAACAGTACGATGCATATGCAGTGGCGCAGGCAGACCCGCTCCAAGAACGTAATTCTTATTGACGGCAAAGGCCAATATGCTGGCACGGACAAGTCGAAGAACATGGCAGCCTACGGCAAGGTGTTGAAGGCGTACAGTACGCCCGGAATCAACTACACGCAAATGGATGCCACCGAAGCCTACCGCGAGAATGTACCCTATATCAAGCGGTATGTGCGGGAAATATTCTTCTTTGATAGCGCTTACTTTGTTATCACAGATAGTGTCGAGCTGGAACGTCCGGGAAAATTGGATTGGCTATTTCATACGCTGTATCCCATGAAGTTGAAGGATCAATCCTTTAAAGTAAATGGTAAAAAAGCTCAAATGGAAGGCAGATTTGTCTATAGTTCCTCGGGAGAAATGGCACTTAGTCAAAGCAATCAATTTACCGATGTAGATCCGAAAGAATGGGAAGGGCTGCCCGAGCATTGGCATTTGACTGCATCTACCCAAGAGGCTGTAAGTCATCGGATCGTCACTCTTCTGATTCCCCAAAAAGCAGGAAGCCGGGATTACGTATCGTACTTTATGGACGATCAGGACCATGGGGTTCATGTCTACTTTACGAATCAGGGAATTACCCACCGGGTTGAGATCCCAAAAGCTTATTAGTCTTAACATATCTTCATTTTACGTATACACCCCATTGTACAAGGAGAGGGTTATATTATGAAAAAATGGATTGGCATCTGTCTGGCTACCGTAATGGGTGCTACCGTTATTGCAGGTTGCTCGAACAAGGACAAAGAAGAGACTGCCGGAGGTTCGTCAAATACGCCGCAGAAAACTGAATTCTCGATCTCGATGCGGACGCTGGCTTTTAACTATGTTGAGAAATCCCCCGACTTGAATAAGGACAAATGGGTGAAAAAGCTGGAGGAGATGACAAACACAGACTTGGATATAGTGTTGGTTCCTCATAAAGAGTTCGAGCAGAAAATGGTGCAGATGTTCGCCACTAATGATATTCCGGATGTCGTTCAAGGCTCGGGCGGCGTAAATGGCAAGGAAATGGCTGGTTCCGTTGAAGCTGGTGTGTTCATGCCCTTGGATGATCTGCTGCAGCAAAACGGCCAGAACCTTTTGAAAGTAATCCCGAAGGAAGCTTGGGAGAACGTCACCTATCAAGGAAAAATTTACGCAATACCGGAGTTTCTGTCCAATCCATCCCGCCGTGCGACTTGGATTCGTAAGGATCTGCTGGATCAAACCGGCTTGCAGGTTCCAAAAACGGTTGATGAGTACTTGAATGTGTTACGTGCCTTCAAAAAGCTGGGGATAGAGAACCCTTATATGGGCCGTCAAGATTTCAAATATGCTGATGCGTTCTTTGGCGCTTATGATGTTTTTCCGTACCTGACTATGTTCGAGGAAGTAAATGGCCAGATTCAGCCGAAGTTTATGGATAGCGAAAATATGATGAAGGCGTTACAAACCTACAACACCATGTATACAGAGGGTTTGATCAACAAAGAATTCGCTACTATCAACCCGACCAACTACAAGAATGCGATCCTCTCAGGCAAAGCCGGTATGTGGACGATGAATGCAAACGAACTTCTACAATGGGAGCAGCAATTGAAGGCTTCAACGCCATCCGCCAAGCTGGAGATTATTGCTTCGCCAGTTGGACCTGACGGAAAAGGGGGTTCCTATTTGTACGGCTCCGCTACGCGCACCTACTTTATCAAAGAGGGGACGAAGAATGCTGCGGATATTGTGAAATTTTTTGACTGGATGCTGAGTGAAGAGGCAGAAACCTTCTTTACCTTTGGGATCAAGGATGAAACCTATAAGGAAGAGAACGGCAAAATCGTATACACTTCTCCTACGGATTCCGTTGCTGTAGATGAGGAGCGTTACCGTCAGTCTTTCCTCTGGTTAGTGCAGGATACTACGTATAACAAGGGTGCCCTTAATACGACAGAAGAAGGCAGAAGCTTGATCAATGTATATGATACTATTCTGGCTAATGAAGGCCGTGATGGAATTCAATTCGACCCGCGGCTTGATGCCTTGGTAAAGAATCCAGACATTGCACCTAACTCGGACACTGCTCCTCCGGTGCTGCTGACGCATATGGTAAAGATGGTATATGGGAAGGAGCCTATCAGCGACTGGCCGAAGGTTGTAGAAGAGTGGCTTTCCAAAGGCGGCAACGATGTCATCAAAGAAGCTACAGAAAAGTATAATAACAAAGTAGGCGTTACCATGCCACGCAGATAAATTTACCTTCCTGAGGAGCTGACGGTTAAACCGGGCTCCTCTTAAGGTTATAGAAGACGCAAACCATACATATTGAAGTGAGATCAGTATAGAATAGTTAAATATAAAGTTGACCTTCCAGTTCGTTAGATTTTGTTGTAACAATAGTACTGAAAAGGTATTATTAATAAGCAATATATTACATTTTTGAGAATTGACATGGCTTTTCATAGAATACTAGAGGAGTGTGAATGATGTTATCAACTACAGAGCTTAGCAAGCTGCACGAAGCGAATTATAGGGAGGACCGTTTAGAGGCACTTAATCATTTTTATGAGGATCTCTGTAATAAGAAAGTAGCAGATGGCTATATTTATTCTCTTAGTCGTTATGGAAAAATATTTGCTAATGGAGCGGGGGGACGCTTCAGTTACGAAGAAGATAGCGACCAAGAATTAAAAACGGATACAATTTTTCGAATCGCTTCTATTACCAAGCTGTTTACGGCAACAGCGATCTGGCAGCTGGCAGATGATGGCAAAATTTTTATGGGACAACCAGTTAGTTCTATTCTTCCGGAGTTTGATGCCGATCCTTTTAAGCCGATTACAATTGCTCATTTACTGACTCATACCTCCGGCATCGCACCTGATCATGGCACTATAAGTGATACCTACTATAAAAGTGCATGGTGGTATATTTATGAATCAGAGCTTGGAAAAGAAAACTGGATTAAAGCTGGACTTTCCTATGGCATTCGTTTTCCGGTAGGGACTCAATGGATGTATTCATCGTTCGGATACGTGGTTCTTGGTGCAATTATTGAGAAAATAACAGGTGTTTTTGCAGAAGATTACATAATGGACAACATTGTAAAACCGTTAGGCATGACAGATACTTTCTTTGATATACCGCCTGAGAAAGCTGGTAGGATCGCTATTCGTTCGGAAGAAGCCAAGGAATATCTTCTGAAGCTGCAAAACGGGGAAATTACGGATGAAGAACAAAGGTCTGAGGAAGAAATCAAGACTCCCGGAACGGGTGGGGGACTGTATTCAACCGTTAATGATCTACAAAAGTTCGGAATCATGCTGCTTAACCATGGGGAATACGAAGGTGGTCATATCTTAAGTCGGATGGCTGTTCAGAAAATGACCAAGCGGTTCAATTCTGAAAAACTTCCAAACTACGCATGGGGAGATGGAGGAGCGGATAGACCATACGGTCTTGGGCCAGACCTTCGATATAATGAAAGTACATCTTATTCTGAAGGCACTTTTTTTCACGAAGGATGGGGGTCTTGTTCTTTGGTCGTTGATCCGGTAGAAAAGCTGATTGCCGTTTGGTATATCCCTTTTCATAAAAATATATGGGACGGTAGAGGGATTTTCGGTACAAACAATGTGATCTGGTCCGGACTCGAATAAGAATAAGATTATATGTTGTGAGATATCAAAGATAGGCAGGATGTGACTTATGTTTGAGAAGATAAAGCACCGCTTTCGCGTTATGAGAGCGGTTGCTTTTGTTACTTATAAGGAATGGAGTGCGTACAGAACGCATTCGATGGTTTCTATTTTTGTAGGCCCGGTATATTTTTTAGTGCAGTATTATATATGGAGCGCTGTTTATAGCGGAGAATCCTCTATTAACGGGATGTCGCTCTCTCAGATGCTCTCTTATTTTTGCGCTACGATGTTGATCAACTACTTGACCATGGATTTTGCCGATTGGAACTTGCAAATGCTCATTCGCACCGGGAAATTCATTACGTTCTCTTTAAGACCAATGAATCATATGTTCTATGCATTGTCTCAGAAGGCAGGGCATAGGGTACTTGGGCTTCTATTTGAATTTATACCCTGCTTTATGATCTTCTTGTTTATTTTTCATATTGATGTTTTACCCGCAAATTTACTATACGCAATGCTATCGATAGCTATGGCGTTCATGATGAATTTTTTCATCCACTATAGTATTGGAATGGTGGCCTTTTGGATGGTGCAATCCTCCAGTATTCGTAACTTTTTCAGTCTTTGTGAGGGGATATTCTCAGGATCACTGATTCCATTAGTCTTTTTTCCAAAGTCCTTACAGATGGCTTCCTTTTTCTTACCGTTTCAATATACGACCTTTCTGCCTGCAATGGTCTATACAGGTAGCTATACTTTAGCTGATATAACCTTACCTATTCCCCAAGTTTTGTTGCTGCAGCTTGTAGCCGTTATTATTGCCGGAATAGTCTGCCGGGTGTTGTATGCGGTATCGCTTAAGCATTTTACGGGGGTGGGCGCATGAAACGTATGTATCTAATATACAAAACTTGTATGAAGGCGAATATTGCTTCTGCGATCACCTATCGCGTTAATTTTATTCTTAATAGCCTTATCATGCTCATAGGGAATGTATTGTTTCCCCTAGTAACGGTGTTCATCTATAATTCGAATGCTTCATTTGAAGGATGGACCTTTAAAGAGGCACTATTAATTCAATCCGTTTTCATTTTGTCTACGGCTTGTGCCGGGATTTTTTTTAACGGAATCATGTGGAATACGATGTCCCATGTAGTGGAAGGAACGCTGGAAGTGGTATTAATTAAACCAACCTCGAGCCTTTTTCTGCTGTTGGCCAGATCTTTTGAGTTCGAAAGTATCGGGCTTTTAGGTGGAGGAGTAGTCATGTTCGTTTACGCACTTAGCGGAATCGATGGGATGACCTTCAGCTCTTGGTTATTGTTCCTGTTATTGTTTGGAGCAGGGCTGCTTGTCATGTTTGGCGTGGCGCTCATTGTTGCAGCGATTTCCTTCAAATGGGTGGCGAATTCCCGCTTGCCGGAGATGTTTGAGAGCATTAAGTCTTTTGGACGCTATCCAGGGACGATTTTCCCTAAAGCAGTCGTAGCCGTGAGTTCTTTTCTTTTTCCGGTTTCCATGATTGCTTACTTTCCTGCATCTACACTGCTTGGACGATGGGAAGCTTATTTTTTTATAGCGATTATCCCTTGTGTGTTATTTGCGGCCTTCGGAATTTGGCTCTATACGTACATGCTTCGTAGTTACAAAAGTGCCGGAGGATGAATTTGTATGAAGGAGAATTACATTGGACATTATTACCGTCAAGAATTTAACTAAGCAATATGAAACGTATCACCGTGGACAAGATGCAAAAAGCGTATTTAAAAGTCTGTTTCACCGTGAAAAATCGATTATCACCTCTGTAGAAGATCTTTCGTTCAGTGTTGGAAAAGGAGAGATCATTGGCATTCTGGGGCCAAACGGTGCAGGTAAATCTACGACTATTAAAATGCTGACAGGCGTTCTCTATCCTACATCAGGAGAAATAAATGTTCTAGGATACAACCCTCATAAGCAGAAAAATCAATATGTAAAGCAAATCGGAGTGTTGTTCGGACAGAAATCGCAGTTAATATGGGACATTCCTCCTTTGGATAGCTTTTATATGAACAAGGAAATTTATGATATTCCTACGAATGACTTTCGTACAAGACTAGATCGATTTGTAAGTATGTTTGAGATTGGTGATATTATCACTAAGCCTACGCGCACCCTATCACTGGGAGAACGAATGAAATGCGAGTTTATTATGGCAATGCTTCATTCTCCGCCAGTGGTTTTTTTGGATGAGCCGACGATCGGGCTGGATGTTATAGCTAAACAAAGAATCAGAGAATTCATTAAGCAAATGAATCAGGAAGGCACCACATTTATTCTAACGACACATGACTTGGAAGATGTGGAGCGTTTGGTGCAAAGAGTACTAATTATTCATCAAGGTAAAAAAGTATATGACGATAAGTTCTCCGAACTTCGACTTCATTTAGGCGCTAAAAAAGTGGTCAGGCTTTCTGCAGCTTCAACGATTGGAGATATTGACCTGCCTGGGACTCTGATATCGGAAAGAATATCGGACTACGAAGTGGAATTAGAGATCGATACCGAGCAGTGTAAAATGGGTGAGTTTCTTCATATTCTTAGTGAAAAGGTAGAGATTCTTGATATATCCATTAAGGAGATTCAAATTGAAAAGATCATCAGCTCCATTTATGAGATGGATATGGGATAATATTTTCAAGCTTGAGAATGGATCATTTGCAGATTCAGATCTAGCATTGACCATAACTTTTCAGTAATTTCTTTTGCAGAACAAGGATTACTATGGGTAAACCACCATTCAATCACTCCGACAGTTGCCGAACTCAAAAATTGTACGGATATATCCTTACTTAACTTATCTAGGTTTAAATTGTTTTCTAAGAATTGTGTTTTGATTTGATTATTTATCATATCTTGTAATTGGTTTCTAAAGGAGAGCAAAGCTTTGTTTTTTAATAAAGTCTTATAAAAGAGAGCGTTTTCCTCCAATTGTTCCAGCGTGCGGAGTAATGATGCCTTAGAGGGATTAGGGTCGGTTTCATCCTCCACTGCGGAGCAGCTTTCGATTAGTTGCTGGAGCTGAGCCGCTAGGCATTTATCCATCAGATCATATTTATCCGCATAATGGGAATAAATCGTTCCGCGGTTTACATCAGCGCGCTCTGCGATTTCGTTAATCGTTATTTTTTCAAAATCTTTTTCAGCCATTAGTTGAATTAATGCATTCATGATGGCTGTTTGGTTTTTTTTAATTCTTCTATCCATGGTAATACTCCCTTTTTATTAAACAATGTATTGTATTTTGTTGAAAAATCAACAAAACCGATCAAACTAACGATTGAACCCTACCGGAGATGTGATAATCTGATTTTATCGAACAGATGATCGAAATTCAACAAATGTCTAAAAAGGGATAGAGGAGTTAGATATGAGAATATTAGTTTTCGGAGCGGGAGTTTTAGGCAGCTATCTTGCACATGTCCTGGTGCGTGGGGGAAACGATGTCACAGTGCTTGCCAGAGGGAAGCGTGCAGAGCAATTGACGAAAGACGGTCTTGTACTTCGCCATTATTTTCAATGTAAAAACACTATAGATTCTGTAAAAGTCATCTCAGAGCTTCAACCGGATGACCACTATGATCTTATTTTTGTTGTTATGAAATACAATGATTTTCCGGCCGTATTACCTATTTTAGCTAAAAATCAGAGTCAGAATATAATTCTTGTGGGTAATAATGGCGATGCTCACGAAATGCAAAAGGATCTTCAGGAAATGAGCGATGTAAGAAAAAATATACTCTTTGGATTTCAGCTTAGCGCAGGAATTCGTGAAGCGAGCGGTCGAGTTATCAAAATACATGCAGGTGGGCAAATGGTACTTGGCAGTCTTGACGGTGAGATCCCAATAAAACTCTTACTGGAAAAAGCGTTTGAGAACGCTAAGTATAAGCTAACTTATCATGAGGATATGGATGCTTGGCTCAAAAGTCATATCGTGCCTATAGTGGCTTTGAACTCCCTTAATTATCTTCATGACGGGGATTTGAAAAAGGTATCTAAAGATAAGAAGCTATTAAAACAAGCCATTTCAGTAATGGACGAAGGGTTTCAAATGATGGAGAAGCTAGACTATACGATCACTCCAGCAGGTCAAGTTGACTTTATTCGAAAACATAAACAGGGTGTATACTATGGTCTGAAAATAATTCATAAATTACCCTTTATGAAATTTGTAGATGGTTCTTTCAGCGAAATTGCAGCTTTGTTTAATTCGTTTGATAAGTTGAAACAACAAGCAAACATTGCGACGCCCCAGTGGGATCAACTTCAAAAACAAGCGATCTCGAAGTATAATGCAAAATAATCTTTTTTGGGAGGTGTACAATCGATGACTATATATTTTATACGGCATGGAATAGATGATGAAGGCTATCGTGGGGGTTGGAGTCAACGTGGACTTGTAGTAGAGGGCTATAGACAAGCCGAACGACTTGGTTGTTATCTTAAGGAAAATCAGTCTAGCTTTAACATCACTCGTATCCTTAGCAGTGATTTGCAGCGTGCGTTAGATACAGCAAATGAGATCGCCAGAGCGCTAAGCTTGCCTGTTGAAAGCAGTCAGTCTTGGAGAGAAACGAACAATGGTGTAATCGCTGGAATGCCCCATGAAATTGCAAATGAACGATACCCGGGTCTCTATTTCTCAGAATTAAGAATGGATGAGAGATTTCCAGGAGGAGAGAGCCCACAGGATTTTTTTACGCGAATTAATACAAGTTTCTCAAAACTATGTAATGAACTGGAGAGTACTGATCCAAAAGAAAATGTAATTGTGGTTACGCATGGTGGCGTAATTAATATTATTTATCATATTTTAAAAGGGCTAACGTGGACCAATAAGAATGCCCATTTCCCGACTTCATATACAAATATTCATAAAATAGAATATCAAGTAGATAAGTGGGTAGTTACAGCTGAAAATCTTACGGAACATATATCAAGTGATCAGGCTGCTGGTTTGTCCAATTGATTGGGAGGTACAAATATGGGATTATTGAATGCACTGATCGATCAAGCCAAGAACCCGAGAGGATTCGTGGGGAATATCATGATCAAGATCATGAACCGGGCACATTCCAGCATAACAACGTGGGGGCTTAAAAAAATAGAAGTGATGAACAACGCACCTATTTTGGACATAGGCTGTGGTGGCGGTCAAACTATACATATGCTTGCAAAACATAATAAATATCAGGAAATCTACGGCATAGATTATTCTCAGCAAGCTGTGGAGACATCCAATCAAAAAAACAATAAGGCTGTTGCCGCAGGTAAGGTGAAGATTAGTCAGGGAGACGTATCGGCTTTACCGTTCAATGATGGATTTTTCGGGACGATCACGGCTATTCAGACGCATTATTTCTGGCCAGATCTTGAACAAAATATAAGTGAAGTGTTTAGGGTGCTGAAGACAGGCGGAACGTTTGTTATTATTTCTGAGGTCTATAAAATCAATTATCACATGAAACAATACACAAAAAACGAAGAGATAGATCAGTTATTTCGGAAAGTTGGCTTTCAAACGGTAAATATTCACGAGAATAACAAATGGAGATGTTATGCTGGAAAGAAATAAAGCGGCCGCACCGCCCTACAAAGGACGACACAGCCGCTTTAATTTCACCGTCTAATTAGCCGGATTGGTATTAAACGAACAACGAACGGGAAATGATTACGAGCAAGATAAAAAGTACCAAGATCGCTCCAGTCGAAGTGAAGGCTCCTCCATGAAATTCACCCATGTTAATTCCTCCTTACCATATGTCTTTGTTCTCAAGTGCTGCGGCGGGTGTCGCAGCTTTCTGAGATAATGACATCATATGCCAAAGTGGACTGGATGTACTGGTCTATGGCCTATTGCTCGTCAATATGGGCTTTTAAGATGCGAAGTCCTTTAGGAAGATGATTCTTAAGTTGGCCTGCACTTGCTTTGCCCCAACTTATCGGCAATCCATCTAAAGTTACAAGTGTCCATCCATGTAATTCCACCGGCACTGGTAAGCTTTCTCCCCGGAGCCAAGCATGTATTTCCAGCCCCCCACTACTGAGATCAAAACTACGTGTTACTTGTGTGTGCTGAATCGCCATCGCTAGGGCGTGAGCGGGTTCAATCCGATTTTTCTTCAAATGGGCAATATGTAGCCCGGCACGAGGAATACGCAAACCATCCAGCAGCCCAATATGGAGGTTGCCATTAAAGGATTCAGGCAGTAAATATAGGGATTCTCCGAACAGCAGAGGGACGCCTTGATATGAGAAACCAGGAAGCTCTAACGAAGCCCAGTCTTGGAATAACTGGTATGCATCGCGAACGGAAGAATTTATTTTTGGGTTGCTTTTGCTTCGACGCTTTTTGGTGCTGCGTTTGACGTCATCGTTAACGTTGTTTTCGGTAACACTGTGCTTACGTAGGAGTGCAACAAAGTGGCCTTCGCCTTTTTCTAAATGTGGCCAAAGGCGCTTGTGGGTAAGTAACTCCATATCGGGGTAACGATCCGTCAATCGGGCAATGATCTCCTCATTCTCTTGACGGTTAAAGGTGCAAGTAGAGTAGGCTAGAGTCCCCCCAGGCTTAAGCATAAGGTAGGCGTCTTGCAGGATGTCCCATTGTCTCGCCGCACACATAACCACATGGTCAGGAGACCACTCTTGAACGGCATTTGGATCTTTTCGAAACATGCCTTCTCCTGAGCAAGGAGCATCCAGCATAATTCGGTCAAAAGCAAGTGGAAAGCGCGAAGACAGCTGCTCTGGCGTTGCACAGGTTACGAGGGTATTCTTAATGCCTAAACGTTCTACGTTCTCTGCAAGAATTTTTGCGCGCTCTGGATGGATTTCATTAGAAATTAAGAGGCCTTGTCCTTGCATTAAACCAGCGATATGCGTAGTTTTACCCCCTGGAGCTGCTGCAAGGTCGAGGACGGTTTCACCGGGTTTAGGTGCCAGCAGTTCAGCTGCGGACATTGCGGAAGGCTCCTGAATATAATATAGTCCAGCAGCATGGTAAGGGTGCCTGCCTGGTCGAGCGGGCTCTTCATAATAATAACCATCAGGGCACCATGGGATAGGTTTCAGATCAAACTGTGAGACTGTGCGTTCTACTGCGACTTGACATGAATCTGAGATACTTTTCAATGGATTAAAGCGAAGTCCCTGCGTTCGTGGAGCTGAATAACTTTCTAGAAAAGCATTTGCCTCTTGCCCCAGCATTTCTTGTATATATGCGGTGTAAGAGGCAGGCAGCTGTTCTTCCTTCATAGATCATTCTCCTTTTTCTTAGTTGCTGTTTCATGTTTATACCGATAAAATCAAGGTATGGGGAACGTAATCGTACCTGGAATTCTACATATACACAACTATATCATAATTGCCAAGTCTTACTGTACGTACGGCAATTGTAAAGGGGATGTACCATATGAATTTGCTGCAAGCGCTCTTCTTTCCACCGGAGCAACCCGGTGGTGTATCGTCCATGATCCCTTATCTTCAGGAAAGGTTCCGTTCAAGCCGCTGGGAGATGGATTTGTTTTGGTTACCTAAGCGGATTCGCAACAAGGGACATGAAGAAGTCATATTCGAGACCTTTGATTGGACCCAGTTTGGGGAAAGTCAGATCGTTCAGAAATATATTCAGACCTACCGTGATTATCTATGGTGGACTAAACTACGAATGAGCAAGACATATGATCTTATCCATTCCCATCATCCAATTGCTGGTTTAGCAATGAAAAAAGTATTTCCAAATACTCCGTTAATTCAAACCTTACATTCCAGTTATGAGCGAGAGTTGATTCTGAATGGAGCTATTTCTGAAGGTGGGCTGGAACATCAGTTTCTAGTTTCGCTATACCGCGAACTTGAGCATGTTAGTGATCGGTTAATGACTGTGTCGCAAGCTTTTGCAGAGTATGTGGCGCCTTATATTCTAGATCCTTCTAATATAGGAGTAATACCGAATGGTTTTGATGAGAAAAGGTTTAAGCCAGTCCCGCATGACAACGCTGTACCACAGCTAGTGACTGTGACACGTCTAGTTCCAGCCAAAGGAATTGATACTTTACTCAAGGCCTGTGCTGAGCTTAAAAATCGCGGCCATGAATATGTACTGCATATTATTGGAGATGGACCTTCCCGTGCGGATTTGGAAAACATGGCTAAGCAATTAGGGATTTATAATGAAACAATTTTTTATGGATATACGCTCCATCCGGAAGAATTCATGCCTTTCTTTGATATTTTCGTGCTGCCTTCTCGAGCGGAGGCCTTCGGATCGGTGTTTGCAGAAGCAGCGCTTAGCTGCTTGGCTTTAGTTGGGACGAATGTAGGCGGGATACCGGAGCAGATTGAAGATGGTGTGAATGGCCTGCTCGTCAGTCCTGATGATGAGATTGCTCTTGCTGACGCTTTAGAGAAGGTGATATCTGATCCGGCTTATCGTTATGAGCTTTCTCGTTCAGCTTGGGATAAAGCGAAAAGCTTGTACTCGCTGACTCGTGTCGCTAATGAACTTAAAAAGACATACTTACAGTATCCCTCAGGAACGAAGGGGTGAGCAGCTATGATTCCATTTCGATTTCTACATGCTGCTGACTTACATCTGGATAGCCGTTTTGCTGGGCTGGCGCATATTTCGCCAGCCATTCGTTCTTATTTACGTGAGTCAACCTTCGCCGCCCTTGGGCGGCTTGTCCGCGTTGCCATCCAAGAGAATGTTGATTTTATCGTCATCAGTGGAGATGTATACGATGTTTCTGACGCTTCCTTACAGGGTCAACTGCGATTTCAGGAAGCACTCAAGGAACTGGGTCAGCAAGGAATACACGTGTTTCTGATCCATGGCAACCATGATCCACTTGACGGATTGCGTCTGACTACAGAAATGCCCAGCCATGTAACCGTGTTTGGAGGAGAGAAGCCAGATCTCGCTTCGGCTTACCGTCGCAAAGATGGTCAAGAAGTGGCTATTGTTAGTGGAATCTCCTATCCGACTGCGAAAGTTACGGACAACACTGCAGTAACCTTTTCTCGAAAGGCTGGCAGCCGTCTGTTTCATATTGCTATGCTGCATGGGAATGTAGACGGTGATTTACTGCACGAGACGTATTCTTCTTGCAGTCGTAGGGACCTTATCGAACGGGGTTTTGATTATTGGGCACTTGGACATATCCATAAACGTAGTGTATTGCATGAAAAACCGGCAATTATATACCCGGGCAATATACAAGGACGTAGCATTAAGGAAACCGGACCAAAAGGTTGTTATGTTGTGGATGTTGATGAGGCTGGAAGTGCTACGCCCCATTTTCATGAGCTTGATTATGTTCGCTGGCAGGTACGGGATCTGTCCATTGAGGGATTGAGTAATGAAGCAGAATGGATACAAAGGGTAGAGCAGGTGATTGACGATATCAGGGAGGAACTCCCGGAGCTGATGTCAGTGGTCAGATTTCGTCTGATCGGACGCGGGGACGTACATAAAGTATTAGCTGAAAAAGGAGCGGTAGAGGATCTGCTGTCTGAACTCCAGCGCCGTGAGGCGGTACGTGCTGAGCGTAAAGATTATAAGGGACTTGTCTGGGTGGAAGGATTCGCTGTAGAATCCGGGTTAGCTATTGACCGTGAACGGTTATTAGAGGAGGATAGCTTTCTTGGAGAAATGCTGCGAATTACAGAGCGTACGGAACATTCAGCAGAAGCGCTTGAAGAATTAATAAACAGTGCGCTTAAGCCGCTCATGGAGAATCAGGAGCTGCGACAGCTGCTCTCGGTTACAAGTCTAGAGGAGAAGCTAAGTTGGCTTCGTAGTGCAGCAGAACAGGGAATCACCATGCTCGGTGGAATGGAGGGTGCTCCAGAAGATGAGAATTGAACATTTGCAGATCCATGGCTTCGGACGTTTGCATAACCGAGAGATTGAACTATCGGAAGGAGTTACTATACTCTATGGACGTAATGAAGCAGGAAAAAGCACGACGTTACAGTTTATTCGCTCCATGCTGTTTGGAATTCCAAGTCGTGGTAACCCTACGGAGAGGTATGAACCTATGCAAGGCGGATTACATGGGGGAATACTGAAAGCACGTGATAGTAATGGTGCCCTGTGGACCATTCGTCGCCATACAACTGGTGGTGAAGGCTCAGGAAGAAATGAGAAACTGAACATCACGGTTAACCATCCGAATGGAACAACGCAAGAGCTAGGACAAGCTGAAATGGAGCGTCTTTTGCTTGGTGGTATCTCTCGGAGCATGTTCCATCAATTGTTCGCGGTCTCTCTCGATGAACTGCAGGAGCTTGCTGCGCTTCAATCAGAAGAGATGGGCAGCTTTCTCTTTCACGCGGGTATGGGCGGTGGTGGAACGATCATGCGTGCGGAACGCCGATTGGTACAGGAAGCTGAGAAGCTGTATAAACCTCGGGGCAAGCTACAGGAAGCTGCTAAAATCGTTCAGGCTATTGAGAAACTAGAGCGTCAGATGGCGGAGAGCCGCTCTTATCTTCCACGTTATAACGGTAATATAGCAGCATTAAAGGTTACGGAATCTGAGCTAGATCAACTGGAACAACAACGTAAGCTTACTGGAGACAAGCTCGTGATGCTTCGCAAAGCTCAGGATGTTCGTGAATTGTGGTTAAAATGGAGCGATGCGCAGCTCGAGCTGCAGGACCTGCCAGCGATTACAACCTTTCCTGAAGATGGAGCGATTCGCTATCAGGCACTTGAAGGTGAAATTCGGAATGCTCAGGGAGCAGTGACTCGTTATGAACGTCTGCAAAGTGAGCTTACGGCTGAGCTGGAGCAGAATCCGCCGGATGCATTGTTAACAGCGCAAGGGCCTGCCCTGGAGCGGCTGGATCGCCATCGGAGCAGCTATGAAAACCTGCGAGCGGAAAGACAGCGGCTAGAAGGTGAATTGACCGCGCTGAATGAGCATTTGCAGCGAATTCTGCGAGGCATTGATGTCAGCTGGAGCGCGGCAGAGCTGACTGCATTTTCGGGTGCAGCGGCGGATCGTGAAGCTGCACGGAGGTTTGCGGCGGCGTTCGCAAGTTATGATCGCCGCATGGAAGCGGAGGGCGCAGCGCGGCAGACGCTGCGTTCCCGCTTGGCCGCTGCCTCAGCTTCGCTGCAGGCAGCAGAACGGGCGCTGGCGTGTGAACACGCAACCGGCGCCGAATCTTTTGCGCAGCTGGCTTCGCGCAGCGCCCGAGAAGTGCTGCAGCTGTGGGACGAGCTGCAGCAGGCGGCCGAGCGCTGGCGCGAAGCGCAGCTCAGCGAAGGGCCGCAGCGCGGCCCTGGCGCCGGAAGTGACGGCCCTAGCGCGCAGCGGATGGCCGCGCTCTACCGGCGCCTGCTGTGGGCAGGGGCAGCACTAACCGTGCTGCTGCCCACAGCGCTGTGGCTGACCGGTGCTCCGCCGGTCAGTGCAGTGCTCGCGATCGGCCTGCTTGGCGCGGCCGATCTGGCCCTTTGGGCCGGCCTCAGCGGAGCGCGCCGGCCGGAAGCGTCCCCGCCAGGGAGTGGCGGGGACGTGGGCACAGCCGCAGCCGAGATGCTGCGGCTGCGGGGGCAGCTGCTCTCCGGGGCGGAGCCGGAGAGCGCCATGCCGGGGCGGCGATCGGCCGCCCCGGGGTCCAGCCCTGACGCAGGCGGGCTGGAAGCCTCCATGAGGGAGCTTCGCAGGCTCATGGAGGCTTGGTCCGCTTGGCGGCAGCGCATTGAACGCTATGCCGCCGAGCGGGATGCCTGCCGCACGGAGCTGGAGACGCTGGCAGGCCAAGAGAAGCTGCTCGCGGAAGAAATGAGCCTGGCAGAGACGGCTTTTACGCAAACTGCTGAGCACTATGAAGAATGGCTGCGTGAGCGCAGATTGCCCGAAGGGTTGTCTCCGGAAGGGTTGCCGGATATCTTCGCTATGGTGGAGCAGGGGAACGAACTGCTGCGCCAAGAGAATAAGCTCTCTTTACGTCTGAAAGAGCTGGAAGATGAGTGTAACGTGTTCGAGGAGGAGCTGCTTGCTCTCATTCATGAATCAGGTACTGATCCTTTAGACGAGTCTGGTGTAGCGGCAACTAGCTTTGATATGGATCCGCACGATGGACAGCGACGATCTGCACTAACTTTACTAAGCTGGCTGGAACTTCGAAAAAGAGCTTGGGATGAACTGAAAAAGGACCTGGTTCGCCGGGAAGGCATTCAGTCACGGTTACAAGAGCTTCTGGAAGCGCTTAAGGAGAGCCATAGGGTATTAGGTGAGTTAAGAGAACAGCGTGACCACCTGTTGGACGAAGGCGGAGCAACAGGCGGGGAGGATTTCTTAAGGAGATCGGCTGCTGTACAGCGGCGTAGTGAGCTGAATAAATCCATTCGCCAGTGGGAGCTAGCCATGTTTGGAGGCTGGGAGGATGAGCGAGTTAACGCCTTGCAGTTATTATTAGATCATCATGATGCTTCAGCACTCCAGAAGGAACGTACGGCAGCTGAAGAGCTAGCTGAACGGGAAGAAGAACTGTGGAACACCCTGCTGGAGCAACGAGGAAAGCTGCTTCAGGAAAGGGAGTATTTGAAAGAGCGTTGTATGGAGGACTCTGTTATTCAGCAATTGGAAGAGCAGAGAGCTGCTCTGCGAATCGTGGCTGATAAGTATGCGGTAGCAGCATTAACTGCTGAATTAATCGGAAGAACCCGCCGTATTTATGAACAGGAGAAGCAACCGCAGGTACTTTTGCTTGCATCTGACTATTTCTCCAAGCTGACCGAAGGGGAATACAAAAGAGTAGTTATGACTCTAGGTCATAAAGAACTAAAAGCGGAACACAAAGATGCTGGACTGCTGGACAGCGGTCTGCTCAGCCGTGGGACGGCAGAACAGTTGTACCTTTCCATCCGCTTGGCACTTGCAGAGACGATGTCTCGGCAAGTATCGCTGCCACTGCTGTTCGATGATCTATTCGTCAATTTTGACGAGGCTCGTCTTCATGCTGCGCTTTCACTGCTTGGTGAACTGTCGGTCTCCCGCCAGATTGTGATGATGACCTGTCACAAGCATGTGGCGGAAGCGGCAGCACGAATCATTCCAACAGCAGCAGTTATTTCCGTGTAACTGTTTTTATGGATACAAGGCTGTTCCCTTTTCCACTCGAACCCGATGAAGAATCGCTACGTGGTGGAGTAGACCATGGCGTACGTAGTAGCATGACAGCCCAGACCATCGACAAAGCTCCGAAGATCGGGTAGAACACGGAGAGTAGAGAGCTAAAGCCAAATTGGCTCAGTAAATAACAGACCAACATCAGAATCGGCGTAATCAATGCGGGTTTAACTGGAATTCGTTGTTTAAGCTGCATGGTGACACCATAAATGTCGGCGACAAAAGTGCTAAAGATCTCCAAAAAGATTAGCAACAAATATATAGTTTGTACTACAGTACCCAACCGGATGGCGATGTTGCCCATAGGGATTTCAAATTGGAGAATATCAGGCATCTGGGAGCTCATCGCGAAATGTGCGGCGATCAACATAAAGCCGATTCCGGTACCACCAATAATACCGCCCCAGACAAGAGATTTTTCTTCATCAGTATGTCGAGCCATGGGAACTAATACGGCTTGAGCCATACCTAGATTGAAGGCGGTGTAGAGCAGCGGCGACATCCAAGCGCCAAAGATAGTCCGATCCGTTTCTAGGAATAAGAACCGCTGAGCTCCTGGAATTTGAAAGGTATTAAAAATAATGATGAGTGACAGCGTAAGCATTAATGGGACGATCAGACTGTTCATTTGCAGAATACCGGAAATTCCCCGTTTAAGCAGAAAATAAGAACCAACCAGCGTGAGTATTAGCCCTGTTTGATAATGAAATCCAAGATGCTCTTGAAAAATAGCGCCCGCGCCTGCAAGCATAATACTATTGACACCGATTAAGATGACCATCGTGAACAAACTGATGGTGCTTCCGACTTGGTCGCCGAAGAGGTGTCGGTTAAAGTCTTCATAAGACTCTGCTTCTATGCGCCGAGCGATGACCATCATTTTCGTACCCAGCCATATAAACAGTATAGTAGAGAGCAGGATGGTCAGGACTGCCCAGTGTCCGTAACGAGTGAAGAATTTTAATATTTCTTGTCCGGTGGCGAATCCGGCTCCTACAATGGTGCCAATGTAAGTGAATGCGATCTGTAATGTTCGGACATGTGATTTCATGGCTCCCCTCCTAATAGTTTTAAGAACAAAAGAAAAATCATAATGCGTGCTATGCAGGATTGCCTTGTGCACTCTGTATAGTACAGGTTATGATGAGGATCAGTAGGACATGACTTCCGTGATTCATTTGTACGGAACGTCTGCGATTATAAAGGGTATTGGAGGTTCAAAGTCATGGAAGTGTTGAAACAGCGGATTTTGGAGGAAGGTGTCGTCGTTTCGGATGAAGTGCTGAAGCTTGATGCACTGTTGAATCATCAGGTAGATCCGCAGCTTACGATGGAAATGGGACGGGAGTTTGCCGGGAGGTTTGCGGACTGCGGAATTACACGTATTGTGACCGTGGAATCCTCGGGCATTGCCGTGGCATTTGCCACCGCATATGAGTTAAAGGTGCCGTTAGTTTTTGCACGTCGCAAAAAAACACTGTTAGCAGATCCGGACGCACTTTGTGAAAGAGTTCCTTCTTTTACGAAAGGTATTGTAACCGACATTATGTTGTCTCGCCAATTCATCTCTCCAGAAGATAAAATCCTCTTTATCGATGATATTATTGCTAATGGTGATGCAGCACGTGGATTGATTAAGATCATCGAGCGCTCTGGCGCTGAGCTGGTAGGTCTTGGCGTTGTAGTGGAAAAAAGCTTTCAGGCAGGAGCCCGGACGATCAAAGAACAAGGCATCCGACTGGAGTCACTCGTAAGAATTACTTCTCTTAGTGGAGGCACCATTGAATTTGGGGAATAACCCGTTTTTGAGATAAGAACAGGCCTATTTTTCAAACAACTGCTTTTCACCCTATAGATTTTCCTTTATAATAAAATCAGACATAGGGAGGAGGCGTCACAATGGGGAAAGAACCGGTGACTGAGCAATTTTTTATTGATAAATTAACCGAGGCCAAGGATCACTTCGAGCGTGCGCTGGATTGCAAACACACGGAATTCGACGATCTGTATCCCTATATGATTGAACATCCTCAGTTTTTTTGGTACAAACGCTATGTAGCTTGGTCAGAACTTTTGACAATCAAAGGTTTATGTGAGGAACTTTCCTTCCCTTGGAGGGAGAAATTCACAACAAACCAAGTGGAGTATCTGGAGCAACGTGTGATGTCCGCTAAAGTTCTTGATTTCTGGTTCGAGAAGAATGAAGCGCTGATATAAGAATGCTTTAGTAGACATGCAATTGGTCAATTACTTATACGAGACCCAGATGGTTTTTCATTTGGGTCTTTTTTCTGGATGAAAATAGGATAAGCTATACAGAGGGAGGAATTCATGATGATTAGCGATGAACAATTGGATGCATACCGAATTTCCGGCGAGAAAATTCGTGTGGTGCGGGACGGCATAGAAAGTAATGATGTAAAAGGGATTGTTCTGGCTTGGGATGATTCGCAGGTGATGATACGTCGTCAGAATAGACGAGTAGTAAAGCTAGATCGGAATTATTTATTCCAACCCTTCAGCGAACCAAGGAAAGAACCTGATAATATATAGTTTCCGCAGCAAAAACAGCTCCTTACCCAAATCGGGTGGGGAGCTGTTCTGCTTACATATAAGCCTCTGACGGATTAAATACTTAAAGCTAGCTGGGAGTCACTTTCTTCTCTGGAGAGTATGGAGAGCTCTGTGGACAGTCCGAGATACGCACGCATTCGCAGCATCATCTCTCTACGGAATCCTGGCCATAATATATTCATCTCACCTTGATATCCTCTACAGGAGTACAAGGCCTCGACTCCTCGTTGATCTTGGCGAACGGTTGTGATCTTCAGATCATGTGAGCTCAATTCACGCGTAACCTCTTGAAGCATTAGTGAGGTTTTCTTAGTGGCACCAGACAAGAGCTCCATATAAAGCTGAGGGGTCTTAAATAGACCACTTTTGCTGATTACACGGCAGTCACGCTCGAAAACTTTATGAATAAACGTTAGCAGCAAATAGCTTCTGACAAGGGACAGTTCTTCTTTAGTAACATCTTCATCAACAATGGATGTCTTCAACTTCGTAGTCGCCATTATAAATCACCTCATTTATATTATGCGAACTTTTGTTCTCATTATACCTTATATTCGGAATTAAAAGCAATAATTATCCATAAAATAATGATCGATAAGAAAAGCTGGAAAATATATTGACGCTTTAATCTCAGCATGGTATGATCTATCTTGTGACCGCAAGTTTGATATGTAGTCATTATGATGTGCGGTCGTGGCGGAATTGGCAGACGCGCACGGTTCAGGTCCGTGTGGTAGCAATATCGTGGAGGTTCGAGTCCTCTCGACCGCATCACAAGAAACTCCCTTGAGAAATCAAGGGAGTTTTTTTTGTGAATATAATTAATCGAAGGTAACTTTAGCATACTCGTATCTAGATCGATAAATATCGAATTAACCCTAATAGAGCGAAGGCGAGCAAAACTGTTCCAGCACCAATGCCTGTAATTGCACTGTTTGCGACCTTAAGTTTTTTAGATATGAACAGTGATACGATAGAGATTGCAACCAGAAGTGCTGCTAAAAGGTATAAACTGAAATCGTTAAACACACTTTTTAAGCCAATAAAATGAATCCCTACTATAAAGGCAATCCAAGGAGCAACATAATCATTATACTTACATTTCATCAATATAGAAGCTCCAGCACCAGCCAACAATAATTCAATATAGACAGAAATTAGATAATTATCAAAAGAGGTCTTGTCATTTAATACGGAGGGAGCATCCCAGTTCGTCACACTTAAATAGACACCAATCAAGCAGACGAGAAGGGATACACCAGAAGCTATGCCAATATATTTTCGCCAGCTGGATCTGGGGTTTTCTTGTGCCCAACCAAACCAACTAAAACTAAACATACCGAATATAGAAGCATACATGACGTAATCCCTCACATAATCCATACAATACCCCCTATAAATATTAACAATATTCCAGGCAGAGTCTTATACTGTAGACTTCCGAAGCATCCAGAACGATAAGAGTGCATACAAGACCGTCAAGGGCATACTCCACAAGGCAAGTTCAAATGCGGTATGGCTAGCCAACCAATTAAATACATCTACCCACCACTGATAATATGTCATTAACAATCCAGCGACACTGTACAGAATAAACATGACTGCCGCGAAAATGAATAGGCCGCTTCTACCAAATCTACGGAAGATGCTGGATATAACAAATCCCCAATAAAACATATGCAACAAGATCATGAAATAGATCCACAGCTGCTCTAGGACGGTACCATCATTCAAGTATGGTAGGTGAAAATAATGTAGCTGCACACCCCATCCAGATGTTAATTTGGTTTCTATAATAGATAGCAGGAACAGAAGTAGTGAGAAGCCGGCACTTGTTATAACGGCCATCAATGATGTGCCGAAGAAATAATCTATCCTCCGTAGGCTTAAGCCCAAGGCAAAGGGGAAAGTCTGTACTAAAATGATGATACCTATGACAAACATATAAATAAAGATTGAGACTAGGCCGCCGGTATACATTGGTTCTTGCAGGAAAAAAGCTATGACAAGATTAACCAAAAAGCTGGACAATAATATAATCCAAGGCATAAACAACCAAAACCATTTATCCTTATAGTGCATTTTTAATATCCCTGTCATTTGGTTCATTGCACTGCAACTCCCTTCTCTTGGGATTTTCTGTTTGTAAGATGAACAATTAACTGTTGTAAAGATATCGGGGAGATCTCCAGACCAAGCATCTCAGCACGTGATAGATCTGTTGAGTTTAAGCCAATAACAGTGGCAGAAAGTAATCCGCCAAAGGATTCACGAGAGATGATCTCTTTACCGGTGATTAAATCTTCGACCTTCGCAGCCGCACCGATAACTTTAGCAGCCCGCCCGCGAAGAGCTTCAGCATCCTCATTGATAATCAGCTTACCGTTGTCGATAACAATGACATGCTCTAATAGCTGGCTTACCTCGTCAATTAAGTGTGTAGACAAGACAACTGTTCGCGGATATTCTGAATAATCCTCAATTAGTCGATCGTAAAACAGGCTTCTTGCTACAGCATCGAGACCTAAATAAGGTTCGTCAAAAATAGTCAGCGGAGCGCGGCTCGCCAGGCCTACTACAATGCCCACCGCCGAGAGCATTCCTCTGGACAGCTTCTTTATTCTTCTTTTTAAGGGGAGATTAAAGTCCTTGATTAAGGAGTGGGCGTAGTCCCGATCAAAGTTAGGGAAGAATAACTCGGATACCTCTAGAACATCGATAATACGGTACGTATCCGGATACTTTTGGCTTTCCTTAATAAAGCAAATCTGATTGAGTACGCGGTTATTCTCGTAGGGATGTTCCCCGAACACCTTCAAATCACCGCTTGTAGTAAATAACTGTGCTGTGATCATGTGCATGATCGTTGTTTTTCCTGCACCATTTCTACCAAGCAGGCCATAGATTTTATTCTTTTCTAAAGAAAAACTAATGTCTTGGATGACGGTTACCTTTCCATACGACTTGGTCAGTCCCTTGATCTCAACGACTTCATTCATGACCGATTATCTCCCCTCTGAATCATCTTCGTTAATTGATCCAACGTAATTCCTAATTTCTCTGCTTCACGGATCATAGTTACAACATATTGCTCATAAAATTGCTCTTTTCTCTTTTCCATCAATACTGTGCGCGCTCCAGAAGCTACAAACATGCCGATACCTCGCTTTTTGTATAAAATTCCTTGGTCGACAAGCAAATTCACACCTTTCGCAGCCGTCGCCGGATTGATCTGGTAAAAAACAGCAAATTGATTTGTTGAAGGAACCTGTGATTCCTCCAAGAGTGTTTCTTCGATGATGTCATTTTCTATGCGTTCGGCGATCTGCATAAATATCGGTCGAGTATCATCCATTAAGCTTCCCATGTATTCACCGCCATGTTCATTGGTTAGTTAGTTATGTAATTAACCATACATGCAACAGACCTATTTGTCAATCATTACTATGTGGATTTTTTGATCCTTTGAGCCCAAATCCAGTGAATTGGCGTATCAGTATAAATAAAAAGGCAGTTCGGATTCACACCGAACTGCCTTTTATTTTATTTGGATGTCTGCTATGATTTTGTCCTATTAGAAAACAAGAGAAGGGTGAAACTATGAATGAATATGGTCCGGATTTATTTAAAGGTACGGCAGTGTACTATTCAAAATATCGACCGCAGTATCCTTCATCCCTTATTCGGTTCTTAATTCAGAAGTTTTCGCTTAACGGAGAAGGCCGTCTGCTTGATTTAGGGTGTGGTACGGGTCAGCTGGGACTAAGATTTAGTGATTGGTTTGAAGAAATGATAGGTGTAGATACGGAAAGTGGAATGTTGGAAGAGGCTAATCGTCTATCAAAAATCCATAGGGTTGATAACGTTAGTTGGATGCTTGGTAGAGCAGAAGAGTTGCAGAACGTCTGGGGTTCCTTCCGTCTTACCATCCTAGCCAAAGCGTTTCACTGGATGGATAGATCGTCTATTCTTGAAATCCTATACCACAGTTCGGACAATAATGGCGGTCTAGCAATTATTGATACTTTTAATGTAGGGCAAGAGCCATTATCTTGGCAGCTTAAGGTAAATGAAGTAGTGAAACGCTGGTTAGGTAACGAAAGAATCGCAGGAGACAGCATCTATACTCATCCTAAAGAAAGACATGAGGATATTGTTGCGCGATCTAGCTTTAAGGATGTGGAAAGATTGATTTTACCGAGTTATTCAGTGACATGGACGGTGGATTCGATTCTTGGCAATTTGTATTCCACTTCCTATGCTTCAAAGCGCTTATTTGGAGATCACTTGGAACGATTTGAAGCGGATTTGAAATCTTCTTTATTAGAAATTGAGCCTACGGGTAAATTTACTGAAGTGTTATCAGTTTCTGTTATCACAGCTTTAAAGAAGGAAGCAAAATCACAATAAAAATCTTGCATTGATCTCACCAGAGCCCGCTGTGTTAGGGGGGAGTTTCAGAGAGAATGTGTTCTTTTTTAGTATGGATTTCACTTGCTTAGGAGTTAGTGAGGGATTTCTCTGTAGCAATTGAGCAATAACACCAGAGACTATAGGTGTTGAGACACTGGTACCGGACAGCACAAAGTAATTTTTAGCGATCCGCAAGTAAGGAAGCTCGCGATCTAGCTTGGAATGAGGCGCACGAAGAGAGATAATGGTTTCGCCAGGAGCTACGAGGTCTGGTTTCTTTCGCCCTCCCGGTGCAGGTCCGCGGCTTGAATACGAGGTAATCCGGTCGTCCTTTTGTGTGAGCGTGCGACGGTCATCCACTGCACCTACGGTAATTGCAGAAGGACTAATACCAGGAGATTCTATCGTCCTGCGTCCAGGGCCGCTATTTCCAGCTGCTATCACAACAGTGAGTCCAGCCTTTATTGCTTTTTCTACGGCTTGGCACAACGGGTCGTCAGAACAAGGTGAATTTACCGTACCCCCTAATGACATCGAAAGGATACGTAGTTTTAGTCGCTTTCGATTCGCAATACACCACTCAATTCCTTTAATGATCGTGGAGTCATATCCGTCACCATTTTTATCAAGTACTTTAACACCAACGATCCCTGCCTTTGGAGCAGGGCTTTTGTATTTTCCTTTACTCATCCATCCGTTGCCTGCCGCGTCCCCTGCAATATGAGTCCCATGGCCGTTATCGTCGTAGGGAAGTTTTCTGTGATTGATAAAATCTTTAAAAGCTACGATACGGTTACAGGGCTGAATCAGATCAGGGTGCCTATACACTCCTGTGTCAAGAATGGCAATGTTGATTCCTTTTCCCGTAAGTCCCTGTTTCTTTTGGACGGATGAAGAACTGATGGATGGTGTCGCTATATAAAGTGATGTTTTTTTAATTCCGTCAACATAGATTTTATCGATTCCATGCCAACTGCACATCTGTTTCAGACAGTTCATCGAAACTCGTGATGATACAGAATTTAGTATGGGGAGATGATGTTTGATAGGAAAGTCGTGTGATTCTAGATGTTTTTGTAATGACTTCAGCTGTGCTGGGGTCATTTTTTGTTTGAATTTGATAATGATAGGAATTTTAGCGGATGTACCGCGACTGACTTGGGAGTGTTGAATTCTTTTTCTTAGCGCCGTATGGATTCTTGAACTATATTGCTCTGGCCAAAATTGTCGGCTCATTTATTAATGGATCACCTCACAAGTGCATTATATGCACCACTAATCCAGTGGGTACGAATCTATGAATCTAGGAATAAAGTACATTTCTAGAATAGTAGGTAAAAGTGAGGTCAAGCATTCCAAATCTTGCATCTAATATCGTATCCTAAAAAGAAAGTGGTGAAAGAAAATGGCAATGATTAAGAAGCCAGTCAATAAGCAAGCCGTTATGGCGGCCAAAGCCCTCGCGGCAAAAAGAGTGAAAGCAGCTGCAACCCGGAAGAAACGGAGAATCAGACAGACATTGGACAGATTTATTGTTCTCGCTATTGGTACAAATGCAACTGGAACACCTAAAGACACTACAGGGTGGACCGCTTCATTATTGAGAACTGGAAATCCAGCTATAGTTGCTGATTTCGATGAATTTGGTGTAGCTAGATTCCCAACAGTTAGCACACTAACAACGGTGCCGTATCTTCTCACATTAAGAGATGAGAACGGAAATGCTATAAAAAGCTTTAATGTACCGTCAGATCGAGAATTCTATGTAGCTAGGTTCTAAATTTGGACTAGCTTAGTTATACTCAAGTTAACAACAGCACGTGTCGATCCTATATCGCCGCGTGCTGTTTTATTTGTCTTATTTTAGATCATGCAGATTTTAACCATACTTGAATCTCATAAACCCACTGAAACATTCCGGTGAAAATGACTGTCTGGATGACAAATGGAATCTCCGTATTATATTCGGCTTTAGCATATGCAGCGATATTCTGCATCGTTTCCATTATCTGCTCCTCCGAGCAATAACCATAGAGATAAATTCCTTTAGGTAATATTGAAATACAGCCGGCCTGTTCAGGGTACTTCTCACAAACTACAAAAAAGACAGATGGATTCTCGCTAGGCTCCAAAGTAGTCAAAATATTGTGAATATGGCTTCACCGATTTTTAATATTATTTCCTGTATAGGGATCTTAATTGCCATTGGAGGAAACACATTAACCGCTATTAGTCTGGGAGAGCAGAACAAGGGGAAAGCCAACCACTACTTCAATAATGCTTTTTACACACTGCTCATGATAGCCGTAGTTATTTTCATAATGGTAGTTTTTTTTCCTCATGTACTGGCTAGAATAGTTGGAGAAAATTCAGTGCTTTTTCCTATGGTTGGTAATTTACTGAGTGTAGTCTTGAATATCATCTTGGATTTGATTTTTATCTGCGTTTTCGATATGGGGATTACCGGTGCTGCTTTGGCATCCGATTTTGGCGATTTTACGGTATGCCTTGTTGATGGGGAATTTCTTTATCCTTCCTTTAATGTTTGGTAACATCGGCTTATGGCTTTCCTTTGTAGTGGCAGAGATAATCTGTGTCGTGGTAAGCTATGTTTGTTTGAGGAAGACAATGCAAAAGTGGAGTATCAACCAGTAACAGCAGAATAAAAGAGGAGTTTTGAAGTGAAAAAGTGGTACAAACTTGATAACGCAGCAAAACTATTTCCATCCGTTACAAATACAAAAAACACTTCTGTTTATCGGATCTCAGCGGTTCTGACAAATCCTGTAGATGTGGATGCGTTACAGCAAGCCGCCGATACGGTATTCGACAGATTTCCGATGTTCACTGTGAAGCTTCGCAGGGGTGTGTTTTGGAATTATTTAGAGTCTAGCACGGATAAAATTGTGATCGCTGAGGATCAGCAGTATCCTTGTCGCAACATTGATCCAACTACAAACAATGGATATTTATTTAAGGTTTTATACTACAAAAATAGAGTCTCTGTTGAAGTGTTCCATGCGCTTACGGATGGTAATGGGGCTGTGGAGTTTTTAAAATCACTGCTGTACTATTATCTAATGTATATGGGACATGAAATTGACACTGAGGACCGGATTTTACTCGCTGATTCAGGAGTGGATATCCATGATATGGAGGATGCTTTTCGCAGATACTACAAGGATTGTTATGTTGAATCGGTTAGAAACAGCCGAGCGTACCACATTAAAGGTACCGCTTTCGAACAGTTCGGAAATAACGTGGTACACGGGGTCGTAAGTGCCTCCCAATTGAATGCCCTCGCTAAGCAAAAAGGAAGTACGATCACTGCTTATTTATCCGCATTACTGAGTTATTCTATTTATCAAACAAGAATTAAATATAGCAAAAGTAATGCTCCCGTGGTTATCGCAGTGCCTGTCAATTTGCGCAAAGCATTCCCTTCACGTACTCTTCGTAACTTCTTTGGCGTAGTTAATCTTGGCGCGCGAATTACGGAAGATACCACACTGGATGAATTAATTTTTAGAATGAATGAGATGCTGAAGTATAAAACGGGGAAAGAAAATTTGCAAAATATCATTTACAATAATGTGGCGCTTGAACGGAACAAAGCTACGTTGTTTGTCCCGTTATTTTTGAAGAACTGGTTCGTGAATTTAGGGTTTCATATGCTTGGGGAAAGTAAAAGAACACTGACCTTGTCCAATATCGGCAATATTATGTTGCCACAGCAAATGTACAAGCACGTAGAGCTAATCGAGGCATTAGTCTATCCATCCAATAAAAGCCCTATGAACTGTGGGATCAGCTCAGTCAATGATAAGCTGGTGATCACGTTTACCAGAAATATAGTGGAATCCGATATATTGCAATATTTCTTTTCGACCTTAGCGGGTGAGGCTGGACTTGAAGTTAAAATCTACTCAAACGATTGGGGGATTAGCGAATGACCAAATGTATTCGTTGCAACGTGACGGTTGATAATCAACATTATCGTTGTCCACTATGCTCCAAGCCAATTAAGATCAGGGGAGAGAGCACGACAGAATACCCGTCCTATAAAGAGATCTATCAGGAAACCAAACCATTTACGGTAGCTAAATTGTTCCTCTTTATGACTATATCTGCGATCGTGCTTTCGATTACAATTAATGCGTTGACCTATCATATCAATCCGAGAATATGGTCAATTATCGTAAGTACAGGTCTTATCTATGCGTGGATCGTTGTTAAAGATACCATTTTATCTAATAAACATATTGGCAGGAAAATTTTATACCACTATGTCATGTTGTCCATTTTCCTTTTGGTGATCGATATATTCGTTGGTTTTAGGGGATGGTCTACCAACTATGCAATCCCACTGTTTGGAGTGGCAGCTACATTTATTATGACTGTGCTCGCAATTGTTCAAAAATCATTATGGCGTCATGATATAGGCTATATTTTATCGATGTTCTTTATTAATTTATGTCCTATGCTTCTGTTTGTATTTAATTTATCTCATGTCATTTGGACCAGTGTTTTCTCTATCGTATACTCACTCCTAACCATTATTGGGATGATAATCTTTTCTGACCGGAAATTTATAAGCGAAATCAGAAGAAGATTCCATTATTAATAATCGAGATAGATTTATTCCAATCTATAATTAAATATTTAGGTTTATTATGCATATTAACCACGTCCTTTGGATGTGGTTTTTTTGTGGATTTAAGAAAGTGAAGGGTTCATACGACACCAGATTCCTATTTTTCTACAAGAAAGGTTGTCCTTTTTAATGGGATGTTTAAGGCATTTTGGCTAGTTTAAAATTAAAATAAAATTCTTGACACTTCCTAATGATAACCATTATCATAGGAATGGTAGATGAAAATGAAAATCATTATCACTACTTAGAACGTATAATTATACATACTCGGAGGGATAGAATTTGAAGAAATTATTAGTACTTCTGGTTGTTGCAGCGCTTACTGCAATGACTGCATGTTCGTCCACCAATACAGCGGACAATCAAACCAAGAATGAAGCCGTAACGAATACAGCTGCTAATGAAACGAAAGAAGCAAATGCAGCGAATACAACAGAAGCAGCGAAAACAGCGGATGCTGGAAAGGAATACAATCTGGAGAATGATGGTGTAGATGAAGCATTGTTCAATGAAGCATTAAGCCAGTTTCCAGCCACAGTTCCACAGCGAATTGTAACTACATCTGTACCATTAACAGAAATGCTCTATTTGCTTGGAATCACACCAGTTGGGGTGCCAACCTCCACCAATCCAATCCCTGCTGATTTTGAATCGATAGATAAAATTGGTTCGCCAATGGCACCGGATCTTGAAGTAGTAACAAAGCTTGAGCCAGACTTGCTGCTGGGAGCAGAATCGCTTCGAAGCACGCTGGATAAGACACTGGAAGGCATGGATTTGCAAAAAGCATATCTACGCACAGAATCCTTCGAGGATTTAAAGCTTAGCCTTAAAGTATTAGGTACTTATTTTAATAAAAAAGATGAGATGAATGCGGCTTTGAGTAAGATTTTGGATAAAGAAAATGAGTTAAGTAAATTAGCCGAAGGAAAAGAACTGCCGAGCGTGATGCTCGTTATTGGAACCTCTGATTCCTTCATGGTTATGAGTGAGAAATCTTATCTAGGTAGCTTGGTGAAAAAGCTTGGCGCTGATAACATCGCTACTTCTGTACTTAAAGTTACAGATACTTACTCTCCTATTAATATGGAGAACGTCGTAGCCGCTGATCCTGACGTCATTCTTGTATTGGCTTCAGGTGACCACGGAGCGACAAAGGACAAATTTAAAAAAGAAATAGAGAAAAATGAAACTTGGACGAAGCTCTCTGCTTATAAAAACGATAAAATCCAGATTTTAGATTACAGTGTGTTCGGCGTAACCTCGATCATTAACGCAGAAACAGCCCTAACTGAAATCGCAAAATACTTCTATGAATAATTAAAGGAGACAGCAAGTGATAAATACATCTCGTAGCAGAATAGTTGTTATTGTAACGGTTCTATTAGCGCTCGTTGCAGCGATTATTGCCATCGGATTAGGCTCTGTTTTCATTCCGGTATCAGACATACTAAGCACAATCTTTGGTTCATCGTCTAAGGCGGTGAATGCCACCATCATATGGGATATTCGATTGCCACGTGTGTTACTGGCGATGATCATCGGAGCGAATATAGCGATCTCGGGCGCACTGCTGCAAGCTGTGATGGGTAACCCACTTGCTGATCCTGGATTGACGGGTGTAACTAGTGGCGCGGCTGCATGTGTTCTTGTCATAATGCTTGCTGCACCACAGTATACTGAGTTCATTCCGATTGCCGCTTTTGTTGGAGGGCTAATTGCTGCCGGGATTGTATATGCATTAGCGTGGAGACGAACCGGTATTTCACCGATTACTATTATTTTATCTGGTGTTGCTGTGAATGCGCTTTGCGGAGGATTCATTGGACTATTAACAATCATGTACAGCGATAGACTCCCTGCAGCGGTTCAATGGCTTAACGGCAGTCTTGCGGCAAAAGGGAATAATGCGTTAATGATGGTCTTCCCATATGCGATTGCAGGTTGGATCTTATCGTTCTTTGCTATTCGTAAGGCAAATATCATTCGTCTGGGTGATCAGGTGGCTTCGAATCTGGGTGAAAATGTGAACCGAATTCGTATCCTGCTCTCCTTGCTGGCAGTATTTCTAGCGGCTATTTCTGTAGCAGCCATTGGAATGATCGGATTTGTCGGTCTAGTTGTACCTCATATGGCGAGATTGCTCGTGGGTTCAGATTACAAATATCTTTTACCGATGAGTATGGCTCTAGGTGCATTGGTTCTGTTAATTGCGGATACAGGTGGACGTACCCTGTTTGCACCCCTAGATATCCCTGCAGGTATCCTTATGGCTGTGATTGGCGGACCATATTTTCTATACCTGATGAGAAAGAAGGCGTTCTAACATGTTTACTGTCGATTCCATTTCGATTCGGTATGAGCAGAAAAGCGTGATTAACAACTTCTCTTTTTCCGTAAAAAAGGGTGAGATCGTCTCCATCATAGGACCGAACGGCTCCGGTAAATCCACTTTGCTCAAAGCGGTATCACGTCTAATTCCTTATCATACGGGTACGGTCATACTCGAGGGTACGGATCTGAAGACCATGAGCGCCAAACAAGTCGCACGAAAAATGTGCATGCTGAGCCAGAAGAATCAAGCGCCGAGTGATATGACTGTGATTGATCTGGTCTCGTATGGCAGATATCCACACAAAAAGTGGTTTGAAAGATTGAACCAAGAGGATATGGACATTGTTCATTGGGCCCTTGAAAAGACACATTTAATGGAGTTTAAGGACCGAGCCGTAGCTTCATTGTCAGGTGGTGAATCACAGCGTGCCTGGATTGCAATGGCTTTAGCGCAGCGTCCACTCATCATGTTGCTTGACGAACCAACCACGTACTTGGATATTTCGCATCAGCATGAAGTGCTTGAGCTTGTTCGCGAGTTAAATCAAGACATGGGCATGACCGTAGTGATGGTGCTGCATGATCTCAATCAAGCTTCTACTTATAGCGATAGTATCGTTGTAGTGCAGGCGGGTGAGAAGGCGATGTATGGCACACCGAATGAAGTCATGACAACCGATATGATAAGGGATATATACCGGATGGACTCGGAAGTCCAGTATGTTCCCACAGAGAAGAAACCTCGTATTCATTTGTTGAGTACTGTTCGATAGAATCATAGTGTGATTACACAACCTATTCATGGAGGGATTTTAAATGAAGAAGCCTGTAGATGTAGAGAAAAATAAAGAAAACTACTTGCAATTTATTAATAAACGTAAGAACCTGATTTTGAGTTTGATCGATGATGAAGGTAAGCCCTTTATTAGTTATGCGCCTTTCGTAAAGAAAGACGGCAAGCTGTATATCTATATTAGTAAAATCGCAGAGCACTATGGCTATATGGAAAATAATGATTTTGTGGACGCCTTTCTAATTGCGGATGAGTCTGAAACAAACAATAAATTTGCAACTGAGCGTGTGCGCTGGAGTTGTACCTCAAGCAATATCGGAAATGATGGATATGAGGATATCTTTGAATTGTTCAATGCTGACCATGGTGAGGCCATGCTGAAATTGCTGCGCGGACTGGATTTTTCACTGTTCGAACTAACTCCGTTGAAGGGGCGTTATGTTGTAGGTTTTGGGTTGGCGTTCGATATTGATGTAGATGCGAATGTATTTAATCACGTTGTTATTGATAAGAAGAAAGACGAAGAAGCAGCTGTACAAGGGAGCAAATAGCCGATGACTATTACTTCAGTACTGCCCATCTGGCAAGCGGTTCAAGAGCGATTTCATAAAATGGTGAAGGCATTGCCGGAAGAAGATTTAAATCTTAAATTAGGGAATTCATCCATCGGAGGTTTGATTTCTCATAATGCCGAGGTAGAATTTATGTTTGCAGAGTGGTTCTTTGGTAGACCTAAACCTCAAGCCGATGACGCAGCTTATACTACATTAAGTGAACTGGTGGATCTGCTGTCTGCTTCCAACGAGAATCTGATTGCTGCGATGCGGGAGCTTCCGGAAGATGCTTGGCATGTAAGCGTAGAGTCGTCTTTTGGCACATCTACTCCGCTTGAAGCGGTAGGAAGACTTATGTATCACACAGGTATTCATGCCGGACAGATTTCTCTAATACAGAAAAATGCGGTTCGAAGTGAAGTGTTGTAGGTAGAAGAGTAGACATGGGGAAACGGCAGAAATGCCGTTTTTTTTGTGTAGATAAGGAGTTTTAAATTGATCCCGATTAATTATTGGCTCTATTTTGATACCCTCTGTATTATCTGGATTTTGGTATAATATAGGGAATTCCAAGGGGGCGTAGATCATGACGGAGTACTTGCGAGGTCAAATGGCCAAGATGGCAAATGTGAATATGGAAACACTGAGGTATTATGAGGAACTGGGTCTAATTAGTACACCTTTACGATCGGAAGCCGGCTACCGTCTTTATTCTGAAGAAGCGCTAAGTCGACTTACGTTTATACATAATGCTAAGCAATGTGGATTCACCCTAAAGGAAATAAAAAAGGCATTGTTAAAATCGGAAAGCAGTGGCATTAGCATAGATGATTTTGTGAAAGTTGTAGATAAAAAAATGGATCGAGTCCGCAATGAAATTGCAAGGCAGGAGATAAAGCTTGCTTCTCTCGCAGACTTGAGAAAAAATATATTAGCCAAGGATAAACATCCTGGAGTACAGTCAACGCTAGAAATCCTAAAAATGGAATCTTAACTTGACCTTGTAGTGACCTACAGGCTTTACACTTTGAGTTGAAAAGACCTGTAGGAGGGATTATCGATATGGAAAAGACGAGTATAGAACAGCTTGCAGCGATCAAAGATTACCTGAAACAAAGCAATCGGTTTGAAAGTAAGTCTGTAGAGCATATCCGACAAGAAATGGTTGAGGCGACTGCGAATATGCCTAGTCATACGGATGTTACAGTCGAGCGGGTCAGGGTTGGGCCATTAAGCGGAGAGTGGACCATTCCTGTGGAAGCAGCTCCACCTGATGATAAAGTGATTCTTTATTTTCATGGTGGTGGTTTTGTTTCAGGAACCTGTGAATTTTATCGGGATCTAGCAGCACGAATTGCAAAGGCGAGTGGCATGAAAGTGCTAATCATTGAATATCGCCTTGCACCCGAGTATATCTATCCCGCCGCTAATGAAGATTGTATAGGGGCTTACCGGTGGTTGCTTGCAAATGGATATTCTGCCAGTGATATCGTGTTTGGAGGAGACTCTGTTGGAGCCAGCCTTGCGCTGATGACACTGATTACTTTGAGGGATGAGGGGAGCGAGTTACCAGCAGGTGCTTTTTTTATCTCGCCGCATACAGATCTTGTTCATTTGGATGGTGAATCGTATCAGAGTCGTGCGGAGCTTGATCCGACAGGTAGCTTGGAAGGGAATAAACGGATACTTGAAGCATATGTAGGTACTCGAACCGAGTGGGCTTCAATATTATCGCCGTTAAGAATGAATTTGCAGGGATTGCCTGATTTACTTGTTCAAGTAGGCAACCATGAGGTGCTATTAAGCGATTCAACGAGGTTGGCTGAACGGGCGAGTGGAGCGGGTGTTCATGTGGAACTGGAAATATGGGATAATATGTGGAGTGTTTTTCATTTCTTAGCGTATATGCTCCCAGAAGCAGAGCAGGCGATTTCGAAGATTGGTAAGTTTGCTAGAGCGAAGCTGGACGAGTGAGTAAGTAGATGAAAGTAAGGAACCTTCTTGAGAAATCAAGGAGGTTTTCTGTTGTTGGGGTATGGTAGGTACTCAGCGGCTGATGAGAATTGGATACCAAGCGTGGACCTAAGTTTAATAAATTAGTGCACGTATATACTGATATTGATTCTACAAATGACAAAGTAAGATTATTGTCAGTTCGTTTTTGAATATTATATGCTATGATAAGTAGCATCAGAAATAGAGCGAGGGGAAATACCAATGTCGAATGATCTTCCATTATCTAAAGAAAACATTTTGGATGCGGCTGAACAAGTACTCCGGCGTTTTGGCCCGGATAAGACTTCAGTTGTTGATGTAGCGAGGGTACTGAAGGTTAGTCATGGTACGCTATATAGACATTTTTCCAGTAAAGCAGCTTTGCGCGAATCGGTAACCGAAAGATGGTTGCATCAAAATATTTTAGCCCCATTGAAGGACGTTACTGAGCAATTTGATGGGAATGCCAAAGAGCAGCTACGTCTGTGGTTAGATACTCTAATTCACAGTAAACGGAGCTATGCTGTAGATGATTCCGAAATGTTTGCTATGTACGCCTCCGTAACTTTAGAAGCCGTAGATATGATTACCCAACACGTAGATCAATTAATTGGGCAACTCGCACGCATTCTTGAAAAAGGTATACAAACCGGGGAGTTTAAAGCATTGGAATCAGAGGTTACGGCAAGAGCTATTTTTAATGCAACATCACGATTTCATCATCCTGCTCACGCGAAAGAGTGGCAGTCGGGTTCGATTGATCAGGAGTTTGCCTCTGTTTGGGATTTGATGCTTTCCGGAATTTCGTCATAAATTGTTATAGCATATTTCATAATAGAAAAATGATGGACTAAACCTTTTGATGAAGATCGGAAGGTTTTTTTGCGTCTGGAGAACAATTATATCGAATGACAAAAAATAATAATTGTCACTTGTTATTTGCGAGTGTTCGATTTATAATCAGACCAACAAGAAAGGCAAACGAATAGGAGGAATAAATGATGGATCAGAATTTGGTTGGAAAAGTTGCATTAGTGACTGGAGCTTCGAGAGGTATGGGACGGGAAATTGCGGAGAACTTGGCGTTACATGGTGCGAAGGTTGTTGTTAATTATGCAAGCAGTCCAAGCAAGGCAGAGGAAGTTGTGAACGAAATTAAGCAAAAGGGTGGAGAAGCTATCGCTATCCGAGCGGATATCAGCCAAGTGGCAGAGCTAGAACAATTATTCCAAGCCACAGTGGAAGCTTATGGACAAATCGATATTCTCGTTAACAACGCAGGCGTTATGATCACAAAGCCGATTGCGAGTATGACGGAAGAAGACTTCGACAAACAGTTCGCTATCAATGTGAAGGGTACCTTTTTTGCTTGCCAGCAAGCGGCTAAACATATGAGTGAGAACGGACGGATCATTAATTTCTCGACATCGGTTACAGGCCAGATGTTCCCAACCTACAGTGTTTATGCGGGAACAAAGGGAGCAGTGGAACAATTCACTCGTCAGCTAGCTAAAGAATTTGGACGAAAAGGAATCACGATTAATGCGGTTTCGCCAGGTCCTGTTAATACGGAGCTTTTCACAGTTGGGAAGTCAGCTGAAGAGATTGCGAATGTTGGGAGTATGAATTCTTTTGGACGCTTGGGTGAGCCTGAGGATATCTCGAGTGTAGTGCTGTTTCTAGCCAGTAAGGAATCACAGTGGGTTACGGGCCAGACGATTCGTGTGAACGGCGGATTTATTTAAGACAAAAGCCTATAGCATCTTTTTTTATAGCCAGTCTGAAGCAACACTCCTTAGAATAAAAGAATATACAAAAAGAGGAGTGAAACCATGACGCAGATCATATGTTCACCGACTAAATATATTCAGGGGTATGGCGAGATTCGTAAGCTGGGAGATTATTGTTTGCAGCTGAGCGCAAAAAGAGCATTTGCGATTGTAGATCCTTATATTTTTTCCATGTACAAGGAGGATATCTTACACAGCTTTGAAGTGAACGATATTCCCCTTATGATGCGCGAATTCAAGGGTGAGTGCAGCCGTAATCAGGTGGATGAGATAGTGCTAGAACTTGGCCTGAAGGACGCTGAAGTTATCTTAGGAATCGGTGGCGGCAAGACCCTAGATACGGCAAAAGCACTAAGCCACATGGCGGATCTCCCGGTAGTTATTGTACCCACAGTGGCCTCGACGGATGCACCTTGCAGCGCTTTATCAGTGTTGTATACGGACGAAGGTGACTTCGACTGTTACCTTCCATTAAAAAGAAATCCTGATATGGTGATCGCAGATATCGATATCATCGCTAAAGCCCCTGCAAGATTACTGGTGGCTGGAATGGGTGATGCTTTGTCCACCTATTACGAAGCAAGAGCTTGCCGTCAATCAGGAGCGGTTACTCATGCAGGCGGGACTAGCACAATCGCAGCGTTCTCTTTAGCACGTGCTTGTCTGGACACACTTCTTGCTGAAGGTGAATCCGCACTCCTGGATGTAAAACAGGGGATCACCTCTTCTGCAGTGGAACATATTGTTGAAGCTAATATTTACTTGAGCGGCGTTGGGTTTGAGAGCGGTGGGCTTGCTGCAGCCCATGCTATTCATAACGGACTGACCCTGTATGAGGAATGCAGGAATGTGCTACATGGTGAGAAGGTTGCCTTTGCTACGATCGTGCAGTTG
This sequence comes from Paenibacillus sp. FSL R5-0914, assembly GCF_038004525.1. Lineage (NCBI taxonomy): Bacteria > Bacillati > Bacillota > Bacilli > Caryophanales > Paenibacillaceae > Paenibacillus > Paenibacillus sp. FSL R5-0914. The sequence goes on from NZ_JBBORH010000005.1 coordinate 136,029, forward strand.
GTCTTGGAGAAGGCTTCAGAAGATGAGGTCGCTCAGGTCAGTGCTTTCTGCAAAAAAGTCGGCCTTCCCGTTACACTTAAGGAGCTTGGGATTACCAGTAGCGATATGGATAAATTAATGGTGGTGGCAGAAGCTAGCTGCTCCCAGGATAGCCCAATGAAGAATATGCCATTTGAAGTTCAATCTGTGGATGTGCTGGAAGCAATCCTTGCCACAGACAAGCGCGGGCATTAGCAACAGCTCGATTGTAAATTTTTGCGAACCCTCCCCGTACATATTAAACCTTCGTGAACCAAACAATGAGAACAATTGTTTAAGACGAAGGAGGCGTTCCTCTTGATGAAGGACAGTCGAAAGGTTAAACGTTACTTACTGAATTGGCTTGCTGTTGCTGCAGTATTGATTACCACAATTGTTCCGGCTACGCCGACTGTCTCTGCTGCCACGTCTAAAGACAACGCTACAAATACGCAGCTTGAAGAGAGTGCACCAAAACGTGATAAGGTCGCTATCATTATTGACGATTTCGGCAATGGCATGAAGGGGACAGATGAAATGTTCTCGTTACCGATAAAGCTTACTGTAGCCGTCATGCCTTTTTTACCTACATCCGTAAAGGATGCCACCCGCGCACATGAACGCGGAGATGATGTTCTGGTTCATTTGCCGATGGAGCCGCGCCAAGGTAATCCTAAATGGCTTGGACCAGGAGCCATATTGGCCAAAATGTCCGATGAGGAAGTGCGACAAAAGGTTGAGGCAGCACTCGATAATGTTCCTTATGCGATCGGGATAAATAACCATATGGGTTCGAAAATTACCGGAGATGAGCGGATTATGGCAGTGATCTTATCTGTATGCAAAGAACGAGGATTATTTTTTGTAGACAGCAAGACCAACTACCGTTCCGTTGCTGGCAATATGGCTTATCGTATGGGGTTGCCACGCGTAGAGAACCATATCTTTTTAGATGACACACATACAGCAAGTCATGTTCTGAAACAAATGGGTCTCGTCAAAGACATGGCGAAGGATCAACGATTTTGTGTAACGATTGGTCATGTTGGTGTATTTGGGAAAGAGACCGCCGCAGGAATCCGCAGCGGTATTGAACAGATGAAAGACAATGTTGAGTTTATAGGGATTTCTGATCTGGTTAAAAACGAGATGAAATGGAGCTCCCAACTTAAACTTCCATAAGATAAGCTACAATACCATCAGCGATGGCTTCAGCGATTTGTTGCTGCCCTTTAGGGGTGCATAACTTTGCGCGGTCAGTCGGACTGCTTACAAAACCCGCCTCAACGATAACAGTTGTGGCGGTTATTTTATTGAGTAAATAAAAGGGTTTGCCTGGTCTTGGATGAGCTTCGACATCGTAAAGATTGTTTAGCTGATGCTGAATGGACTTAGCAAGCATGAAGCTACGACCCTCTTGACGGTACAATACAAGTGGACCATGTTTGGAAGGGGAAGGCGCCCAGTTAATATGGATGCTTACCACTACAGTAGCAGGTAATGTCTCAGCAAGTTCTTTACGCTGTGCAAGATCCCGAAGATGTCGAGATTTACTACGCAACCAGCGGTTCTCATCACTTGGGGCATAATCTCCATTGCGATTTAAAGCAACGTCAAAACCATCGCTACCCAGAAGTAGAAATAATCGACGTGAGATATCTAAGGTGATATCTTTTTCAAGAATATTACCATAGGAAGTTCCACCGTCGATGCCTCCATGTCCCGCATCAATTAGGATCATACGGTGTCCGTGACCTAATAAATGCTGACGGTCATCCTTCATCACGGGTTTCTCTGGTGTCGCGGAGGCTAAGGAGCTGCCCATAAACAACATTAGTAGTCCTAGGGTAGTTAGAGTGATTCGAAAGCCGCATAGAACAGCTGCTGTACTGGGAAAGGGTTGTTTTCTCCAGTTGTTCAAGTGAAACGCCTCCTTGCAAGTGAATAACGTCTTCTGGATTCTTTGTTAGATTGTGCTTTAATAGGTAAACCTATTCGACAAATCAGAAGTCTGTAGTTTAGATCCAAGTGGAGTGGTGCACACTAAGACCATGGAACGGATGCTGATAATCTGAATTCACTTACATTTTTAGGAGGTGTTAAAATGGCTTCCGGTGGCGATGAGCTTGTAAAGTATATAACGGAGAAGGTAGTCGTATATATCGAGGATCCGCGTGCCATTCATGCTCGTAGAGCGGCTACGAAGCAGCCGTGGTCACAGAAATGGTTTGGCATGCTCCCGCTTGGGTGGTCTATCTGGCGAAGCAAGTGGAGTCATGGCAAAAAAGAATAAAGGTATAAATAGCAAATAACCTTCCAGTGCCATTATTCATGGGTGGCAGTGGAAGGTTATTTGCATTTGTTTAAATATAAGAATTTATATGCTTACGTTATAAATTATCCTTCTATTTCTCACATAAACACTTACCGTCCTCATAAGGACGCCGAAGGCGTTTATGCTTGTGTTAACGATTATATCCGAGTGCTTTGGTCGTTCTGTCTGGCAGCTTATGCAGTGTTCCATTATTTTGTAGTGCAGTGAGTGGTAAGTATCGTTTTCCTTCAGGGCCTGAGGCCGCGTATACGGTAGTTTTATTGTTCTCAGCTTGACCTTGAGAAGGCTGCCAGCTCTGATAGCCTGTAATCATAAATGGTGCCCCGACAAGGTCGTTTCGTCCAGCAGCTTGATAAGCGATGCTTTCTTTAGGTCTGATCAGAAGTGCGATATTGTCACCGCTCACTGTAGTTAGTTTAGGAGCGGTCAGCCAAAGGATATCTTCGTAAGGATCATCTGACCCTCCACTATTGAAGGCCGATAGCGGTGATACGTCAGGATTAAGATTAGTAATTACATCTGTTGCTGGAGGCTGCTCTTTAAGGACTTCTTCTGCCTTGCTCAGTGTCCAAGGTAAAATTTGCGGTACGGAAGCATTGATGTAAACCGTCTTTTCGTCAATGGTTATTTTCCAGACCGGTAGAAGTGGTGCATATAAAGCAGTAATGTTTATTGTTCCTGAAAAAGATGATGTAATGAGACCTTTCTGCACCAAAAACTGGCGCAGATCATTTAAACTGTATGGGAGTCCGTAAGTGCCGGCTCCATATTCACTTAGCATATATCCGCCTGTATCTGTGGCAGAAATGATCATGTATCCAATCCGCTCTTCACCCTTCATTACATTTACAAGCCAGCCATGTGTACCTGGACCAAGGGGATAATATTCTATCCTTGCATCCTTCCAGGCTGTAAATGGAGCTTCTGCAGCGAGCTTGTTCAATGTAGCCTTAGCGAATTCTTGGACCGTACTGGGTGAAGGTAAGGTACTCATCTTCAATACAGGAATTGCATTCTGCGTGACTGACTGGATCACACTTACTCTGGCCAGCGCCAGCGCTGAAGGGGAACCAGAACTGGATACAAACAGTCCAAAGCTTAGAAGCAGGAGGAGGCATCCTTGACCCGCAAGTTTCAGCCTCCGCCGCAAACTTATTTTCATGGCGTCGATCACCTTTCTTTGTTAAGAAATGTCAGGAAAGTTAAGCTTTACTCTATTGTAGTGGACAGGCTATAAAAAGGCTGTTGCTTGCTGTCGCGCTTGAAGGCGGAAGTTCTCTTGTTTTTTTGCCTGCTTTTAGCGAGTAGGGTCGCATTCTATAGACTTCGCAAATGAAACAGTCCGTAGGTTATCGCAGAAACTGCAATTTGCGGTTCATATTGCCAAATGGTCTCCTGTCGACGACGGTTATACTGCTCTTGAGTGCCTAAACGTTTTTCTTCATCAGGCTCTTTCAGCAGCTCTCCGTAATAAATATCAATGATAGCCAGCTCGATTCTAAGACGCTCACGTGCCTGTTCTGCCCAAGTGTAATCGAGTTCGGCTAGATGAGAGGTAAGATGAGCCTCTAATAAATCTGTAGCGGCTGTCACTGTTAATTCATAAGGCTGAATATGGACGTTTTCTGGTAAACGGGGGATCATCTCCCGCGAGGCTATCTTAGCGTTAAAGTCATCAATGATGGTCCCTTTTGTCAGCGATATTCCAAGATAATGCAGTTCTTCCCTTTTCAAATCGCAGCTCATCTCCACTTTATAGCAGACGCCGAGCCACGGTTCATAGGCAGCAGAGAAGAGTGTATTCCGCTGCCTGCTACCGGGATCTTCAAATAAGTAAAGGCATTTCCCTTCATCTTGGGCTGCGCTCCAAATTTGCTGCAGGCGCTTGCTACCATAGATGATATCTTCACGTCTTATCATACCGGGCCCAATTCGGGGCAATGCAGGTACAATACCGAAGTAGCGGGCTAGGATGCTATCTTCTGGATTTGAGGAGGGGACATGAACCACATTAGATTCAGGTGATGTTGGATTCAATAGATCTGCGCTAGCCTCAGCATCTGTTGTGGCGCCCATCGCTGGGTTTCCGGTAATTGGCGGATTCAATGCTCCGATGCTGCGATTTACCGTTGGCGGAACTTCTATAGCTGCCTGGCTATCGTATTTTTCCGGATCAAATACAAAAGTGAAAGAGAGTGTCTCCGGATCAACACCAGTACGCTCCACGAATCCCCAATAATAAGGTCGATCTGTAAGCATTCTGTCAGCTCTTGGCGATAGCTTTACAGTTACGTGAATGGGCGATACTTCAATAATGGAGCATTCTGTCGCCTCCAGATAATCCATTACATGTTTACGTACTTCCTGTGAGTTGAGGGTCATGTCGAAGTCTCACTTTCCTTTTTAATACCCTGAGTCAACTCACTTAGGGATTCACCGATATGATCTAACTCATGTCGCAGCTCTTCATCGGAGCGGGATTCGAGCATGATTTTGTATAAACTTTTCTCCAGCGATTCTTTCTTCTCAAAACGCTCCAGAATCACATCCAGCCCGCCAATGACCATTTCGAACATATTGATCTTCTCGTGTAGCAGATGCAGAATATGTTCTTCAATCGTGCCCTGTGTGGACAAATTATAGATAACCACGTCATTTTCCTGACCTAACCGGTGCACCCGCCCAATCCGTTGTTCTACTCTCATGGGATTCCAAGGCAGATCGAAGTTGATCATATGGTGACAGAACTGCAGGTTAATGCCCTCACCACCCGCCTCAGTAGCGATCATGACTTGAGCACGACCGCGGAAGAGGTCCATCATCCAGTCCTTTTTACCACGATTCATCCCGCCGGAATAAGAAACACACATTAGCCCATGTTCGCGGAAATACTGAAGCAAATATTCTTGAGTCGCGCGATACTCCGTAAAAACGATGACCTTTTCATTCATTTCTTGAATGAGAGATAGTGTTGTTTCGGCTTTGGTATTGGTCTTAACCGTACGAAGTGTCTGCAATAGCTCCATCATCCGATCGCGTTTCGGCGAATCAGCAGGCAGCTTCTTGATCAGATTAACTAAAGTGATGAAGACGGCATCCCTACTGCTGCACACCTCACGCTGAAGCGTTACCAAGGAAAGCATGCTGCTAAGATTGCCGCCTGATTCCTGATACTGATCTTTAACAAAAGAAGTGACAGCGTCATATAATACTCTCTCTTCCTGTGAAAGAACTAGCGGAATATTACGGACTTTTCGTTTCGTAAAATTAACTGGACCTTCGCCACGCCGATTGCGGATCATCACCTTCGATAGCTCGTCCCTTAGCTGACCTTCATTCTTAGGTTGGCGTTTATCAACGACGAAATTCGAAGCAAAATCACCCTGATTTCCTAATTGCCCCGGTTTCAGTAAAGTGATCAAATTAAATAGCTCGCCCAGATCATTCTGAACGGGAGTAGCGGTTAGGAGCAGGCAATATTTTTTGCGTAATTGCTGTACAAATAGATAATTGGTCGATTTCTTGTTCTTCAGCTTATGCGCTTCATCAATAATCAACATGTCATATTCATTTTCCAGCAGCATCTCTTTATGAGGATCGCGCTTCGCGGTATCCATAGATGCGACGACAATCGCATTCCCCCAGGAATAAACTTTTTTCTGTGCAACAGCAGAGATGCCAAACTTGGCATTCAGCTCGCGGACCCACTGCAATACGAGGGAAGCGGGTACCAGAATAAGCACTTTAGAGACTAGACCGCGGACAAGATATTCCTTGAGTACAAGTCCTGCTTCAATCGTCTTTCCTAGTCCAACCTCATCTGCAAGAATCGCGCGGCCCGACATCTCAAACAAAACCTTATGCGCGGTATCGAGCTGATGAGGGAGCGGGGATAATCCGGATAAATGCTTCATGCATTGCAGCTCATCGAAGCTGGTTACTAGACCCGTTTGTTCACCTTGCACAGCAAGCTTGGACAGACGGTAGTCTCCCCACGGACCACCTTTATCTAGTTTGAGTTCTAGATCCTGCAGCCAATTCCGGTCAAAAGAAAGAGGAACAGGCAGTATAGGCGCTGACTTTCCACCTTTGTGAGGTAGAGAATTACGGAATAATTGCGTCATGGTACAGCCTCCTCAGGTGCTATTTCATATCATCATTCGTAGGAGTAGTATGCTCTTAAACAAGAGAATTCATAACCTTCTATTTTTCTTGATAGCCTTTAAAAAAGAGAGTAAAAGCGAGAAAACGCGGCAAGGTTTGCGATATTTCGGCTGCTTGACTCTATTTTCGAAAAAGACCTTCGATACAATATGTGGTATAGTTTAAAAGCTGACGCACACAATATATTGTGACAAAAGCATGAAAATGTGATTTTTTTAAAGTGCGTAGCTGCTATTTGTTATTGACAAGATGAACTTCCTACATACACCCGTAAGACGGAAGATAAGTGTAAGGAAGTTTTTGTTGTGGGTCACAAAATGTACGCCCACACCTGAACTGGAACTAATATTTACTACATTGCGGGAGGTTTTTCTATTGGGTAAAGTGGAACGGAAGCAACGCCTTGAAGGGCTAAGTGAAAAAATATTTTTGGATCGTTATGCTTGGAAGGATGCCGACAGCAATAATGCTAAAGTGGGCGATGTTGTACTCGTTCTAACAAAAGATGATCCGAAGTTTCCCACGAAGGAAGTCGGAGAGATCGTAGAACGTAACGGCAGAATCGTAACCGTGAAGACGCGCAGCGGCGAACTTGTGAAATCAGATGTTGAAAAGCTGACGCTTAATATAGAAAAAACACCAGAGGAAATGTGGGATCGTCTGTCTACAGCTATGGCTTCTGTGGAGAAGACGCCTGAGCTTCAAGAAGAATGGGCGGGTAAATTCCGTTCGATTCTGGATGATTGGAAGCTCGTACCGGGTGGACGAATTGCTGCTGGTGCAGGCGCTAGTGAAGAACTAACCCTGTTCAACTGTTATGTAATTCCTTCTCCAAAAGATAGCCGTGGCGGCATTATGGAAACGTTGGCTGAAATGACAGAAATTATGGCTCGTGGTGGCGGTGTAGGGATTAACCTATCCTCTCTACGTCCACGCCGGGCAATTGTGAGAGGTGTTAATGGTTCTTCCAGTGGTTCTGTATCTTGGGGCGGTCTGTTTAGCTATACCACTGGATTAATTGAACAAGGCGGTAGCCGTCGTGGTGCACTTATGCTCATGATTAATGACTGGCATCCAGATGTGGAGGACTTCATTACCGTAAAGCAAACGATGGGTCAAGTTACGAATGCGAACCTTTCGGTATGTGTGAGCAATAGCTTTATGAAGGCTGTAAAAGAAAATCTGGATTGGGATCTCGTATTTCCGGATACTACAGATCCAGAGTACAACGATGTGTGGGATGGCGATCTAGACAAGTGGAAGGCTGCGGGCAAAAACGTTATTCATTATCGCACCGTTAAAGCGCGTGATGTGTGGCGCACCATTATTGAATCCGCTTGGAAATCCGCTGAGCCAGGCGTTGTGTTCATGGAATACTACAATCAGATGTCCAACAGCTGGTATTTTAATCCGATCATTTGTACGAACCCATGTGGGGAGCAAGGACTGCCAGGCTGGGGAGTCTGCAATTTGTCTGCTGTGAACCTGTCCAAATTCTACGATGAGAAGAATCATGATGTAGACTGGGAAGATCTCGCGACTACGACGCGTTATTCCGTACGTTTCTTGGACAATGTCATTGATAAGACGCCTTATCATTTCCCGGAAAATGAAGCGAATCAGAAAAACGAACGCCGTGTAGGTCTCGGAACGATGGGTCTTGCTGAGCTGATGATCAAATTGAACATCCGTTACGGTAGCCCGGAATCTTTGGCGTTTCTGGACAAGCTTTACGGCTTTATGGCTCGTGAAGCGTACCTTGCTTCTGCAGAGATTGCTGGTGAGAAGGGATCCTTCCTAGCTTTTGACACAGAGAAATATTTAATGAGCGGCTTTATGAAAAATATGCTCGAAACGTATCCAGAGGTTGGTGAAGCGATTCGCAAACATGGCATGCGTAACGTTACAGTGATAACACAAGCACCTACAGGTAGCACAGGTACAATGGTAGGCACCTCGACTGGTATTGAGCCTTATTTTGCCTTTAAGTATTTCCGTCAAAGTCGCCTTGGCTACGATGAACAGTTCGTTCCAATCGCCCAAGAATGGCTTGAATCTCATCCAGGTGAAGAGCTGCCAGATTATTTCGTGACTTCGATGGATTTGTCAGCTAAGGATCATATTCGTGCGCAAGCAGCGATTCAACGCTGGGTAGATAGCTCGATTTCCAAGACAGCCAACTGCCCGTCTGACTTCACAGTAGAAGAGACGGCTGAGCTATATGAAATGGCTTTCGATTTGGGCTGTAAAGGCGTTACGATCTACCGTGATGGTAGCCGTGATGTACAAGTTCTGCAAACCTCGAAGAAGGAAGATGCAGTAGAAGAGGTAGCTCCAGCAGTTGAAGTTGCAACGACTCCTGAAGCAAATGTTGTAACGGCAAGCCCAGCACCTCAAGCTCCTACTAAAGAGCTGGATAAACAATACAAAAAACGTCCGCAGGTTCTGCGCGGCGCAACCTATAAAATCAACACACCTTTTGGTATGGCGTATATTACGATCAATGATCTAGATGGCACACCGGCAGAAATCTTCCTGAATGTAGGTAAAGCAGGTTCTGATGTCTTTGCGATGGCAGAAGCACTCGGTCGTGTCTGCTCCTTGTTCCTCCGTTATGGAGATCATGGTGAGAAGGTAGAATTGTTGATCAAACATCTGAAAGGTATCGGCGGATCAGGTGCAATCGGCTTCGGTGCGAATCGAGTAGAATCCATTGCAGATGCTGTAGCTAAGGCATTGGAGACTCATGTACTGAATAACGCTCATGATGATCATTTGCCTGCACCGATTGCAGCAACTTTGGAGCTAGAAGATTTCAATGAAGCTTTAAATGCGGAGTTGAAAGCGAGTGTTCCTGCGGCAACGTCTACCGATGATAGTCATGGTGCGCATAACCACACTAGCGCTTCACGTGATCTTTGCCCCTCCTGCGGCGGCGCCTCGCTGATTAATATTGAGGGCTGTAAGACTTGTGGCAATTGCGGGTATAGTCGCTGCGGGTAAACGGTAGAGCCAATAAATGTTTTATGGGAAAACTTATGATTTTTCATTTTAAATGAGAAAAGTTCGTTTTAAACGAGAAAAAACTTCACCATGCAATAGTATGTATATATATACATGCTATTGCAGCAAGTTTCACGTCTTTACTTAGAAAGTCGGCAAGCCATTACTTAGGGTTTACCGGCTTTTTATTAATAACATGACAGGCTAAAGGGCAATCAATTCGGGTTTCGATTCTTCACTATTTTGCAGCTGGTTCTCAGCATCACGAAGTAACATCCAAGAATAAAAAATAGTTAAAGAATGAGCCGATTTGTTGGCTTTAAAATGTTTGATTCCTCTTCCGTTAAGGATATTGACTTATTCGAATTGCAGATCTGATATAGTTTAAGACGTTTGAAAATATCCACTATCTGTGCCTGTGTACTTCGGGCATCAAACCCAAAAAACTAAATTTAGAGAATTATGTTAAATTAGAATTCTATTATAAAATCCTTGAAGAATGACATCATAACTGGGATGGTATCAATTTTATTCTCACTGTCAATCTAGAAGGAATAATTTGCCTCGTAGTCTTTGATGTAAGTAAAATAAAATGTTATTGAGTAGCCTCTCGTAGCTTTGAGAGCGTTTAAGACGCTTCAAAAGGTATTCGAAACTTATGTAGAGGATTATTTGGATAATGTCGTATTTATGATAGTTGTATTATAGGTTGTCACTAGTGTCCCTCAAATTAAAAAGGCGACATTTTGTTCGATTTTGAACGAAATGTCGCCTTTGCTTTTATACTTTTACTTCGATTCTTTCATCAAATTAATGATTCGCTTGAGACTAACAGAAAATATCGCCATAGCGCCTTGCATCTGCATGCCAATTAGACCCGAGGAAGATGCAACATCATATCCGTGTCTATGTTTGAGTTCACTATTTTTTGCCTCAATTTTATAACGCTCTTTCGGAAGAGGGGTTTACTATTAATTTTCGCCTTAAAATTCCCGATGATTACATTATAAGGATATTTAGTGTTTTAGTTAAAATTAATCCATATAATTTCAGGGGTGGTATATAGGTGCTTGAAGTAAGAAGAAAATCTCGATGAAGGGTGATGATACCATTAGAGCATTAAGTGAACGAATGGAAAAGGGGGACGAAAGATGAAGTCATTCAAGACAGGGCTACAAGCCATTCTTTATGTAATACTGGTGGTTGGACTGCATCTGATCTTAATCTATTTTTTAAAGATAAGAATAGAGGGATGGGGAACGGAGTTATTATATACCTCATTTAAGGTGTACTTTATACCGCTGTTATTATGTTTAATTAATTCTTTTTTGCTTATAAGGACTCTTAGGATAAAGGACAATACCATTTGGTTTTTGGTAACGATGTTATCCAGCCTCTTACTTCTTTTATTTTTCAATGCAATACAAGATGACACTAATAGTGATGAAGAAGTTTTCATTTCTATTTTATCTTCACCGAAATATCAATTGGAAATGCTCTTTCTACTTCCTTGGTGTATTTCTATTATACAATTTATCTTAACTCTATATTATCTAATCAAAATAAGAAAAAATCTAATCGCTAGAAATAATAAAGGGGGAATCTAATATGAAAAGAATATTTTCATTAAGCATAATTATTACAGTTTTTGTTTCTTTATTTAGTCCAACTGGAAAGCTCCAGTTAAATTAAACTTCCTGACTACGGTCAGGAAGTTTTCTCTTTTAAGAAAAAAATGGAATTAAAACTCTAAATAAAAAAGCACTTTGAATAAGAAAATACCAATTGTTTAGTATGTGAAGAACAAGTATCATCCGGGATAATAGCCTTAAGATATAACTAGATATAGTAAATATAAGTTATACATATTAAGCCTGCCATGGTATCCTTAACTTAAAAGAGACGTGTAT
>NZ_JBBORH010000006.1:0-102759 GCF_038004525.1 Paenibacillus sp. FSL R5-0914
TATACGTATGTGACAATTGCATTGTTGTTAGTCGCATATCCCATCTTATATATTATTAGCGCATCTATCAGTGATCCGAAGATGGTTGCTTCCGGTGAAATGTGGCTTCTTCCAAAAGGTATTACCTTTAAGGGGTATGAAATTGTATTTCAGAACTCGAAGATTTGGACGGGGTATGGAAATACGATTTTGTATACATTGCTAGGCACAACGATTAACTTGGTCGTTACGATGCCAGCGGCATATGCACTCAGTCGTAAGGACTTTGTAGGTCGTGGGTTTTTCATGGGGATGTTCATGGTAACGATGTTCATTGGAGGGGGTCTCGTCCCTACATACATGTTGGTAAAAGGGCTAGGCATGGTCAACACGATGTGGGCACTAGTACTTCCTGGCGCAGCGTCAATCTGGAATATTATTGTCTCTCGTACCTTCTTCGCGAACTCCATTCCAGCTGAGCTTCAAGATGCGGCTCAAATCGATGGCGCGACGAATATTCGCTTATTCCTGCGGATTGTTCTCCCGTTATCGATGCCAATTATCGCAGTTATGGCCTTATTCTACGGGGTAGGGCATTGGAACAGCTATTTCGGCGCCATGATCTACCTGAATGATGATGCGAAGTATCCATTGCAGCTTGTGCTTCGTCAGATTCTCGTGCTTCAGGAAATGCAATCTCAAGTAGGTGGCATTATCGATGCGACAGCTGCAGCAGCCCAGAACAACAAGGCAGAAATTGCTTCACTTGTGAAGTATGGGGTCATTATCGTATCTACGCTTCCGATTATTGTTGTCTATCCATTCTTACAGCGTTATTTCGTGCAAGGTGTCATGATTGGCTCTGTTAAGGGTTGATCTTAAGATACAAATAACAAAGGGGAGGTTTTTGTATGACGATTTATCGTAAAGCTGGACTCATGTTGTTAGTTCTTTCCATGTCAATGTCTATTCTTACTGCATGTGGATCAAGTAGCGATAAGGGGACAGCAAGCACAGAAGGCTCAGACACAGCCACAGAGGTTCATAAGACGGGCTTTCCTATCGTGGATAAACCGATTGAGCTATCCATTATGGCACCGGATATAGGACGTCAGGATTGGAACAAGATGCCTGTTATTCAGGAATACGAGAAGATGACGAATATTAAGTTAAAGATTCAAAACGCCCCACAAGACAGCTTTGAGACGAAAAAGAATTTGGTATTTGCAAGCGGTACGCTTCCCGATATTTTCTATGCGGCGGATCTAAAAGGATCGGATCAAGTTACCTACGGAAGTCAAGGATTGTTGCTGCCTTTAGAAAAATACATTGATGAGGGCTACGCACCTAATTTAAAAAAAATTCTCGATGCAAATCCGGATATTCGCAAATCAATGACAACACCAGATGGACATATCTATGCACTACGCAATATTCAGCCATCTGCGGTATGGTATCGTGGACCGATGTGGTATAACGGGAAGTTCTTGAAGAAGTTCGGCATGGAAAACAAATTACCGCAGACAACAGAAGAGCTATACAACTATTTGAAGAAGGTTAAAGAGGAAGATGCGAACGGAAACGGTAAAGACGATGAGGTTCCTCTATCCTCTGTGAAATTAGATGATTTACGGATGTTCTTCCTCGGATTCTGGGGGATGTATAACGAGGATATCTACGTAGATAAGGAGAACAAAGTACACTTTCCACAAGCTGAACCAGCCTACAAAGAATATTTAACCTTCTTGAATCGCTTATGGAACGAGGATTTGCTGGATCATGAAACATTTTCTCAAACCGATGAGCAGAAGAAAGCAAAAGGGAAAAACAATCAAGTGGCCTTATTCTCCGATTATTTCCCATACTTCACGCTTGGTGGTGAACCGAGTGAAGATAACCCGATGATGCAGCCTGTATCTAGTGATATTGCTGGAACACCTGTATACGGCAAGCATCCTGGTATTAACACCATTGGCGGTTTCGCGATTTCAAACACGAACCCGAACCCGGAAGCAAGTATGCGCTGGATTGATTACCAATTTAGCGAAGAAGGGTATTCCTTCTGGGCGTATGGACCTGAAGGTACGTTATTTAAATACAAAGATAAAGCAACAGGCGAGAAAGAATGGCTGCCAGTTCCAGATGGTACGGATCGTGAAGAATACCGCGGTACAATCACGCCAAACTACGGGATTAATACACCAGGTTCCTATGAGAACAGCTATGTTTTAGGTCTTCGTACTAGCTTTGATGACTGGATTGACAAAGAAACAGCTACAAAGCTTACACCTATTGCAAAGACTCCCTTCCCATCGGTATTCCTGACGGTAGACCAACAGACGGAAATCAAAACACTCCGTTCCGATTTGGATAAATACGTGAAGGAAATGGAAGCGAAATTCGTTACAGGCGCAGAGCCATTATCCAATTGGGACAAATATATCGCTCAAATGAAAAAAATGGGGTATGAGAAGCTCGAATCAACGTATCAACAAGCATACGATACATGGGCTGCTAGCGAATAATTTGTGTAGCTTATACATTCTCATATTTTGAAAAACTTCCCGGTCATCCTAGGCATGACCGGGAAGTTATGATGAACCCTAAGCGAGGAAGGATTATACGGTATCGTTAGGCTCAGTATTGGGATGATTACTATTCATCTGTCGATACTGGCCCGGGGTATAACCGGTTTCCTTTTTGAATTTTCGAATAAAGTTTGGTGTGTCGAGGTAGCCGACGCGCTGGATAATATCTTTTAACGAATCACTTGTTATTACGAGCTGTTCCTTGACCTTATCTAATCGTTTTTGCCAAATATATTGGACGAAGTTGATGCCGACCTTATCCTTGAATGAACGACTGAGATGGGAAGGTGAAATCGTAAACGCAGCAGAAACAGATTCGAGGCTAAGTGAATGATCAACATAGTGCTGGTCGATAAAAGCAACGATATGATCCATGAGTGAATGTTCTTCTTTTTTATGCGTCTGCTCTACCTGTGTACAAATCTGAGTGGCTAAACGGTAGAAATTCTGCTCTATAAGATGGACGGGACCATTCATGAAATGGGGAGAAGCAGACTGCATCATGTTATCCATCTTTAGCTCAACTGCAGTTTTGAGCATGGTATTCAGCAGGTCGAACAATACGCATCGCATCAGCAGGGTAGATCGTTGTTTATTATCAAGCCCATGGATGGCTGTGTGAATAATTTGTTTGGCGACTTCGTAGTTGCCCTGCTTCAAGCTTTGTGCAAGCTTTAATAGCTCGTTACTAGGGAGTAACACTGTTTGATCATGGGCACTGGATAGCTTTTCAAAATACACGGTGGTTCCATGCTCGGTCGATTTACGCAATTCGAAGGCGGAGCAAGCCTCAACAAAGGATTGATTAAGCTGCTGAGGGCTCTCATAACATTTGCCTACACCGATCATCGGGTGGATATCCATTATGCCTAACGTATATTCACGGATCGCATCCACGATGTGAACGATTTGTGCAGCGAGTGCCTCATCATCTTCGAGCTGTAAGCTCACAATGAGTGCGAGCTGATCCAATTGCGGGAGCTCTACACCGTATACTTGTGTAGCAAGCGCTGGAAATTCAATAAACGCAAGCTTGCGATGTACTTCTTGTCGCGCCTGAAGATGCTGCTGTTCTAAGTCATCCCAGCCCATCATCATGACAAAATGATGACTTTGGTCGAAGTGCAGATGAAAGGTATCGAATATTCCATGCGTCATCATTTGTGCATGTCCATGCTTTAATAGCATGGAGAGAACATGGTTGCGTGCATAGGGCTCTTGGAGATCAACCTTGGAGCTATACTGCTGTAATGTTGTTCGTATATACTCGAGCTCATTTCCGGAGGCCGGTGTATCTGTTTTTTTGTTCGTGAAGCGAACGAGCTCAGCAATCGGAAGATATTGCATCCGAGCGAATAATAGAGCGATGGCCGTTCCTACAATGGCGATCACAATGAATAAAATAATGATGAAGCTCCGAACATTAAGTACGCTACTGAAAAATTGATTACTCGCCATTAAAGTCACATATGACCAGCCATTGACATCCGATGTGACGGAAATAACCGAATGATCTTCGTTGTTTATCGATAGATTATGTATGCCGGGTGGAAGCTCTGATAACCGTTGGATATCCTGTTGGCTAGCTGTATCTCCATGGCCACTATAGGATAAAACACGTCCATGATTATCAAAAATATACGTTAATCCTCGATAGTTACCGAGAACGGAATCGATCAGATATGCCAACTCTTTCTCTTTAATGAGGTACATGACAGAAGCATATGGATCTGAGGTGTTGGGAATGATCGGCAGGATATAGGTTAATACAGATTGCTCGAGTGGTGAATTTTGATTCAGCATGTTCGTAAGTCGAATAGATGGAAATTTGGACGAGTTTAAAGCAGTCACAAGTTCATCATTCTTCCAGCTTCCAAACTGATAGGAGCTACGAAATACATCCAGGCTATACATGCCATGGTTGGAATAAATATTAGGGTCATGATGATAGTACAGAAATATATCCTCCACAATGGAATTGGAAGATTTGTAGCTATCTAGTGCCGCTATGGCATCACGACTTTCATAAGGATCCAGTATTCGATAATGAGCGAGACGAGCGTCGTATGACATCCGTGACGCCATATCTCTTAAATCATTCATGCGTCCATCCACCACCGTTTTAATTTGGGTGAGCTGATTAAAGTGAGCATTTTCAATCTCCTTTTGTAAATTATCGGTAGCATTTCGGTAAATGAAAACGATTACAAATATAAGCGGAATAAGAAGGATAAGTAGATACGAACCGGTGAATTTCAGAAACAATTTCGATTTGAAATAGTTATAGTTCAAAGTGTTTTCCCCCTTTTTATGGCGTATACATGGAGATGTTCCTATCAAGCTATGAATACAGCAAGATATAGATCGGCGCTTGAATACTTATTTATATTCCATAATAGGATGTTTATAGCGGATATTTATTATTATGTCAAATGTTTTTTTGGAAATATATCATACTAAATCAATAGAATCGCAGCCTCAGAAGAGCTGCATGGAGGTCGTGCAAAAATGAGTGACGCTAATGTTGTCGAGGAGCAAATTGTTGTTGAAGGAGTTCACAATTACAGCGCAGAGGAGGAGTACGTTAAGCCGGAGGATTCGCAGCTATTAGATCAGCTGGAATGGTTCAAGGATCAGAAGCTGGGCTTGATGATGCATTGGGGACCTTATTCGCAGCTTGGACTTGTTGAATCGTGGGCGCTTAGTGATAAGGATGGAGATTGGTCACGAGATGATATTGATTGGGTAGTTGATTCGGCGGAATTGAAGCGGCAATACTTCGGGCTGAATAAAACCTTTAATCCGCTTCGTTTCGAACCTGAGAAGTGGGCAGAGGTTGCGGCAGAGGGTGGCTTTAAATATTTGAACTTTACGACGAAGCATCACGATGGCTTCTGTATGTGGGACACGCAGACAACAGACTATCGCATTACGGGCAAGGATTGTCCTTTCCATGCACATAAGTACGCGGATATTTGTAAGAACGTATTTGATGCTTTTCGGGCCAAAGGACTTGGGATCTCCGCCTACTTCTCCAAAGCCGATTGGCACACACCAACATACTGGGCCCCAGGTATGGAGACGGGGACGTTCATGAATCGAGGTCCTTCGTATCCAACACAAGATTATCCATGGCTATGGGAGCAATTCGTACAGTTCACACATGATCAGATCATGGAATTGATGACGAAATATGGCCGGATTGAAATGCTCTGGTTGGATGCGGGGTGGGTATGTCCACAGAATAAGAATAATCCACAGGATATTCGGTTGGGTGAAGTGGTGGAGAAGGCACGTCAGCAGCAGCCATGGCTGCTAAGTGCAGACCGTACCGTTGGCGGCCCGTATGAGAATGTCGTTACACCTGAACAAACGTTGCCCGAGCATCCCCTGCTTATTCCATGGGAGAGCTGTATTACGATGGGGACAGCGTTCTCTTATCGGTACGAGGATCACTACAAGACGACACGTCAATTAATCCATTTGCTCGTTGAAGTTGTAGCCAAAGGCGGAAACCTGGCACTTAATGTCGCTCCACAACCAGATGGCCGCTTGTCACCAACAGCGTTGGATCGGATGAAAGGAATGGGCGCTTGGCTCAACGTTCATGGGGAGGCGATCTATGGAACGCGCGTATGCGCGCCATACTCTGCTGGAAATACACATTTCACGAAAAAAGGCGATATCACCTATGCCATTCATTTGTACCCGAAAGAGCAGGAAACGGTGAGCAAAGTAATTTGTATTCCACTCGAGCAGGCTGTAACGCAAATGGATCTTGTTGGCGGACAAGAAAATCTAACATTCGAACGAACAACAACGGGATTGATCGTTCATTTACCAGAGAGCGTGCTTACGGGAGTTGCCCCAATTGCACATGTATTTCGCATAAAATAACGAGTTGAACTATGGGAGGAAGAGCAGATGCAACAATGGTTTACGGACGCAAAGCTAGGAATTTTCATTCACTATGGGATTTATGCGGTGCAAGGTGTAGCGGAATCATGGTCGTTTTATAACGGGAAAATGTCACATGGGGAGTATATGAAGCAGTTGGATGGTTTTACAGCGTCCAAATTCGATGCGAAGCATTGGGCAGATATCATTGCGAGGTCAGGTGCAAAATATTCTGTGCTTACAACCAAGCATCATGATGGTGTTGCGTTGTTCGATACGCAGTACAGTGATTTGAGCGTCATGAAGGCGACACCAGCCAAGCGGGATATTGTAAAAGAATGGTCCAATGCGATCCGTGAACGTGGTCTGCATGTAGGCATGTATTATTCCTTAATTGACTGGTCTCATCCCGATTATCCTTCCGTATTCGAGAGTGGTATCGTACCGGCTGATTTGAGTCAGTTGAATCGTTTCTCAAGTCCGGTAGATGGCATACAGGATGAAGAGACATGGCAGAAATTCCTCGCGTTTAACAATAATCAGCTACGTGAAATCATGACGAATTACGGTACTGTCGATTTATTATGGTTCGATGGTGACTGGGAGCGTAGTGCAGAACAGTGGGGGCTGCCAGCATTCAAGGAATATTTGAGATCCTTGTCTCCGAATGTGATTATCAACTCACGCTTGCAAGGGCATGGCGATTATAAGACACCAGAGCAAGGCATTCCCATTACTCGCCCAGAAGGTGCTTGGGAATTCTGTACGACCATTAATACATCTTGGGGATATGTCCACGATGATCATAAATATAAATCCTTGAACCAAATTATCCGCATGTTCTGCGATTGCATCAGTATGGGCGGCAACATGCTGCTAGATATTGGTCCGATGGAGGATGGCACGATTGATCCAAGACAGGAGGACATTCTCCTGGGACTAGGTGACTGGATTCGTGCACACGAGGAGGCAATCTACGATACACAGGATGGAATTATGACACGCTATTATCTGGGTGGGAGTACCTTATCCACGGACAAGAAGACCTTATATTTATTCGTCTATGATACGCCGAAGGAGAATATCTGTCTCAAGGGACTATGCAATCCGATCAAGAAAATTACAGTACTACACTCGGGCAAAGAACTCACTCATGAAATTCATGGCGGTGTACCCTGGTTCGATATTCCGGGAACGACTTGGATTCATATGACACCAGAGGATATGCATGAACAGGTAAGCGTGCTTAAGCTGGAATTTGATGAAGAGGTTAGGATGTACGGTGGCGCTGGCGCAGTTGTTACGCATAACTAAATGCCGAAAGTAAGGAGAGGACAACGATGATGAATCGAAGTGGAGTACCAGAACCGCATGTTGTGACATATGTGCCTAAGCATTATTTATGCAGAAGAGCGACGGAGGCGCTTGTCCTAGATGGGAAGCTGGATAAGCCCTTTTGGCAGCATGCAACATGGACGGATGATTTCGTAGATATTGAAGGGGATCTGCGTCCGTTACCCGCGAAGCAGACACGTGTAAAGATGCTATGGGATGATGAGTATTTTTACTTTGGTGCAGAGCTGATAGAGGATCAGATCTGGGGTACGCTGACAGAACGTGATTCCGTTATTTTCTATGATAATGATTTTGAGATTTTTATCGATCCAACAGGGGCTTCACATCAATATTACGAGTTTGAGATTAACGCTTTGAACACGGTGTGGGACTTACTGCTTGTGAAACCATATCGTGACGGAGGACCTCCGGTCAACGGATGGGATATCCAAGGTTTGAAAACGGCTGTTCATATCGAGGGGGAGTTAAATAACCCGCATGCTGATCAGCGGAAATGGACAATTGAAGTTGCCATGCCATGGCGTAGCTTGAAAGAATGTGCTGCGAATGGAAAACCACCTACTGCAGGTGAATTCTGGCGTGTTAATTTCTCGCGTGTTGAATGGCGGACTGAGGTTGTGGACGATCAGTACTGCAAGGTTATAAACCCGGATACCGGAAAGCCTTATCCGGAAGACAACTGGGTATGGTCACCTCTGGGAATTATCAATATGCATTATCCAGAGCTATGGGGTTATGTGATGTTCGTAGGTGTTGATGGCCCGCAGTCATTCGACATGCCTGCGGATGAACTGGTGAAATGGCAGCTCCGTAAGCTGTATTATCGTGAACGTAATTATTACGAAGCACATGGACACTATGCAGCAACGTTCGAGCTGCTGCGGGGTGAAGATGATTGGAGCATCGAGCCTCATATGGAGATAACGAGTAAATCATTCCATATCTCAGCCTTAACAACCGATGGAACCGCTCGCCTATATATTCGCGAAGACGGCTTATTGTGGAAGGAGTAAACATTCATGACCATGTCGACCCCTACTTCTGTATTTTCATTGTCACAGGAAGCTTTAGCGTTTATTGAGCAGAAGTTTCAGGCCAAGAAGCTGCTCGCCAGATCACGTGAACAGCAGCTCTTCCATGTATTTGAGAACGAGCTAACGACGGAAGAAGCTTGGGCATTGAAGCTTCTCTTTGCGTATATGCCAGCCAATGACTTGGCGGATTATAACGGGGAGCTTTTCTTCAATCATGTAAGAACGATGCTGCAGATTCGCCGCGATATGCCATGGCAAGTACCTGATCATCTCTTTTTACATTTCGTGCTACCGTATCGTGTGAATACCGAGAACATTGAAGAGCATCGCCATATTATTCATGAACAGTTAGCGGAACGAACACGTAATCTGCCCATGAAGGAAGCGATTCTGGAGGCGAATTACTGGTGCCACGAAACGGCAACGTACATTGGGAGCGATCTGCGGACGATTTCTCCACTAACGATGCTGCGAAATGCGCGTGGGCGTTGTGGGGAAGAATCTACGCTAGCTGTAGCAGCGCTTCGTAGTATCGGGATCCCTGCACGTCAAGTGTATACCCCGCGTTGGGCGCATTGTGACGATAACCACGCATGGGTGGAGGCATGGGCTGATGGTGAATGGTATTTCATTGGGGCTTGTGAGCCGGAAGCGCGTCATAATCAAGGATGGTTTGGCCCACCAGCGCGCCGAGCCATGCTCATTAACACACGTATTTTCGCGAATTATGAAGGACCCGAAGATATTACACTCGCAGATGAATGGTTTACTGAAATTAATGTACTAGAAAATTATGCGCCTACGAAGACAATTACGGTACATGTAAAAGATGCATGCGGACAGCCCGTGCACGCTGCAGAGGTGCAATTCCAGTTATATAACATGGCGGAATTTTACCCAATTGCCAGCATTCCGTCTAATGCACAGGGGGAAGCTTCGTTCAAGACAGGTCTTGGTGACCTCATCATTCGTGCAGCGAAGGACGGCATTTGGGGAGAAATGAAAATATCCATGGGTGATTGTGAGCACATTGAGCTTGTATTGAATCAAGAGGATCAGCCACTTGTAGGAACGATCGTTGACTATGATATGGTTCCACCACCAGCGCGTGAAGGCGAGGTCATGGAGGACTTGTCCGAGGCACGGATAGAGCGACACAATAAGCGTTTGGAGGAAGGAATCGCGATTCGTGCACATTATGAAGCGACGTTCTTGAATGAAGAAGCTGCGAGGAAGCTCGGAGAATCGCTTGATCTATCAGCGGGTCGAGTATGGAACGTACTTCAGACAGCACGTGGCAATAGTGCTGAGATCGCAGCTTATCTAAGTAAAGCAACACCTCTATATGGAGAATGGGCATTACGATTATTGGAGTGTGTTCATGACAAGGATCTCATCGATACATTCCTTCCAACCCTTATAGATCATGTGGCTGGTGCGCTTGCTGTACGTGGTGAGCTCACGGAGGACGTCTTCATTCCCTACATTTTGTGTCCTCGCGTTCATTACGAGATGATTACACCGTATCGTACATTTTTCCAACAAGCCTTCACTTCAGAAGAAGTGGAATTGTTCCGTGAGGACCCAACGAAGCTTGTTCAATTCATCGATGAAGCGTGGGATATATGGAATGATCTACCGAATTTGCAAGGGAAGGGTACTGCTGTTGGAACTTTCGAACTGCGTGTAGGAGATCGTAGCTCTCTCGATATTATGTTCGTATCTATATGTCGTAGCCTAGGCATTCCAGCGCGACTGCATCCCATTGAGGCTAAGCCGCAATTTATGGTGAATGGTCATTTTGTGGATGCCCCATTTACGAAAGGTATAGTTGGAAATGAGGCAGCAGTAGCGAACGGAACTCTAATTATTCTTCGTGATCAGGATGCAGCGTCAGACCAGCCAGCGGCTGCATACTATGAGAATTTTACGATCGCTCGTCTGGAGAACGGTTTTTATAAAACGTTAAGCTACCCGCACGGCGCCAATAACCTGTATGATACGCCCCTTGAGATGGAGCAGGGAGCATATCGTCTGACGACGGGGATTCGCTTGAAGGATGGAACCGTGCTGACCAAGCTCACCTATTTTGAAATGACAGAAGTCGAAGAGACGAAGCTGGTTATGAAGTATCGTCAAGCTACGCAGGACATTCCCGTGTATGGCAAGGTAGATCGATTCGAGAAGCTAGCTACATGGGATGGATCGGAGCAGATCTTCGCTGAGTTTCTGGGCAGTCAAGGCGCCTATGTCGCATGGCTGGAACCGGAACGGGAGCCTTCGAAGCATCTGCTTCGCGAGCTGTCGGAGTTGAAGCATGAGTTCGATATGATAGATGCTCCTATCATTCTTGTGGTGGGTGACAAGCAATGGACAACTTCATTTCAACCAGCCGATTATCCGAATCTTCCAGCAAGGACATTATTTGTACGTGATTCAACGTATCATCTATTACCTGAATTGTTTACAGTGGCCCAATCGAGTGAAGCGGGCTTCCCACATCTGATGATTCTAGATCGTGATGATCAGATTCGTTATATGTCTTCGGGATATAAGATTGCAGCCAGTAAGGAAGCGATGCAAATTTTATCGAGGATGTGAAAGGATGGATCAACAAATGATTGTAGCAGGCTACGTGAGTGATTCCAAATTACCTGAGCTAACGCGCGACCACGTGATGAAGCTGACGCATATGAACGTTGCATTCGGTTATGTGTTGGATGATCAGATTACAACGGCACATTTGCAATATACGAACCAGTTGCACGAGATTAAAGCGATGAATCCGAACGTACAGCTGCTGCTCTCTGTTGGCGGATGGGGAAATGGGGGCTTCTCCGAGGCGGCATCTACCGAAGAAGGACGTCAGAAATTCGCAGCTTCGGCTGTACGAGTAGTAACAGAACTTCCATTCGATGGTGTCGATCTGGACTGGGAATATCCCTGCTACAGTGAAGCCAATATTGCCTCGTCACCGGATGATAAACGTCATTTTACGCTGCTGTTGAAGACCATTCGAGAAGCGTTAGATATGAAAGGTGCAGCTGAGGGCAGGTATTACTTGCTTACGATCGCTGCAGGAGCAGATCAATATTATATCGATGGTACAGAGATGGATCAAGTACAACAATATTTAGATTTTGTTCAATTGATGACCTACGATATGCGTGGAGGATTCCAGATTCTAACGGGACATCACACCAATCTGTACAATTCAACGGGAGATTTGTTCCGAATTAGTACAGAAGCATCCGTCAATATGTTCATGCAGGCAGGTGTACCCCGAGAGAAAATCGTCATTGGCGTAGCATTCTATTCCCGGATGTGGAAGCAGGTGCCGAACAGGAATGATGGATTTTTACAAATGGCGGGTACAACAGGAGGTTATGGTCCGGAATATACAGAACTTCTAGCCTATTATATCGACAAGAATGGGTTCACACGTCATTGGGATGATGAGGCCAAAGCGCCACATTTATTTAATGGAGATACGTTTATTTCCTATGATGACGTGGAATCGATCACACATAAATGTGAATATGTCCAACGTGAAAAGCTTGCGGGTGCGATGTTCTGGGAGTACAGCTGCGACAAGACACATACACTGCTCGATGCGATGTATGCGGGCCTATCGAGAGACTGAAATGATGCGCCCCATTCAATTAGTTAACAAACATGATTTCCTAGTCAACAAACGTTAGATTACGAATAAATAGACTTTTAATGCGCTTTATTATCATTTACAGTATGGGGGAAAGGTTGGACTCAATCGTTGAGGACAGGCCGTAGACTACATTCAAAGACGTGGGAGGAGTTTAGGAAATGAGCAAAATTATTGGTGAGGCACTACCAAATATGCCGTGGCAGGATAAGCCGAGTGGCTATAATGCCCCAGTGTGGCGGTATACTCAAAATCCGATTATTCAGCGTGATGCACAGGTGAACTCGAACAGTATTTTTAATTCTGCGGTGATTCCGTTCGAAGGTGGATTTGCAGGGGTGTTCCGCTGTGACTCTAGATCCGTAAGTATGGATATATTCGCTGGCTTTAGTCAGGACGGGCTACATTGGGAAATTAATGATCAACCGCTCCAATTCGAAGGTGACGAATATGTAACGAAGCGGGAATATCGCTACGATCCGCGCGTGTGCAAAATCGAGGATAAATATTATATTTCATGGTGTAACGGGTATCATGGACCAACGATTGGTCTTGCTTATACGTATGATTTCAAAACATTTCATCAATTGGAAAACGCTTTCTTGCCATATAACCGTAATGGAGTGCTCTTCCCACGCTTAATAAATGGCAAGTATGCCATGATAAGCCGTCCAAGTGATACAGGCCATACGCCATTTGGAGATATTTTCTTTAGTGAGAGTCCAGATCTAACGTATTGGGGTAAACATCGTTATGTGATGGGGACGATTAATTCAGATGCATCCGCATGGCAATCGAAGAAAATTGGTCCAGGGCCGGTTCCGATTGAAACCGATCGTGGTTGGTTGTTGATCTATCATGGTGTCATTAATACATGTAACGGGTTCGTATATCGTATGGGCGCGGCATTATTAGATCTACACGAACCATGGAAGGTGCTCGCACGATCACGGAATTACATTCTTGGACCAGAAACATTGTATGAGTGTGTGGGAGATGTACCGAATGTCACTTTCCCTTGTGCCGCATTGTCAGATAGCGAGACAGGTCGCATTGCCATTTACTATGGTTGTGCCGATACCGTAACAGGCGTGGCATTTACAACAGTGGATGAGCTGCTGGACTATATGGATAAGTATCCGCTGTAACGACATCATCAGATGCAATGACAGAATTTCAATTGTAGAGGAGCTTATCAATGGAACAGTTTAGATTACCCAAAATTACGATGCCATCCTTAAACTTGCCACAATCGATTCAAGAAGTTCTACAAGAAGCAGAAGAGAAGCTTGCGCATCGACCGAAGCTACTTCAGCTATTTAAGAACTGCTTCCCGAATACTTTGGAAACGACGACGAAATTAAAAGAGGATGGAACGACTTTTGTCATCACAGGAGACATTCCAGCTTGTTGGTTACGGGATTCGGTAGAGCAGGTCATTCATTATGTACCGTTTGCCAAAGAGGACGAAGATCTTCAACGCATTCTTAAAGGCTTAGTAAAGCGTCATATACAGTACATTCATATTGATCCATACGCGAATGCATTTAATGAATCTGCGAATGATTGGCATTGGAATACGACGGATATAACAGACATGTCCCCTTGGGTATGGGAGCGTAAATTTGAAATTGACTCCTTATGTTTCTCGATGCGGCTTGCTTATGCGCTATGGAAGGAAACAGGGATTACAGATATATTCGATGCTGGGTTCAAATCGGCTATGCGTATCATGTATAACTTGTTCATCACAGAACAGCGTCACTTTGAAGAATCGCCATATCGCTTCACTCGAAATAACGGTATTCCTGAGGATTCCTTACGAAATAAAGGTCTTGGAATGCCTGTCAACTATACAGGAATGGTGTGGTCAGGCTTCCGCTCAAGCGATGATGTATGCGAATTCCACTACAACATTCCAGGAAATATGTTCGCGGTGGTTACACTTCGCCAAATGCAGGAATTTGCGGAGTGGGTATTCCGTGATATGGAATTTTTGCAAGAGTTGAAGGATTTAGAAGCAGATATCGATCATGGGATCAAAACATACGGTATTTATCGTCATCCGCAATTCGGACCGATTTATGCTTTTGAGACGGATGGCTATGGTAACCACTGTCTCATGGATGATGCGGGAACTCCGGGATTGATTTCGATTCCTTACTTGGGCTATTGCACAACTGAGGATGAAATCTATCAGAACACGAGAAGATTTGTGTTATCCAAGGAAAACCCTTATTACTTTGAAGGTAAAGTAGCAAAAGGTATTGGTAGTCCACATACACCGGCAGGTTATGTTTGGCATTTGTCACTATCTATGCAAGGGCTCACAGCAACGACAGCAGAAGAGAAGCTAGCGATGATCGAGTTACTGGAGAAGACGGATGCGGATACAGGCTATATGCATGAAGGCTTCCATTCCGACGATCCAACGATTTTCACAAGAAAATGGTTTGCTTGGTCGAATAGCTTGTTCTCTCAACTCGTGTACAAGGCGATGCAGGAAGGTATCTTGTAGTGAGAGGGGGAGCAATGGCATGACGAAGAAAAGAACGGCACATATCGTTTCCCATTCGCACTGGGATCGTGAATGGTATTTACCCTATGAGAAGCATCATGTTCGTCTCGTTCAATTGGTAGATAGTTTGCTAGATCGGTTGGACGAGGAGTCAGAATTTCGTAGCTTTTTCATGGATGGGCAGACGATCATTCTCGAGGATTATCTTCAAGTTAGACCGGATCAGAAGGAGCGGCTGTTGCGTCATATTCAAAATGGTCGAATCCTTATTGGTCCATGGTATATATTGCAGGATGCGTTCCTCACCAGTAGTGAAGCCAATGTAAGAAATATGCAGATCGGTCATCAAGATGCACTGAAGTATGGGGAAGTATCCAAAATTGGATACTTTCCTGATACCTTCGGGTTGTGTGGACAGACACCTCAGCTGATGCAGCAGTCAGGTATTCAGAACGCCTTCTTCGGTCGTGGTGTGAAGCCGACGGGCTTCAACAATGAGGTATCGGATGGAGATTATGAATCGTCTTACTCCGAATTGATCTGGGAAGGCCCAGATGGCTCCAAGGTACTCGGTATTCTATTTGCGAATTGGTACTCGAATGGAAATGAAGTCCCAGTAGATCCGGTAGAAGCCAAGGCATATTGGGATCGGAAGCTAGCGGATGCGGAAAAATATGCATCGACGAGCGAGCTACTATATATGAACGGCTGTGATCACCAGCCAGCTCAGCTGGACTTGCCGGAAGCCATTCGGACAGCTAGTGAACTCTATCCAGACACGGAGTTTATTCACTCCAATTTCAATGATTATCTGAATGCACTGCATCGTTCACTTGATTGTGAATTATCAACCGTCCAAGGTGAGCTTCGAAGTCAGCGTACAGATGGATGGGGAACGTTAGTGAATACGGCCTCCTCTCGTGTGTATTTGAAGCAAATGAACCAGCAGGGTCAGACATTGCTCGAGAAGGTTGCTGAGCCGTTATCTGCTTATGCTCATCAGTTGGGACATGCGTATCCACATCACTTATTCACTTATGCATGGAAGACGCTCATGCAGAATCATCCGCATGATAGTATTTGTGGCTGTAGTGTGGATGAGGTACATCGTGAGATGGTAACGCGATTCGACAAGAGCCGTCACGTTACAGAATCTATTGTACAGAACAGTATGGAGACGATCGCAAATCATGTGGATACATCATGCTTCGCCGAATACGGGGATCACGCATGTCCATTCATTGTGTTTAATACGACAGGCCATGACCGCAGTGGGGTAGTTACGGTGGAGCTGGATATTGCTCGTATCTATTTCCGGGAAGGCGAAACGATCGAGAAGATGCGTAATCAGATGATATCGCACGAGATTCATCCTCATCGCGTGATTGATCATGGTGGGCGTCAGCTAGAATATCAGCTAACCGATCTGGGGCTCCACTTCGGTTATGACTTGCCTGATGATAAATTTCGTCAGCCGTATTTCTCACGACGTGTTCGATTAGAGCTTCATGTCGAAGCAGTTCCTGCAAATGGTCATCAAGTTTATGCCTGGATGAAGGATGTAGTAGAGAGACCACATTCTGAAATAAAGGAAAGCTCGCTACTTCATGAACGGACGCTAGAGAATGAGTTTATTGCTGCACGGATTGAAGATAATGGCTCGATCACATTAACGGATAAGGCAAATGGTAAAGTATATTGCGGTCTCGGTATTTATGAGAATAGCGGCGATATCGGAAATGAATACATGTATTGTCAGCCGAAGAATACGAACGTATTGACGACAGAGTCGCTTATAGCTGATATTTCTATCGTATCCGATCAGCCATACGCATGTACGGTACAAATCGTTCATGATTGGGACATTCCAGTAAGTGCGGATGAATTGCTCGCAGCAGAGCAGCAAGGCATCGTGTGGTTCCCGAGTCGTCAGGCTGGACGTTCAACCGAAACCGTGAAGCTCCATATAACAACGACTGTAACGCTTGAGAAATATAGTAAGGGACTTCAAGTGAAGAGCTCCTTCGATAATCAAGCGAAGGATCATCGCATCAGAATGCTGTTCCCAACGGATCTCGTCAGCGATGTGCATCAGGCGGATTCGATGTTTGAGATCGCAACACGAAGCACAGAACCTTCGAGTGAGTGGACGAACCCAGACAATAGTCAACATCAGCAAGCGTTCGTTAGTGTGAAGGACGACGTGACGGGCTTAACCATCGCTAATAAAGGGTTAAATGAATACGAAGTGTTACGTGATGGACGGAATACGATTGCCGTTACATTGCTACGCTGCACAGGTGAGCTTGGAGATTGGGGCGTCTTCTACACACCAGAAGCACAATGTCTAGGTCCTGCTCAGGCGGAGCTCATGATTATTCCACATGGTTCTGCGGTAGCTGAAGAAGCGTATGCGCTTGCCTATCAATATCAAATACCATGGATGACTGTATCGACAGATATTCATAATGGTAGTCTTCAGCCGAAACATCAATGGTTGCAGGCGAGTGGAAATGACATGCAGCTCTCTTCCGTGAAGGTAGCTGAAGCAACGGGTGATCTTGCGATTCGTTGGTTCAACATGACCACTTCACCAACGACTTTAGCCTTCGAACCTCGTATGAACTATAGTCAGGCGTATAAAAGTAATATACTCGAATCACATGAGGAAGCGCTTACGGCCGATTCAAACGCTGTCATCCAGCTTGAAGTAAAGGCGGCCGAGATCGTAACTGTTGTTCTTAATAAATCGATATGAGCACCAAGTAGAGGAGAATAAAAGATGACTAACACAAAAACTTGGAAAATTTATGCAATTCATCATTCCCATACCGATATCGGCTACACAGAGCGTCAGGAGAAGATCCAACAATATCATGTAGACTTTATCCGGCAGGTGCTTCACATTTTGCGTGAAATTCAATCCGGTCGTCGACCTGAATGGGAGGGGTTTAAGTGGGTATGTGAAACGTTTTGGCCTATCGAAACCTTCCTGAGTCGGGCAACGGAGCAAGAAAAGGAAGAGTTCGTAGCCGGAGTTAAGCGTGGTGATATCGGCTTGTCCGGTACGTACTTGAATATGACGGAATTAATCGGCAAAGATTTGTTCACATCGATGATTGCCCGTGTACGAGATTTTGGATATTCCATTGAAGCTCCAATTACATCAGCGATGACTGCAGACATTAACGGCTTCAGCTGGGGGTATGGTCAGGCATTGTTAGATGCCGGTATTCATAATTTATCTACCTGCATTCATACCCATCACGGAATGTTTCCTTGCTGGAAGAAGCAGCAGCCTTTCTGGTGGGAAATGCCTTCCGGTGATCGCTTGCTGACCTGGAGTGGGGAGCATTATGTATTCGGTAATGATCTGGGGCTTGTACCTGGTATGGGCGGGAAATATACGATCAAAGATGAATTTGATATGAGTCATGGCGCTACATTCGAGATTGCTGAACAGCGTATACTTCGCTACATTGAGCGTTTGCAAGAGGATGGCTATGCCTTTAACTTCTTCCCGGCTATGTTCTCAGGGCTACCAACGGATAACAATCCACCGAATGCGGAGACGATGACCTTCATTCGTCAATGGAATGCGAAGCACGGCGAAAATATTGAGATTCAGATGGCAACTTTAGATGATTTCTTCGATGAAGTTCGTGCTCATGCACAGCAGCATGCGGAAGATATTCCTGTGTATCGTGGAGATTGGCCAGACTGGTGGACGGATGGCGTAGGTTCAACACCGAAGCATGTACAAGTATTCCGTGAAGCACAACGTGTATATCAAAAGGTTAGAAGGCTGGATCCGAACTGTGAAATCGTTACATCGGAGACGATGAAGGAGATGGAATATCAGTTAACGATGTTTGCTGAGCATACATGGGGCTATCATTCATCCATTTCCGAGCCTTGGAATCCGTTCGTTCAGGAATTAGGCTTGCGGAAGGAAGCCTTTGCTGCCAATGCAAGTACGATTGCGCATCGTGCGTTGTATGACATTCTTGAGGCGAAGGGCGATGCATTACTTGCTCCTGGGCGCCCTATGAAGTTTAAAATTCATAATCCATATCATTTCGTACAAGAAGATTATGCGCATCTCATTCTCGAAGGATGGTATCACGATGAGATCAAGAATGGCTTTGAGGTGCGTGATATTACGACGAATGAGGTCATTCCAGCACAGCTTCGTCTGGCATCTCGAGGTGTGATCGTAACGATTCCGGTAACATTGCAGCCAAGTGAAGAGAGAGTACTTCAGATCTTCGCCGTGAAACCAAGTATCGGAACCGCTTTTATGAACGATTATTTAGCATCCGATCGCGTGATGGATCTGGATGTTACGCATGATGTGAAGAATTTCCGCATGACATCTTCCTATGTAGAAACTCCATTTGTACACATCACGTGGAAAAAGGGCGAAGGGATCACCTCGTGGGTCGATAAAACGACAGGAAAAGAGCTACTTCGAGCTGATCGCCAGCACGCAGCTTTTACGCCAGTCTATGATGTTACACCTGCAACGAAGGTTGGAGAAATGACCGAGGTGCGTCGTCTGATGGGCCGTAATCGGAAGGGACCGGATGCGATCGTTTCAACGGGCGAGTTAATTAGTGCGGAGCTCATTACGCAAGGTCCGGTGTATGGCATTATTCAATTGACCTATAAGGTGGATGGCTGTGAGCATTATTCCTTGTTCTTAACAGTATACGCGGATCGTCCACGTGTGGATGTGGCCGTACGTATGCATAAAGAGAGCGTATGGAAGCCTGAAAACTTATATGTTTCACTTCCTTTTGGTGGCTCATTATCAACGGATAAGTATGACTTATGGGTGGATAAGATGGATGCGTTGACACGGATGCGGAAGGATCAATTACCAGGCAGCTTAGCAGATTACACAGCGGTTGGAGAAGGAGCTGTATATGTTTCCGAATCGCAAGGCGTTGTGATCGCGATGCCAGACACTCCATTAATTCAGCTAGGTTCGCTAGAACATGGGTATCGATTGCTTAACGGTGATGAGAAGCTAGAGCAGGATCCAGCTCATTTGTACGCTTGGGTGATGAATAACTATTGGGAAACTAATTTCTCTGCGACATTGGGTGGTTTCTATGAATTTAGATATTTCATCACTTGGGGCGAGAACTACAGCAAACCGGATGCTTCCATGGATGCATGCCGTGGAATGAATGCTGGCATTCTAGCTTGGCGCCAACACTAGCTCAACAAAACTGGAGGTATATATCGAATGAAATATAAAAACCCTTCGTTATCTATTGCTGAGCGTGTTGCAGATTTGTTGGCCGAAATGACGCTGGAGGAGAAGCTTGGACAGCTTCTCCAGCCTTTTGGCTGGAAGACATATGTAAAAGGCGACGGAGATGTTCAGCTCACGGATACATTTAAAGACGCAATTGCGAATGGTGGAGTCGGTTCACTATATGGTGTGCTTCGAGCAGATCCATGGACAGAGGTTACACTTGAAACAGGCTTGTCCCTGCGTGAAGGGGCCGAGGTTACTAATCTTATTCAGCGATATGCAATGGAGCATACGCGACTGGGCATTCCAATTCTATTTGGTGAGGAATGCTCCCATGGACATATGGCCATAGGGAACACGGTGTTCCCTGTACCACTGACCATAGGAAGTAGCTGGAATACAGAGTTGTTCCGACAGGTTTGTCAAGCTGTAGCGGTAGAGACTCGTGCACAAGGGGGAGGAGCTACCTATTCTCCTGTATTGGACGTGACACGTGATCCGCGATGGGGGCGGACAGAGGAATGCTTTGGTGAAGATCCTTATTTGATTAGTGAAATGGCAATAGCTGCGGTGAAAGGGTTGCAAGGGGATTCGTTAAATACGGATCATACCATTCTTGCAACCTTGAAGCATTTTGTAGCTTATGGTAGTCCAGATGGTGGGCGTAATGCGGATACCGTACGTATGGGCATGCGTGAGCTGATGGAGAAGGATTTACTTCCTTTTCAGCGTGCGGTTGCGGCAGGAGCCAAATCCATTATGACGGCCTATAACGAAATTGATGGGGTACCTTGTACGTCTAGTAAAGAGCTGTTGACGCATATTTTACGTGACAAGTGGGGCTTTGACGGCTTCGTCATCACGGATTGTGGAGCGATGAGCCAGCTCAGACATGGTCATCAAATCTGTGAGACGGAAGAGGAAGCGGCCAGCCTAGCATTGAAAGCGGGCGTAGATATGGAGATGTCCGGTGAGACCTTTGGCCAATATCTACAATCTGCTCTTGATCAGCAATTGATCGCGGTGTCAGATCTAGATCTTGCGGTGGAGCGAATCTTGCGCTTGAAATTTGAATTAGGATTATTCGAACGTCCTTATGTGAATCCAGCGTTGGCAGAGCAGGTTATTGGTCAATCCTCTCATCGAGAATTGGCTCGGCAAGCTGCACGCGAAGGCATTGTGTTACTGAAGAATAAGGAACAGGCATTACCGTTATCTCCATCCCGTGGCAAGATCGCCGTGATTGGACCGAACGCGAACAATATGTATAACCAGTTAGGCGATTATACGTCACCGCAGGAGCGGGAGCAGATTGTTACCGTGTTGGATGGCGTTCGCGCGAAGTGTTCAGGCTTTAGTGAGGTTGTGTATGCACCAGGCTGTCGAGTGAAGGACCCATCTCGGGAAGGATTCGAAGCGGCGATCGCAGCTGCGGCTTCAGCAGAGACAATTATTGCTGTTGTAGGCGGATCGAGTGCACGTGATTTTGGAGAAGGTACGATTGATTTGAAGACTGGGGCTGCGGTCATTACCGATACGTTTATGCTAAGTGATATGGATTGTGGAGAAGGCTTTGATCGTGCCCAACTGAATTTATGTGGAGTACAGCTCGAGCTGTTGCAGGAGCTTCACAGTTTAGGAAAGAAGCTGATTGTTGTGTATATCAATGGTCGCCCAATTGTTGAGCCATGGATTGATGAGCATGCTGATGCGATTGTGGAGGCATGGTACCCAGGGCAAGAGGGCGGTCATGCGATTGCGGATATCCTGTTTGGTGACTACAACCCATCAGGAAGATTAACGCTATCCATTCCGAAGCATCTGGGACAATTACCTGTGTACTATAATAAGAAGCGTTCGCGTGGGCATCGATATTTAGAGACGGATTTCCATCCGCAGTATGTATTTGGGTATGGGCTTAGCTACACGAGCTTTCACTATGACAATATACAATTGAATCAACCAAGTATTTCTGTTGATGGTACGTGTACGGTTTCAGTGGATGTGATGAATACGGGTGATATGGCTGGACACGAGGTCGTGCAATTGTACATCAAGGACTGTGTTAGTTCGATATCACGCCCGGATAAGGAGCTGAAGGGCTTTTGTAAAATTTATTTGGAGCCTGGGGAGAAGCGTACCGTTCACTTTACTATTTCATCACAGGAGCTGCAATTTGTCTCAGCAGATTTAACGTGGATCGTCGAGCCGGGTCGATTTGAACTTTATATGGGCTCGAATGTAGAGCAAACATTGTCCATCGATTTACAGGTTGTACAATGAGTGCGATGAAGCGGACGAACGATCAGGGGGATTATTAATGATTAGAATACAACGGTTCATTCGAGAGTTATCTGAACGACAGTGGCTCGAATCGATCCCCATTAAAGACTGGGACGTACAATCAACAGAATATATTTTACCGGGTAAATATTCGGAGGAACGCGCTTTTGTAGGAAGCGAAGCCTTTGATTTATTCCCAAGCAAACAAGGTACAACGTATATGCTGCGTACGACGTTATCCATTCCGAACGAATGGCCTGAGGATGCAGTAGGGTTATATTTTACCTCTGGATCAGGTGGGGAAGGGCTGCTTCGTATTAACGGACAGTCCTTTCAAGGGTTGGATCGAAATCACCCATTTGTAAAATTACCTGATCGGGTTGGCAAACAAATCGAAGTGGAGATTGAACTGTTTGATGCTGTACCGGAGCCTGTGGATCCCTTAAATCAGCAAGCAACCATTCATGCACCCATTCGCAAGATTCATAGCACGCTAGTCTATGTGAACACAACAGTGCAGTCGTTGATGTATTCTGTGAGCGTCATTATGAATGCTGCGGAATTGCTACCAGCGTCAGATTTTCGTCGTACTCGCGTGATGGAAGCTCTATATACAGCTATGGATGCATTTACTTTGCTATCACAAGAGAAGATTGCAGGCGGTGCCGCAGCTTCAATTGAACACCACCTTGTCGAACAAATAAGACAGATCGGTGGCAATACCGAAGGTGTCATCCATATGGTAGGACAATCTCATATTGATATTGCATGGCTGTGGCCATGTCGTGAGACAGTGCGTAAGACGAGTCGGACGTTCTCAACTGTAAATGCTTTAATGGATGAATTTCCTGAATATCGGTATGCACAGAGTCAGCCGTTGCTCTTCGAGTATTTGAAGTTGAATGATCCAGTGTTATATGAGCGTGTAAAAGAACGAATTCGTGAAGGCCGCTGGGAGCTTGTCGGTGGCATGTGGGTGGAGCCGGATCTCAATATACCAAGTGGTGAATCATTGATGCGGCAAATGCTCTACGGTCAACGATTTTATCAGCAGGAATTTGGAAAGCGATCCTTTATAGAATGGTTACCGGATACCTTTGGCTACTGTGCATCATTACCGCAAATTTTGAAGCATGGTGGCATGCGTTACTTCATGACGACGAAGCTGAATTGGAATGATACGAACCCATTTCCGTATGACTTGTTTTATTGGGTAGGCATTGATGGAACGTCAATGCTATCGTTTTGCAATCATGGGGTGAACGAGGATACGCAGCCGAAGGATGTTCATGAACATTGGCAATCTTATAAAGAGAAAGCTAAGCATCCGGAACAAATGTTATTGTATGGGCATGGGGATGGCGGTGGTGGTGTCACGCGTGAGATGCTCGAATATATTCATCGCTCGGATCTCATGATCGGTCAGCCCTCATCTCAATTTAGTAGCGCGGAGGCATTCTTCACGGGTATTTCCGAAGCAAATCCAAATTTACCGAGCTGGTACGGTGACCTGTATCTTGAATTACATCGAGGTACGTATAC
This sequence comes from Paenibacillus sp. FSL R5-0914, assembly GCF_038004525.1. Taxonomy (NCBI): domain Bacteria; kingdom Bacillati; phylum Bacillota; class Bacilli; order Caryophanales; family Paenibacillaceae; genus Paenibacillus; species Paenibacillus sp. FSL R5-0914. The sequence goes on from NZ_JBBORH010000006.1 coordinate 24,125, forward strand.
GACACATGGGCGTAACAAACGTAATAATCGGAAGGCTGAGGTTCTGTATCGTGAAGCAGAGTTATGGTCTACGTTGGTGCGATCATCGCTGAGCTCAGAACAAGCAACGACGTTACAGCATGATTTACATGAGGGATGGAAGTTGATTTTATTAAATCAGTTCCACGACATTATTCCGGGTTCTGCCATTACAGAAACGTATGAGACATCGATGAGAGAGTATGAGGAAATATTCCAGCGCGGGAAGACAAGCTTAGAGATCGGGATGGCAGCCATTGCATCTCATGTTCAGATCGAAGGGACGATGGAAGGAACACCGTTCCTTGTATTGAATAGTATGGGCTGGAGCCGTGATTGTGTATTAGAGCTGACTACCCAGGATCTTATCGATCAAGGTGTTACGAATATTGAATGGCATCGCTTATCGATCGTGACTACGGATGGTGAATCATTGGATTATGAAGTTAGTAGCCATGGAACGACCAGGATCCTTCGAATTCGCGTACCGAATGTTCCAGCAATGGGCTACAATACGATTCTAGTAAGTGAAAATGAAGTAGCTGTAGTGCCAGAATCGCCGAAAGTATTACCAAAGCTGCTTGATGAGTGGGAGACAGCCTACTATCATATACGCTTCAATGAACAAGGAGAAATCATAAGCTTATACGATAAACAAGCGAATCGTGAAATCGTGAAGGCGGGAGAGCGGGCGAATCAGTTCCATTTCTTCCATGATCGTCCGACGCTATGGGATGCGTGGGACATTGATCCGCGCTATGAGCAACAGTCTGCTGGAGAGGCATTTCTGTTAGAGAAGAAGCTAATCAGCTCAGGAGCTGTTGCTGATGTTATAGGCTTCCGTTGGCGTATAGGACAATCCACGATTGAGCAGGAGATGGTTCTATATCATCATCATGCTCGCATTGAGTTTAGAACAAAGGTGGATTGGCAGGAAGCTCATAAGCTGCTGAAGGTGGGCTTCCCACTCGATGTTGTAACAAGTCGAGCCACTTATGAAATACCGTTCGGTGCTTTAGAGCGGAATACACATCGCAATACAAGCTGGGATCAAGCGCAATATGAAGTATGTGGTCATCGCTTCGCTGATGTGTCTGAGCATAGCTATGGTGTCAGTGTGCTGAATGATTGTAAGTATGGTTATGATACCCAAGGAAGTACGATTCGTCTTTCCTTGCTACGTGCGCCAAGATGGCCGGATATATCGGCAGATCAGGGATATCATGAGTTCACCTATGCACTGTATCCACATGCCGGCGATTGGCGCCAAGGACACACACTTCGAGCAGCAGCAGAGCTGAATCATCCACCTGCTTATATTGCAGCATCCACCGTAGATGCTACAGAGCTACAGAGCACGAATGTATGGGATCGATGTTGTTCATTGCTTCCTTTTACAAGTGAGCATGTTGTCTTGGAGACGGTCAAATGGGCTGAGGATGACGATGGCATCATTCTTCGTATGTATGAATCCGCTGGAGGTCGTGAGACGATCGAGCTGAAGTGGCCGTATCCACATCAAGCGGTGTATGTATCGAATGCCTTGGAAGAAGAAGTCATGTTAATGGACAGCTGGCAACTGACCTTTACACCTTATGAAATAAAAACGATCAAGATTAAGACTGTATAGTCAAAATTGGACGAATCCTGCATCTGAAAGACATAGGAAGACGACTGCGGTTCGTTCTCTTCCTATGTCCATTTTGGAATGATATTGACGCTAGGCATCCATCAATCTATGTTCGGAGGTTGAATTAGCATGATCATGGCAACATCAGTACTAAACAATTCGACAGCATGGAAAAGACCTACAATAATTACGAAGCCTACCTATACTTCGGGCACGAAAGATCCTGTGATATGTCTCAATACATGTCTTGAGAATCAATGGTATTTCAGTATGAATCCACTCTCAACTGAACATATTGAGGCACAAAACCTCGATTCTTATGATTGGCATGAAATCATTGTTCCTGGTGAAGTTGCTATGCAAGGCTATAATATCGAAAATGACACACCATACTACTACACAACTTCTTTTATGATTCCAGAAGATTATGATGGAAAGCATGTAATCCTAAGGTTCCATGGTATATATTCCAAAGCTAAGGTATGGATAAACGGTTTGTATAACCGTGATCATCAGGGTGGATTTACGACATGGGATTGTGATATTACGGATCAGATCCGCGCTGGGCAAGCTACTACTATCGTCGTTGAATTCATCGATGACATATGGGACCCTTCAATTGGTAGCAAATACGCTCATCATAATATTGGTGGGATTCTAAGATCGATAGAGCTTATTGCAGTACCTAAGACGCATCTTACTAGATTTCATTATGACATTGAATTTGACACCGCTTACAATAACGCGTTTTTGCATGTATCATTAGGTGCCGAACTGAATCAAGCTAATGCTGCTTATGTTCAATTGGAGCTAACAGACCAACAACAATCCCTCGTAACACTTGAAGAGCACTCTATCTTTTTTGAGCCTGAGCAACAACACCTCGATATATCCTTCAACATTCAACACCCAAAGAAATGGAATGCTGAGCAGCCCTATCTATACACCCTACATGCCAAGTTATTTGACGATGAGCATCAATTGATCGAGCAAGCTGAAGTACAGGTTGGATTCCGACAAATCTGCTTCGCAGGAAAGAACGGGACAGATCCGAAAGAAATCTACATTAATGGAGAACGAATTAAATTAAGAGGCACATGCCGCCATAGTATCCATCCAAAGCTCGGTAGAACAACAACACCAGAAATGGATATACAGGATGTCATATTGCTACGAGAGCAAAATGTTAACTACGTACGAACCTCCCACTATCCACCATCGGAGGAGTTTCTTGCGGCGTGCGATGAGCTTGGCATGTATGTAGAGGAAGAAACAGCCGTTAACTTCCAGTATGCAAATGGACCTGGACCATGGCGGGATGACGAACCATGGTATATGAATCAATTAGCAGAAATGATAGAACGTGATCGTTCTCATCCTAGCGTCATAATATGGTCATTAGCTAATGAGAGTGGCTGGCGCGCTAATGAGGAAGGGGATAAATTCAGAAGACAACTGCAGTACGTTCAACAAGAGGAGACGACTCGGCCAACTAAATTCAGTTATCCGTTCTTAGTTGAGGATGGCAGTACAACCGATATTTACAGCGCACATTATATTGATTATACAAATGATATGGATTATCACTTAGTCACTTATGGGGTGTCTGAGAAAGATATCGTAATTAACTATTCTTCCCCTGTTATTCATGATGAATATGCACATATCGCTTGTTATAACATCGAGGAACTTGAACGAGACAATAACGTACGCAACTTCTGGGGTGAGAGTGTATATAAGATGTGGGATAAAATTGTAAATACGCATGGTGCGCTTGGTGGTGCATTGTGGGCTAATATTGATGATATATTCTTCCTGCCAGAAGGTGTCCCCGAACGACATCAACAGCATTCAATTGGTACTGCCGCAGGTTACGGAGAATGGGGGAATATGAGTGATGTCTGGCGCAGACAAAAGCCTGAATATTGGATGACTAAGAAAGCCTACTCCCCAATTCGGATTATGGAAGGCACCGTAGGGAATCCAGGATATGCCCCACTCGTCATCTCAATTAGTAACTGGTTCAATCACACTAACCTGAATGAAGTGAACATTTGCTACAGCATTCACGTGGATGGGCAAATTATTGCTCAACCGTCTTTCTATGGACCTGATATTAAGCCATACTCAAGTGGGCAACTCGAACTTCCAGCACGAGATTGGAGCGATCGAGAGCGCATACATTTACAGTTTCAAACATCGGATGGGATAGTCGTAGATGAATATCTGCTCCCAATTGCAACAAGAAAGTTCATATTCTGTGATGCCCAGTATGAAGCATTAAAGGTCGAAGAAACGGATGAGCAATATCTCATTCGTAACAACATGGTTTCTTTCACATATTGCAAAGAATCAGCGATGCTCTCTCAAGCAACTTTCCAAAATCGAGTCATACTTACAGGTGGCCCGCATTTGAATTTGACTGGTGTCGAGCTTGGTCATTGGATTCCAGGTTCCATTCATGTAGAAACTTGCGAGAATGACCAGCAGATTGTAGTCACAACTACTGGTCATTACACACTAGGCATAAAAGTTTTATTTGTTCAGAAGCTGTTCGCAAGTGGTAAATTTGAAATTCGCTATACGGTGGACAATGTTGAACTTGAGCTTGAGATACAAGAACTTGGTGTAGCAATCGATATGCCTGAGCACATCGATTATGTGGAATGGCAGAAATCAGGACGATTCAGTGTTTATCCTGAGAATCATATAGGGAGACTTACCGGCCGTGCCAACCGGGTTCGTAAAGCTAGTGATGAACAACCAGATGTTTACGGAGAGCAACCTGCGTGGGAATGGAAAGACGATATGCGCAACTATTATTTGGAACGTAAAGACGATTCTACTAAAGGAATAGTTACTAATGATTTCCAAACGATGCGAGAGTATATTCACTTCTATGCTGTTGGCCTAGCAGATACGGACGCCACTCTACGCGTAGAATCCAACGGAAACGAGGCTGCTCGAATAGCTTATATGTATCAACCGCCTACATTAGTTAGTTATGCGGATACCGATTCATTAACCTATAAGGGTGAATGGCAGCACCTACAAGATTCAAAAGCTATCATAGGTACGGTGTGGCATTCGAATACTCCGGGATCTACCATTGAATTCTCATTTTACGGTACAGGCGTTCAGTTCATGTATAAGAAACATAAAACTGGTGGAACGATGCATGTTCACGTAGATGATCAGCCCAAGCACATCATTGGTACACATAGTGATATTGGTATGCCACTGTACCAACAACGATTTACTTGCAGAGAACTTCCACTTGCTCACCATAAGATTACCATTGAAGTCCCCGTCGATTACGAGGGAGCGGAAGTTGTCATCGAGGCATTCGAAATTCTGAATGATACCATTCCTGCAAAAATCAAAGCACAGCTTATTATCAATCAAGGCTGGTACTACCCAGCGTTAGGCTGGGGGAATTATTGCGGAGAACCGATCCGTATTGAATCAGGTTATTCGCAAATGACTACGATCAGAATGACTAATAATCCTCAAATGATTATAGAGTACGGTAAATAGCGTATGGAGGTGTGAAAGGTCGGCTACTCAAATAATGGGTAGCCGACCTTCTGTCTTTTATGAGAATAATTGATCAATACCTTTGAACGTATTCTCTATAACATGCTCAGATGTATAAATAGATAGATGATGTGGTAGTAGTCCCTGTTCGAGCGCAGGTCCAAATACATCAAAACTTTTCGCGATTTGTCCGCCAAGCACGAGTCGCTGTGCTCCAAAGCCCACGATATAGGGATCAAGCATCTCAGCTAGACACGAACCAAATTCTTCGAATACTTGTTGATAGGCGAGGTTTCCCTGTCTTGCCAGATCAGCGAGCTCCTTCACATCCATGCCTTCTATCCAAAATCCACGTTCCTGTGCGGCATGTAGAATACCAGGACGGGAGAACACTTCATCGATCATTGTATGGCGATAAGGCTTATCATAGAGCTCTCCATTACCAGGAACTCCTCACCCTCAATTCGGATTTTTCCTTGATCAATGAAAGCAGAGCCCAGCCCTGTGCCGAGTGTTAAAGAGATAAAACGTTCTTGTGGAAATAAGGTACTGATCCCTAGCGCGAAAAGCTTAGTATCATTCTCGAAACGAATAGGTGCATGAACGAGTGCTGCTGCCCATGGCTGATCATTATTTGCTTCCAACAAGCTACGAATAATCTTCTTGAGATTCATACCGTAAAGCGATTCAAACTTGCATAAACCTTGGATATAGGAGATTCCTTGCTCATAATCAAATGGCCCGGGAAATGCAATTCCGATATGCCACACTGCAGCAGATAAATCGTTCGATAATGTTGTTCCAAACATATATTGGTATTGCATGATCGTCATGAATTGCTGGAGCGTAGTGCTGGCATCCTCACTTGCAAGCGAAGGGACTTGGAATTGAGAAGCTTGAATGGAGCAGCCATTCATGACGAGACTGGACTTGATAAAGGTCCCGCCAACGTCGAGTGCGATAACGAATTTAGTCTTCAAGGAAGCTCACATCCCAAGATTTGGATACCACAGTTTTTATGAGCGTACAAGGCTGGCTACCTAAATTCTCAACTAGATAGGCACCGAATGCAGCAGGCAGGATATAGGACTCCGCATACCGGAATTCGACTGAGACGGATTCATTGTCGCAGGATATAATTCTCACCTTCTACGAGATTGAACATGACCATTTGGTGATCCGTATGATCTTCCCATTTATCAGTTAAATGTAATCGGTGTACATAGAAAAGTAGATCCTCTCGTTGACCAAGTTCCACCATTTCGTTGCGACCTTGGGATTGTAATAGTACGGGCTTAGCGATTAAATTCTCCTGCACCCACGCTGTTTTCTTATAGAAATCAATATTCGGAAAGGCGTGATCAATATTAATCGGACGAGGTTTACCATCCATTCCTTGCGCAAGAAATCATAGATTTTAAACGTAAACCACCATGTTGTTGATGAAATCTCGAGGACAAGATTATTTTTTCCTGATGCATGCATTGTACCTGTTGGAATGAGGAATAGGTCGCCTTTTTCAGCTTCAAACTCGTTTACATAGTCTTTTAATGGGATAGGAATAGCCGTTTCCTGCGCTGCCTTCACCGCTTGATAGAAATTTTCTTCGGTGCAAGTATCCGTTAATCCCAAATAGACATGGGATGTTCCTTGCTTCTCCATAATGTAATAGGATTCTTGCTGCTCCATAAATTCATTAAATTCACTTCGAATATACGATTGCTTAGGATGGACTTGGCAAGATAAATTGTCACCCTCTATCGTATCCAAGTAGTCGAAGCGAATCGGGAAGTAATCTCCGTATAATTGAACGTTGCGTTCGCCGAGAATGGCAAGATACTCATAGAATAATAGAGTTCTTCGGTGCGATCGCTACATATATAGTAACATGCCTGTTGTTTAACCATTCTTAAAGCTTTCAATAAACTTGGAAGCTAGTGATGATAAGTATTTATCTTTGATCCAGACGGCGGCGACCCGCGTGCGAAGCGACTCACTACTGATTTCTTTATAAATCAAATTACGATTACTCGTTAATTCGAAAGCGGATTTGGGGATAATTCCGATGCCGAGACCAGCATTTGCCCAGAGCAGTGTTGTTCGCGCATCATCATTCATACAGAAAATTAGCGGATCAAAACCATTCTCAAGACAGGTTTCCCGGATAAGCTGCTCAAAACGGCGGTAGATAATGAGCGGCTTATCTTTTAACTCACCGATCTCAACGAAGTTTTCATCTGTTTTCCAGTCATACTCTGGAGTCATTACGGCAATCATAGGCTCAGCTTGTGTGTAAAGACATTCTAAATTTGTAGCATTAAAGGGTGTCCGGACAATGCCAATCTCTACAATGCCCTTGTTCAAAAGGTCGATGATTCTGAAGGTATTCCCTTCATGGATTTCAAATTTAACGCCTTGATACGTTTTGTGAAACTCACATAGTCGATCTTGGAGCAGGGTCGCTCCTGAGGAAGAGACAGTGCCAATGGCAAGAGTTCCTTTTAAGCCTTTGACAAAATCATTGAGCTCCCGGGCAGTGGAATCAGCCAGCTCCAGAATTTGTTGAGCCCGGTCACGCAAAATGGCTCCTGCTTCGGTAAGTTGTACACTGCGCGGACCTCGATCTACAAGCTTGACGCCTAGTTCTTCCTCAAGCAGCTTAAGCTGCTGACTGAGCGGAGGCTGAGCCATTTGCAGCTTTCTGGCTGCAGAAGTAATCTGCCCTTCCTCAGCGATAGCCATAAAATATTTAAGCTGTCTAATATCCATAAAAAGAATCCTCCGAACTTGAGATATGTTAATCGTATGGGAGCGATACGAATCAAATATTATTAATATGTGAGTAGATATGCCATAATCATAACTGTTATTATACATATTTCAAGTGCTTAAATACTTCTTATGTTGGGTGTGGATGACGTTGTTTAAAATTGCAGTCTATTTAAAACCGTACAAAAAAGAAGCCATCATCGGTCCAATCTTCAAGTTGATGGAAGCGATTCTGGAGCTGATTTTGCCTACCATTGTCGCGTTAATCATCAATAACGGGGTAGGAAATCATGACAGTGCTTATGTATACCGTATGGGTGGCCTGATGGTGCTGATGTCTCTGCTTGGCTTCGGTTGCTCCATGGTGTGCCAATACTATGCAGCACGAGCATCTCAGGGATTCGGCACGACGCTTCGTAATAAAATGTTCAAACATATTACATCTTTATCGTACGCTGAGCTGGATACGTTCGGTACGCCTACGCTGATTAACAGAATTACCAATGACGTAAACCAGCTGCAGATTGCAGTGGCTATGCTGATTCGCCTGGTTATTCGTGCGCCGTTTATCTGCATCGGGGCTATCATAATGTCCATGATTTTGGATTTTAGATTATCGCTGATTTTAATAGCGGCAACGCCGATTTTTGGCATTATATTATATTTTATTATCACTCGAAGTGCACCTTTGTATCGAAAATACCAGCAGAAGCTGGATGCCCTTGCGCTCGTTCTTAGTGAGAATTTGTCGGGGATACGAGTCATTCGTGCTTTTGCGAAGAGACGTACGGAAAAAGAACGTTTTGATGCCTCATCTGAGGATTTAACCACTACAGCGATCCGGGTCTCGCGGATTTCCGCTTTACTTGGACCTATGACGACACTTGTAGTAAACGCGGCGATCATAGCTATTTTATGGGTAGGTGGAATTCACATTGATGGGGGGCGATTGTCTCAAGGTGAGATCATTGCCTTTATCAATTACGTCACTCAAATCTTGCTGGCACTTATAGTGGTCTCCAACTTGGTCATTATTTTTACAAAAGCCTCATCTTCTGCCAATCGTGTGAATGAAGTGCTGAGTGTCAAAGCATCCGTGTCCGAGGACGGGAATGTTGTGATGACTGAACCTGATCATACCGCTCCTGCCATATCATTCGATCATGTATCGTTTGGTTATAATACAACAGGAGAATTGGCATTAGAGGATATTTCGGTAGTCATTAACCGCGGAGAAACTGTGGGGCTGATTGGCAGTACGGGTTCTGGTAAATCTACTTTCGTGAACTTAATTCCACGTTTTTATGATGCAGTGCAAGGTGAAGTTAAAGTGGATGGAGTGAATGTCAGAGATTATAAGCTGCATCAGCTTCGTGAGAAAATAGGGATTGTGCCGCAAAAAGCAGTGTTGTTTACTGGAACAATCGCTGAGAATATTCGTTGGGGTAAGGAAGACGCAAACGAGGAAGAAATCATGCAAGCAGCCTCTGTTGCTCAGGCGGAAGAGTTTATTCGTAAATTGCCAGAAGGATTGAATACTCAGGTATCACGTGGCGGACTTAATTTATCCGGGGGGCAAAAGCAGCGCTTGACCATAGCTCGTGCAGTGGTAGGTAAGCCGTCGATTCTAATTCTGGATGACTCCTCCAGTGCGCTAGATTTCGCTACTGATGCGGCTCTACGTAAAGCGCTCAAAGAGAGCAGCCAGCAAATGACCGTACTCGTTGTCTCGCAGAGGGTGAGCACTGTAAGGCAAGCGGATAAAATTATGGTATTTGAGGAAGGGCGGATCGCCGGTATCGGAACCCATGAGGAGCTGATGCGTGGTTGTGAAGTGTACAAAGAAATCTGCCTGTCCCAGCTATCGAGTGAGGAGTCGGGCCAATGAACAAAAACAACATTTGGAAAAGACTAATTGTATATACAGGACATTATAGAAAAATAGCTATTGGGGCAGTTATATGCGCGTTACTCAGTGTGATCGCCAGTCTAATCGGACCACTACTTATCGGTAAAGCCATTGATTTTATGATCGGACCGGGAGAGGTGGATTTTGACGCCGTACTTAGACTGCTTTTGATTCTGGCAGCGGTATATATTGTCGGCAGCTTTTTTGGATGGCTCCTTACCTATCTGACGAATCGAATCGCCTACCGGACTGTATATGACTTACGGCGGGAGCTTTTTGATAAATTAAATGTTTTGCCTTTAAAATTTCACGACAACCACCCGCAAGGAGACAGTATCAGCCGGTTTGTTAACGATATGGATGCCGTCTCTGATGGACTGCTGCAAGGTTTCTCCACACTGCTTACAGGGATCATCACCATTGTAGGGGCAATTGTGCTTATGTTGTACATCAGTCCTCTGATGACCTTAGTAGTTCTTCTGTCAGCACCCGCCACCTTTTTTGTGGCCAGATTTATTACGATGCGATCTCAAAAGATGTTTAAAGAGCAGGCGAAGATTCTCGGTGGTCTCAATGGCTATGTGGAGGAAATGATCGGTGGGCAAAAAGTAGTCACCGCTTATCATTATGAAGAACGTGCAATGTCTCAGTTTGAAGAACAAAACGAGACATTATATCAGACCGGTGTGAAGTCACAATTTTATGGCTCCTTATCCAATCCGACAACGCGGCTAGTAAATAACGTTACGTTCTCAGTTATAGCTATGATCGGTAGTGTTATGGTAATTCGGGGTCATTTCACGGTAGGGGATCTGTCCAGTTTCTTGATCTTCTCCAACTTGTTCGCTAAGCCGTTTAATGAAATAACAGGTGTGATTACACAGCTTCAATCGGCAACTGCCTCTGCGCAGCGGATCTTCGCCATTCTCGATCTAACACCAGAACCCGCTGATTCTAAGGGCGCCAAAATCATGAGTACAAGTCAAGGAACCATTACCTTCGAAAAAGTATCCTTTGCTTATAATCCAGAACGTCCCTTGATTAACGATTTCAGTCTAGAAGTGAAGCCCGGTACCCGAGTTGCGATTGTAGGTCAGACTGGAGCAGGGAAGACGACGCTAGTAAACCTGCTCATGCGTTTCTACGATGTGGACCGTGGGTCCATCAAGATTGATGGTGTGGATATTAAGACCATTACGCGTGACAGTCTGCGACGTAATTTTGGGATGGTGTTGCAGGATACTTGGCTCTTTGGGGGCACGATCAGAGATAATATTGCTTACGGAAAACCTGGGGCTACAGAGGAGGAAGTCATCGCTGCTGCTAAAGCTGCTAATGCTCATAGCTTCATTAAACGTCTGCCTGAAGGGTATGATACGAAGATCAGTGGCTCAGGGGATAATCTCTCCCAAGGACAGAAGCAGCTGCTTACCATTGCACGAGTAATGCTTGTAGATCCGCCTATGCTCATCTTAGACGAGGCTACAAGCAGTATTGATACATTAACTGAGGTACGGATTCAAAAAGCTTTTCTGACTATGATCGCTGGTCGGACCAGCTTTGTGATTGCCCACCGATTGTCAACGATTCGGGAGTCGGATCTCATTCTTTTCATGAAGGATGGAGACATTGTGGAGAGTGGTACGCATGATCAACTCCTAGCCAGCGGTGGATATTACGCCAGATTATATAACAGTCAGTTCGCCTCAGCGTAGACTTTGTGAATAAAAAGAAGTATTCGACCCTATTTTGGGTGAGGATGCTTCTTTTTTGTCAGTAGCATGGCATTTACTGTCCCGTAAATGAAACCTCAGATGGTTCCCTTCGTATCCTTAAATATGCAAATATTAGGGAGGGAATTCATTACAATGTCAATGTTTAAACGAATGCTCGCGAGTGCCGGAATTGGAGCGGCAAAAGTAGATCTCATGCTCCATCAAGATTTCGTGAACGCAGGTGATACGATCAGTGGTTCCGTTCGAATTCAAGGTGGCCGAGTGGATCAGGAGGTCGATGACGTCTACGCATTCGTTAAGACGCGTTACTTGAAAGAGCTGAACGATAAGAAGATGGAAGTGGAAGCGACGGTATCCAAATTCCTGTTAGCAAGTAAATTTAAAGTAGTGGCGGAGCAGGTCTATGAATTTCCTGTCTCATTCCAGCTTCCGGCGATAACGCCAGTGACGTTAGGTAGATCGCCGGTTTGGATTCAAACCGGACTTGATATTAAAGAGGCAATTGATCCGAAGGATCAGGATTATCTTCAAGTAGGCCCTCATCCATATTGTGCTATTATTTTGGATGCGATGAATCAGCTCGGGTTCCAAATTCGTGAAGTGACTTGTGAATATGCACCGCGTTACGGCAGGATCAATGGGTTAGATTTTGTTCAAGAATTTGAATTCGTTCCCCCCTCACAGTTCCGGAATCAACTAGACGAATTAGAAATCGTTTTCTTTCCAAATGAGGATGGAATTGAGTTGCTCCTACAGATTGATCGCAAGGCACGTGGTTTAGCTGGTTTGTTCGCCGATGCGCTTGATACAGATGAGAGCTTTGTGAAAATACGCTTTGATCACAATCAACTTGCTTACGGAGTTGACTATGTAGCTGATCAACTGCTCGCAACGATCCATAAATACGTATAAACAGGATTATAAAAGAGAGGGGAGAGCCCCTCTCTTTTTTCGTTTTTATAAAGAAAAATTTATTTATATGAAGGAATGAACTAAATGGACAGGATAAACGTACTATAGTAAAACTATCCTAACAATGTATGAAACGGTAGGCATTGATTGCATGATGAAAGTTACTAATACGAATACGAACGGAGAGGGAGTGCCAAGATGTTGACAATAAAGCATTTTACCAAGAGCTATAAGGGCGGTAAGAAGGCAGTGAATGACTTGAACTTAGTGGTCGAGAAAGGCGATATTTATGGCTTTATCGGTCATAACGGCGCGGGGAAAACAACGACGATTCGGGCAGTAGTAGGTGTTCTTGATTTTGAAGAGGGGGAGATCGAAATAGGTGGATATTCCATCAAAAAAGATCCTTTAGCCTGCAAAGCGATCACTGCGTATATTCCAGATAATCCAGATCTATACGATCATCTGACCGGCATTCAATACTTGAATTTTATTGGTGATCTTTTTAGTGTATCGAAAGCAGATCGGGAGTTGTTGATTAAGAAATATGGCGATGAATTTGAGATTACATCTCATTTGGGGGATTTAATCTCCTCGTATTCTCATGGTATGAAGCAGAAGCTCGCGATCATCTCAGCACTGATACATAAACCGAAGCTGTTAGTGCTGGATGAGCCCTTTGTGGGACTTGATCCAAAAGCGGCACACACGCTTAAAAAAATCATGACGGAGATTTGCAGTCAGGGCAGTGCGATCTTTTTTTCAACGCATGTACTGGATGTAGCGGAGAAGCTCTGTAATAAGATTGCCATTATCAAAGCGGGAGAATTGATTACGCATGGGAAAACAGAAGAGGTGAAGGGTGACAGCAGCCTTGAAGATGTATTTTTGGAGTTGATTAAGCATGATTAATATCTGGAGATTGACGAAGATTCAGCTGATCTCTTCCTTTGGGTTAAATAAAGCTTTGCACACACGTGATGTGAAAGAAAGACAAAAAATGCTGTGGCTGACCATCGGGATCCTAATTGGAATTGTTATGATGGCTGTGGTTTCATTTGGTTATAGCTATATGATAGCAGAGACCCTTGAACAGATTGGCCGGCCAGAGCTGCTCCTTGCGATAATGATGGCAGTTACTTGCTTAATCGGATTTTTTACAACGATCTATAAGGCTAGTGGTGTATTATTTGGCTCCAAAGACTACGATCTCGTAATGTCGCTGCCAATCAAAACGAGTCATATTGTAGCAAGTCGGGTGGCTCAGCTTTATGTGTTAAACCTATTCTTCTCTTTGATGGTGATGGTACCTGCAGGCATTGTTTATGCTATAAAGGTGAATCCCGGCGTACTATATTATTTGTATTTTTTGATGACACTGTTATTTATTCCATTAGTGCCGATCATAGCTGCAACGATTATAGGTGCTCTGATCAGCTGGGTTTCCTCAAGATTTAAAGGAAGTCGTATAATAACGCTCATCCTAACTTTTGTTGTAATTATTGCTATAATTGTTGGTTCAGGTCAAATAAATGGTAACAATCCACAATTACTTGCGGATATGAGCGCTCAAATTGCTGATCAAATATACAACTTGTATCCTTTGACGCTTATGTATGTAAATGCGGTTTGCTCGTTTCAGTTTGATTCCTTAGTATTGTTTATTGGGTTTTCGCTGATTTCTTTTATGCTGTTTACCATCGTGCTTGGTAGCAAATATAAAGCGATCCACACAGGTCTAACGACTTCTTTTTCAAAAAATAAATATCAAATGAAATCACTTGCAGTATCTTCACCGCTTTACACATTGTATAAAAAAGAGCTGCGTCGCTATTTTAGTTCTTCTATCTATGTACTTAACACGAGTATAGGCATGGTAATGTTACTTGTGTTAGCGATCGCCTTACTGTTCGTTAGTGCAGACCAACTAGGTCAACTCGTTGAGATACCAGAGCTTTCAAATTATCTGAATCGACTGGCTCCACTGTTTGTTTCCGTTTTTGTAACTTTAAGCTGTACGACATCCAGTTCTATTTCGCTCGAAGGTAATAATATTTGGATTTTAAAAAGCGCACCTGTGCCGACAATAACGATATTGCTAAGTAAAATCGCAGTGAATCTTACGATTACCGTGCCGATTGTAGTTGTCAGTAGTCTGCTCCTCATGATATCTCTAGACACCGGATGGATGGAAAGTTTGCTATTATTGGTTATTCCCGTCTTATATGCTTGTCTTACTGCAATGACTGGTGTACTCGTTAATTTGAAGTTACCTAAACTGGAGTGGACAAATGAAGTATCGGTAGTCAAACAAAGTGCATCTGTTTTAGTTGCGATGTTGATAGGCTTTATAAGCTTACTGATTCCAGTTGGTTTGAGTCTTCTTCTAGCCGATCTGAACGGTAATCTCATATTGTTAGGTATTGGAATGTTGATATTAGTGGTGTGTGGTGCGATGTATCAATACATTCAATCCAAAGGGGAGCTTTTATTTCGGGCTCTTTAAATCATAGGGGGATCCTAATAGTCGTAACGGCTAGTGGGATGCCCTATTTTTTTTGCGCTCTACCAATATTTTAGCAGTGTTTATAGCTTCTATCCTTGGTATAATTCGAAGATTATATCCGAGGAGGATCATCTCGTGAACAATAGATTTGGTAGATTTGTAATTACGATACTTGTAGTAGTGCTTGTAGCGGGAGTATTTATTCAACATATATCGGCTGATGATGAGGCGCCTTTTAAGGATATAGATACTAGCTATGCTAAAAATGAAATTATAGATTTGTATCACCGCAACATATTAACCGGCACAACGGCGACAAGCTTTTCACCTACTCAATCAATTACTAGGGCGGAATTCATTACGGTTCTTGACCGTCTGCTAAAGCTTGATCCGGCAGTCAGTCCAGTATCTCCTTATACAGATGTAGCTAAAAAAGCTTGGTATTACGGCTGGATACAGGCAGCTGTTCAGCTTGAGCTGGCTAACGGCACATCGGCAACTACTTTCACGCCAGCAAAAGCAGTTACCAGGCAGGAAGCGGCTGTATGGATGGCCAAAGCTTTAAAGCAAACAAACCATACTCATGCTCTAACTTCGTTCAATGATCGAAATGAAATTGCTAGCTGGGCAAGATCAGCTGTTGCAACTGTAAATGATCTAGGTTTAATGAAGGGGGATAATCGCAAGAATTTCCGACCCTCTGATCCTATAACTAGACAGGAAACGGCCGTCCTCATTGACCGAGTGCTGCAAAATGAGAGTTGGGCAGCAGAACTCGATGATGAGCCGGAGGATCGAATCGTTATAGGCTGGCAATATGGGCAGACGACGGCACAATATGAGAATACGGTTCTGAAATCCAACGTTAACACCTTATCACCACGGTGGTATTATGTAGGAAAAACAGGTGCAGTAACGGATTCAACGGATACTTCGCTGATCACATGGGCAAAGAAGAATAATAAGAAAATATGGGCGATGGTAGGCAATCGATCGGATCAAGAAGCGACCCATCAAATGTTGTCGAGTGTAACCACAAGGAATACTGCAGTAAATCAATTAGTAGCTTTAGTGAGCAAATATAGATTAGATGGACTAAACATTGATTTTGAAAATGTAGCGCCTGACGATCGTGAGTATTTGACCTCGTTCATTACATTATTAGCTGAGAAAATGCATGCTCTTAACGCGAAGCTATCAATAGACGTCTCTCCTGATCTTGGAACAGATTGGACAGATGCTTTTGACTACGCTGCACTAGGTAAGCAAGTGAACTATATGGTGATGATGGGTTATGACGAACATTATGACGGGAGTAAGCTTCCAGGGTCCAATGCTTCTATTCCTTTTGATCAACATGCAGTGGATACTGTACTAAAGGACGTACCCAGCCATAAGGTTATATTGGCACTGCCTTTATATAATCGGGACTGGACATTGAATCAGAATGGTACGGTTTCATCTTCAAAGTATATCTCGCTTCCGGAGCAAAATCAGATTATTAGTAGCTATGGAATGAAACCTGTATGGAATGAGACTTTAGGACAATATGTTGCCAACTATTCGAAGCAGTCCATAAAGCACACGATCTGGATTGAGGATGGCCGTTCTTTAATAGCGAAATACGATTTAAGCGTTAAGAACAATCTAGCCGGAATCGCTTATTGGTATATAGGTGGGGAAAGCGCAGATATATGGTCTAGCGTAAGTAATGCAGAGAAATTTTACGATTATAGCTTTTAAAAAGAAAGACTGGATGCATATAGCTATCTTGCTATGGCATTCAGTCTTTTTATTTAGTTATCACAGCGCAACGACCGCGCGTTACGGTGAAAGCTCTTGGCACGCAACATATACACTAAATATATATATTTGAGGAATTATAAGTCATAATCATCCATATAAAAGTTACATTTTTCACTAGTATGAAATAATTAATAAATGCTATATTCTTCTTGAGCAATTATACATATGGAGGAATTCAAAGGATGCCATCAATTACAGAAACAATTCAACTGATCGAATCAAAAGAATTTCAAAGAACATTAGAAAGTCTGTATGGTGATGTTCCATCTATCATTAACGATCAAAAGCAAAGATATAAGACCTTGGTTCAGGAATATGTAAAAAAATTTGCAGAGGGCGAAGTGTTTCTCTTTAGCTCACCAGGGCGCAGTGAAATTAGTGGCAATCATACAGATCATAATCTGGGTAAAGTAATTGCTGCCAGTATAAACATGGATTGTATTGGAGCGGCTGCGAAAAATGATCAAAATATTATTCGTATAAAAAGCATTACCTATAACGAAGACTTCAATATTGATTTGAATTCGAGTGGGAATAGCCTTAACCTTTCAGGAACATATACCTTAGTTAAAGGGATTTTGGACGGTTTTGAACGTTACGGTTATAAATTAGGCGGTTTTGATGTTTGTATCACAAGTGATGTCATAAGTGCAGCAGGTGTAAGCTCATCAGCTTCTTTTGAGATGTTGATATGTTCAATTATTAATTTCTTCTACAACAATAACGAGATGGATGTCGTTACCTGTGCCAAGATAGGCCAATATGCAGAGAATTCAGAGTGGAACAAACAATCGGGTTTGCTCGACCAAATTGCTTGTGGATATGGGGGACTAATTTCGATTGATTTTAAAACCATCGAGGCTCCGCTGATCACTACATTAAATTTTTCATCCATTGACAAAGGTTATGAGTTATTTATTGTCCCCACAGGTGCAAACCATGCAGATTTAAGTGAAGAATACTCCTCAATTCCAACAGAAATGAAGGCTGTTGCCCGAGAACTTGGGAAAAATGTGCTTCGTGATTTAGAAAAGCAAGATATATTGGACAACCTGGACAAACTTAGAGAGAGTGTTGGAGATAGAGCTGTATTGAGAGCACTGCATTTCTATGAGGAAAACATTCGAGTTGATCAACAAGTAAAAGCTTTGACAGACGATAATGCAAACAGCTTCATAAGACTCGTAAATGAATCTGGAAACTCATCCTGGAAATGGCTGCAAAATTGCTATTCTAACTCTACTCCTACTGAACAGGGTGTGACACTATATTTGGCATTAACTGAGCTGTTTATCAAGGAGAAGGGGGCAGGAGCCTGCAGGGTACATGGAGGCGGTTTTGCAGGAGTTATAATGGCTTTATTGCCAAAAGAATATACGGATTCCTATAAAGCATATATGCACTCATTTGGTGTTGAGCAGATTTATCCTGTCCGCATTCGTAAACATGGTGCTATTAATTTAAATCTATTATAGGCGTTTATCAGCCGGCACCTAGTTAGCATATAGCTATATACTTGGTGCCGATTTTTTTTCTGATGATGTTCTGGTTCACGAAATATGAGAATATTAAATGAGTGTTTTAGTCATTATAAAATCAATTTGTTCTTCATTACCCATATAGAAAGAGTGAGTCCCTGTTTGAACGAAATTCATTTTTTCATAGAATTTAATTGCATTCTCATTTTTTTCCCAAACGCCTAACCAAATCTTCTCTTTATTCTGATCTTTTGCTATGTCTAATGCCTTATTCATCAGGTATTTACCTAGTCCCCGTTTATGAAATTTCCCCCTGATATAAATCCTCTCGATTTCAAGCGAATCATTACCCATTTTTTCTGATTGGGCATCATTAAAGTTTAGCTTTAAATACCCAGCAACTTCCTTATTCAAAAAAATAAAATAGAATTCCGAACAATTATTTAATAATTCTTTTCCTAATTGTTTCAAATTAAAAGCACGATCTAAGTAAGCTTTCATAATTGCAGGTGAGTTTTGATTCTGAAATGTATCGTTAAATGTTTCAACACTGATTTCTTGGAGCAACCCTAAATCTTCAAACGTACACTTTTTTATATTTATGGTCATTTTTATTTGTCCTCCGTTTACTAAGTCAATAATCTCTTTTGTTTCCTTTTTTGACTAACTCCCAGTCTTTTTCTACATTTTTTCTAACTCTCTGCAGCATGGTGGAAATATGTTCTACTTCACTCTCGGAGAATCCAGATAATGCGACCTTATTGGAATAATCGTTTTCCCTTTTTATGTATGGGTACAAAGTAACCCCTTTCTCTGTAGGAAATAGTTTTTTTATTTTTTTATTTTGATTGTCTTCTTTCTTTTCAATAAATCCATTAATTTCTAATTTCTTAATTGCACGTGAAGCTGTTGTTCGATCTACTTTTATCATCTCAGCTAACTTTTCTTGAATTATTCCTGGGTTTTCACATATTCGAACAAGGTACAAATATTGCCCTTTTGTAAGGTCATGTTCTGCAAATTCTATATTGCTTATTGAATCTAATGCCCTAGCTATCATTCCAATTTCACGTAGGATTTCCTTCATAAATAACTCCTTAGCGCGTATTTTGTTGTAAATGCAATAAATAATATATATTAACTTATCTCATAATTGTTGCATTTGCAATAAAAAATAAATAAATAAAATAGCGAGGTGAGTAAAGTGAAGCGTGACTTCTATGTATTAGAAATTTATAAAACTAACTCTTGGTATTTCACGATTGGAAGCCCTTATAAAAAGACTGGATAGCAAGATGGTTATGTTGCCATCCAGTCTTTTTATTGGGTTATTACCGCACAAATGGTAGTCTCTCGTTATTGAACAGTGTCCGGTAACATCAGCAAATAACTCGATCTGGCCAAAGTCTGCATTTCGTATTTCATTAATTCAGTTTCGAGTGACGTATTTTTTGAAGTTTTTTACTTTAATAACTTTAACACTTTTTGATAAAAGCTTCTTGTCGCTGACGATCCAGGTGTGATCTTTGGAGTTTTTTCTACGAATTGCAGCGAAGTTATACTTATTACCTGCGTAAATCTTAAAGCCATGAGCTGCGCAATCAGCACAAAATTTAACGCATTCACCTCTGTTCCGATTTGGAAAAGAAATCTGATCGAACACCTTGCGTTTAATGAGTAGGGTCGCACCTTGAACATTGGTTACATATTTATTCTCCATTCGGAGGTAACGAAGCAAAAGTAACTTCTTATCATTCAAATACATATAGTGAGCCCGTTTTCCAACGATATCTGCTTTAGTCTTATGGAGTATTTGCATGCTATCAGTTAAATAGTTGGAAGCGTAATAAT
This sequence comes from Paenibacillus sp. FSL R5-0914, assembly GCF_038004525.1. Lineage (NCBI taxonomy): Bacteria > Bacillati > Bacillota > Bacilli > Caryophanales > Paenibacillaceae > Paenibacillus > Paenibacillus sp. FSL R5-0914. The sequence goes on from NZ_JBBORH010000006.1 coordinate 44,277, forward strand.
CGTCATCATCAAATTTTGCAATATAACTATAATTCGCTAATTGCACACCAAAATTCAAACAATAACCGAGAGAATGATGTTCCGGTACTTTAAAAACCCACACATTCTTATGTTTTTTTGCAGCAGCTGTATAGTCATCTATCTTCAAACTATCATTATTTATGATTACGATAAGTTCTTTAAGATTAAAATTTTGTCGTCGATAGTTATCAAACAGTGTATTTATACAGTCAGCTCGTTTCGTACAGGTCAGAATAGATACAGCAGATATAGTGGAATCTGTAGCCCGTTTCATAATTTGATCTTTGGACTGCGTCCAACAAATGCTTTGTAATTTTTAATATTACGGATGATCTTATGGTTTGCTATTAAAGTGCTATCACTGATGATCCATGTGTGCTTTGAAGAGTTTTTTCTACGGATGGCTACGAAGTTATTCTTACTCGCAGAATAAACCTTATAACCTTTCTTTCTACTTCTGCTGCAAAAAAGATCATCTTCACCCACGTTTTTATTAGGGAATTTCACATGATCGAATACTTTACGTTTGAAGACGAGTGTAGCGCCTGGGAGATGGGTAACTGTTCGATGTTCGTCATGCGCGAAACGAAGGATTAAAGTCTTTGAACCACTTAAATACATATAATGAGCTCGTTTTCCAAGAATATCAGCATTTGTTCTATTTAATGTCTGAATACTTTCTGTCAAATAATGAGGGGCATAATAATCGTCGTCATCGAATTTGGCGATGGTATGATATTTGCATTTTGTGACGGCATAGTTTAAGCATGAACCCAGAGTTTGATGTTCTGGCTTACGAAATATCTTTATGTTTTTGTATTTTTTAGCTAAGTGTTGGTAGGGGGAAAGTGGAATTGCATTGTTATTGATAATAATGATGAGTTCTTTTTGGGCATATCGTTGTCTGTTGTAATTTTGGAGTAGGTTGTTTAAATAATTTTGACGATTTGTACAGGTAATAATAGAAACACCTTTCATCTAACCAACCCCTCAGATGCTTTTTTTGGAAAAAGTCTCATAATACGATATGTCCAAGTTAGAATAGAGTAACGGCATATTAACCTCAGGGATGCAAATATGGATTTTTATAAAGAACACAAAACCACAGTCATGACTGTGTTATCGAGATCTAGCTCAGCTTGAAGCAACAATACAGTATCTCTCCCTAGTAAAGGTCATTTTCAAAATTCAGGTGAAAAGTAGGAAGACTCAGGACAAATGATCACTATAATGGAAATAAGAGACATACTTAGATACAATCTATAGGATATAAATAAGAATTAGTCTGAATAAGAAAGCGATTAGAGGAGGCCATCTCGTGGGAAGATCATTCGCAAATTTGCATATCAAGTCGAACAACCTTGAGAAGACTGTCGGAGCATTAAGAGAGCTAAGCGAAGGGCATGCCACAGTATTAGGCAAGCCAAATAATGAGGCTCAAGAGTTCAATGTTGTCATGTACGTAAGCAAAAGCAACGAGTACTGGATCAGCGTGCTCCATGATTATTTTGTATGGGGTACGGTGAAGAAGATCGGCAAAACGCTGTCTCGGCTTATCGAGGAGCCAGTGATGACCGCCGGATATATAAATGAGGAAATATTCGAGTTGTCGTTGTTCGAGAATGGAGATATTGAGGCCGAAAGAATCTTTTGTGAACAGTGGACGAGGGATGAATATGAACAACTCAAAGAAGAGCGTCTTAACGATGACTATTTGCAGAAAGCGTTGGATATCCGCAATGAGGATTTTGACGACTTCATTAGCATTACGAGTCCGGCACAAGCCGTAGATAAGCTGTCAGAACTCGTAAGAATGTCATTATGGAGCGATTGGGAGTGGATCCCGCACGAAGAAACTCTCAAAGAACGATTTGCGAAATATGAATTTTGAAAATACATGAGCAAATGGCTAAGGTCATCTGAGATGACACTTTAGAACATGGCGGTGAGAGAAAAGAAATGGATAGATTAAAGAACAGTGGATTTTATAAACTTAGATTCTTCATAAGGCCGGAAGAGTTTGAAAGCGTTTTGAAGCTTTTTGAACATAAGCAAGCGCAATTTTATCTAACCAATTATGCCCAGACAGAGCATGACCAGAATCAGGTGTATGAGGCGTATCAGTCATTTTATCATTATTTTACGGCAGAGGAAAAAAGGAATGATGGTCACCCATTCTTTGTTTATTCCATTTCTGTTGCGTCTGATAATGAAGGCTCCGGATTTTTTGCGAGAAATGAAGGTGTCCATTTTCCCTATTACGGACAATGGGCAGAGGATGAATTGCCGTGTATCTTGCTTTCATTTCCTAAAGGCTTTCAAATGGATTTGGAAGATGAAAACGGGAAGTATTATATCTATGAGGATATCAGGGATCATAAGCCGTTAACATATAAGTTTTTCGATGAAATAAAAGACTCTATTAATAAAATGACAAAGCCGCTTCGCTTCTCGGCGCATGACGCAGATGCTATGAAGGAGCAAAAGCCTTCTGTGCGTATAAGCCATGATGCGATTCACGATTTGAGCAAATCGTGGATTTTCAGTAAATACGGGCTTGTGATCAATGGCAAAAAAGGAGGATTAATGGATGCGGAAAATATGGAAAAAAAGAATTCTGATCAATAATCCTGCCCTGCTGGACCGGGATCTGATCGAGCGGGATTTGCACGACGGTAACCAAGTGATTATTCAATTTTCTCACCCGGATTTTTATGGCTCCATATTGGAAGAAGTGGATGAGCTTTGCGCGCGCTGGAATGAGGATTTCGGAGTACGTTTCTACGCCCACTATTCGCTGTCTTTTGATTGTCATACTCTCTTGCGGATTCCTCATGTGAAAATGCTGCACCTCGATAGTCTCACCCAGGCACATAACACTGAAGCATTGGCGAAGCTGGATCACCTGCGCAGTTTGAGCATAGGCATATACGAGCTGGAGAATTCGGAAATTCTGGGGATTGATACGTTGCACTCTCTAAATAAATTAAACATTATCTCGGATAAAAAGACCCTCAACCTGCAATATTTTAGAGAGTTCTCTGATCTGGAGGAATTGCATGTAGGAGGTAAGGTTAAAAACCTTGATGCTATAGGTTATCTGGAGAACTTGAATTATCTCGCGCTGCATTCGATCAGCAAACTGCCGTTACATTGTATTAACCGGCTGAGGAAGCTGGAGCACCTTCGCATTTTGCTTGGAGGCCGGGAGCACATTCATGAAATTGAAGAGAATACAATCGAGAACCTGGAGATTACTAGAGTCCGCGGCTTCCATGACCTGACCAATATTACAGCCTTTCAAGCGCTGAAGAGACTTGTTATTGAGGATCAAATCCAACTGAAGGAAATCAGCTTTAACCAGGAAATGAAGGCACTGGAGGAACTTTCTATTAGGAATTGTAAAGGCTTAACCCGTTTGGCGGGAATGGAGCAACTACCTTTGCTGCACACGCTTCGTATTCTCAAGACGGCAATCGATTTTGATTCCTTTATCCATCAGAAACTTCCGAAATCTTTATCTTCAGTGGAGTTTGCAACTTTCAAAAGTAAAGCAGACCGGGAAATACAACAATCTTTAGCAAAATTGGGTTTTCAATAAAAGTTAGGATCGTTCAGTTAACAGGAGGAGTATTTATGTACATCGTATCTCAGCCAAAACCGCTATCTGACGGCCAAAACCAAGCACTTGCGAAGGAAGACGTTACTGTTTATCCACAGGGCTACCTCAGGTTTTTGCGGCGATTCGGTGAAGGGACTTACAGAGGGTGGTTGAATGTTCAGCTTCCCGATGCGGAGGTGCTTAAACCTTTTGCCGAGTACGGATTATGGGAGCATGACGAAAACAGCCCCATTAGTGAGCAACAGATCGGCGAGTGTATCGTTATAGGTACAACGGTGGACGGTGATTTTCTGGCAGTACATCCCCAGACAGCTAGGCTGCTCTGGCTACCTCGGCATGCGGAGCACGTAAAGGCGATTTCCCTGCAGGCACGGGAGCAGGAAGACGAAGGGATGTACGCCTTGGTGCTGGATGAAATATATCGTCAGGTGTATGGAATCAGCCAAGGGGAGAGCATCTACTATGAACCGTGGACGGGCACTCGGAGCCATCTCTTTTTGCGTTTGCCACAAGGACAGGATCAGCTTACGCTGCCCGAACTGGCCGACTTATGCCAAAACGAATTTCCGCCGGATTTGTCCATTGAGAATGCCTATGCTTGTTTCCTGTTCTACCGGCAGCTGGGCGGCTATGTACGATTGAATTATGCCTACCAGCAAGAGGTGGCTGTCTTCTATGAACAGGATGCGGGGCAGGCGTTTGAAGTTATGGAGCAGTGGCTCTTGTCGAAAGGCTGCGAAGCGATCTCAGAAAATAACAGATGATCCGGATACTCCTTAAGTGTGGGAGAGGGAGGTATGTATGAAACTAGTTTTTACTTTGGATACACATGGAACGTGTGTGGGTCAATTGAGAGATGAGCTGCTGCCCTTAGAGGAATTAGCAAATACATGGAAGTTTCCCTATGATATCTTTTTTGTATTGCGTGTTTTACCTGAAAGTTATGGTCGAACAACATCCAGACGTTTTGATAGCAGGGATCATACCCTCGAATTAGATATCAGCATAAGTTATGAACAGTACCAACGGATGTCCAAGCATGAGCAACGTGAGGTATTAGGCAGTCACCTTTGTAACTATTTGTCAGAGTCAGTCGCTAAATATAATAAGCATGCAGATAAGGAAACTCAAAATCAACTACTGGATCTGGTGAAAAAATGGATGCTTGAAAACAATTGGCTAAATGGAAAGCTAAATCAAGCACGGAAACTACTTTCGCAAGACATGGGTCTTTATGAAGTCAGCCAAAAATTGCAGATGCCATTAGAAGAGATTGAGTATATCCTTCTCCGTATGAATGACTATGAGCCAACTGACGTTCATCCTGATAACATTGTAGCAGGAAAAGCGCCGCCATATCATTTGTAGAAGATTGGAGAGATATCCAAAACTTACAATAAACCCATGTATAAGGAGAGGGGATCGAACTTATGTATGAGCGTTTGGCAGAAAAACTGAAAACGACCTCCGCTTTAAAATGGTTTCCTGGCCATGGTGCGGAAGAAAGCTGGATAGCAGAAGCTGAAGAGGAATTAGGATTCTGCCTGCCGCCATCTTATCGCTGGTGGCTGGTTCATTACGGTAATGCCCGGTTGGGAGACGGCAATATTCTAGCGATCGCAGCTCCGGAACATAGAGAGTATTACGACGGCGACCTTCTTTACATACATAGACTGAATAAAGCCGAGGAATGGTGGGTAGGTCGGTTTCCCCACAGACTGGACTTGTTCGTGCCGGATAGCGACGAGCTTTATTTTTTTGATACGTCTACTAGAGATAAACAGGGGGAATTTCCGATCATGTGTTATGATCTCATGAATGATTTGATCGACAAGTATGCTTCAACGTTTGCGGAATTTCTAGAACGGCTGATTGACGAGCGTTCTTAAATAACCTGAGCTGATCGACTAATGGAAAGGAGGACCATTATCATGAAGCCGATGCAAGAAATAGAGACGCTGGCGATAGAAATCGCCGCTGCTGCCAGAAAGTCATTTCGTGCTCTTTTTGAAAATGGCGAACATTATTATTACTGTACGCTACATACTACTGGCGAGGGACATGCGCCTAGCATCTCTGCCTGGTCGTGGGAAGCTTTGGAGATGGAATCGACCAGACAAGGAGACGAAAGTGACACACCGGGTTCGACAATTGCTGAACTGATCAAATGGTCCTATGCCGATTCACCCTATTGTTGTTTCGGGGATGAGAACTTCGATCACGTTAAACAACGATTCATCGAGCGTCCTTTCATTGCGGATCTTGAGAATGACGAAGGGAATCGCGAGTTTGATTTGAGGCTGAAGGCCATGGAGCTGGCAATGAAAATGCTCGATGATGAAGGTGTGTTTGCATTGAATCAACTGCGAGAGTCAGTATGCGTCCTTGTCGAAGTCATGCCGCCGGATGAGGTTAATACCGAAATTGCCCTACGTTTAAATCGGGCGGAATCACCGGTTATGCAAGCATGGTTGGCGGAAGCGGCGGAGTAGAAACGTTAGTCTCCCGTACTTTGGAATCTTGCCACTTTAGTCGCGAGTAGTTCAATCAGTTGCTGCCACCAGTGAAAGCCGGCAGTCTTCACAACTAACTAGCCCACTCCTAGTAAGGTGTAATTAGTATATATTTTGCGACTGATCGGAAATCTAAAGCTGATTCTGAAGCCTGAATCTTGTGCTCTGATAGTTAGTAAAAAACGGGAGCGTATTAATCCACGAATTAAATTGTTCAGTCTTGTCGTATTACCTGAATTAATTGCGGCAGTGACACGCGTTGCAAATGGAATATCAGTCGCCAACCTGAGGTATAAGGGAAGAATAGCTTGTACTACTACGAGATGTTCTCCCACTTTATACTTACTTTGAGCGGGGTCAAGAAAAAAACCGTTGACGTATAGTCGATCCCGCATAGGTGTACGAAAGCCGAAACTGTACCCTGATCCCAATTCTGCAATTGGGGCATGGCTTACCTTTTGAAACAGTCTTTCCATCTGCACAAAATCAATCGTATTCACCGCTTGTACCCATGCAGCTGAGTATGCTGGATTGCGCACGATTTCGCGATAGAAGGGCAGCACATTTCGTATCGTTCGTCTTAAAATTGCAGGTGTTATAAATTCGTTTTGCTGTTTGCGAACGGGGAGTTGACGTTTTCTTTTCTTATTCAATATGCTTCCCTCCTTGAAAATTCAGTTATCTGCAACATATGCTTTACCGGAAAGGTACGTTTGGACATTTCATCGAAAAAGCACTCCAGGCTTTCGGGATTTAGATTTACTGCTAGAACGATAAGAAAATTACTTAGCAAGAAATGACGCGGCTGCCGGTAGGAACGGTTTAGTCGCGTTTTTTTTGTGTGCTGCAGCTTGCATGGAAATGATCGATATTCTCTCCCGAAATGTAGGTATACAAGGATGAAATCTGTTTTATTTTTCAATGCTCGGATATCCGCTATCATCTTCATTTGCTCCTTGACAACGAAGATTGTAATGCGTGAAGTGCGAGCAGTAATCGTTCCTTGCTACAAGTTGCTGTCTCAAAAATAAGGTTTTTACTTATGAGCCGGCAAACATCATGAAATGAAAAATCATGAAATACGAGGATCCATTCTTGCCGTGCCTTCCATAAGGTAACATACATAGAATGCAATGGAAGAGCGATAAGGAGGGGGACGGCATGGTTTCGAGAAAACGACTTATGGCATTTATTCAGAATGCGGAAAAGGCATGGGAGAAAGTAGTCTTTTCGTATGATCTAAACAGTCCACCGATTCGAATCGGTGATTTTGATTACTACAGACTTCCCTTGCGATTCTCGACCCGAATCAAAATTTTTCGGTATTATCGCCAATTTTGGAACAATGTGTACGCAAATCGCATGATTTGCTCCGCAGGTTTTAAAAACATTCGAGGACGTCTTTACTCTCCTGATGCAGATACGGGGGGATTGCCTAGCAGAGTGTTGGGTTTAAAAATTATAAAACAGACAAGCACAAATATAATAGTTGATGCTATTCTAGGTATTCCAGGCGACTCAATCGCTGATGGGGAAACTATTCGTTATTTCATCTTGCGCAACCCATCCACCCAAGTACTTACGATCAATTTACGCAGAAGCCGATATGCCGATTACCGTTACGATCCATGCAAAAAAAAGAGTAGGATACTAAGAAGGAAAAAATGAAATAGCGCCTGTTATATAGGGAGATAAATTATTCATTGAAAAAACTGATTGCAGAAAGAAGAGCTAGAGCTTTTATATTGAGATGGATAGTAGCCAAATCGGTAAAATGAATTATTGAACTAACAGAAAACGTTACTTCAATAAAACAGCGACAGCCTAGGACTTTTTTCTCGTCCTGTGCTATCGCTGTTTTAATTTCTAGGTTCAGTGTAATATTTTACTTTCTGCTGACAACTGTATGATTCAGTGTGAACCCCTTGTCATTAACTCCCTATCCCTTTAGCGAGCCGGACGTGATGCCGTTAATGATATATTTTTGCATGAAAATGTAGAACAGAATGAGTGGTGCGACCGCTAGGAGCATCATCGGGAAGAAATTCGTCCAGTCGGTCGAGAATTGCCCAATATTGCGGAACACTTCTAAGAGTAATACACCCTTTGAACGGGATTGCAAGAACAAGAGCGGTGTCATGAAATCATTCCACACACCCAGCGTATTCACGATCGCTACAGTGGCAATCACCGGCATAAGCAGCGGGAACACAATCTGCAAGAAAGTTCTCCACACCCCACAGCCGTCTACTTTTGCTGCTTCTTCCAGTTCAAATGGAACGGTAGAACCGATAAAGCTTTTAATTAAAAAGATAGAGAGCGGGAGGCTGTAACAAATTTCTATAAGAATAACACCCGTGTGGGAATTCATAAGTCCAAGCTGGGATACTTGTTTATAAAGTGCCAAGATCCCCATTTGGTACGGTACCATCATTCCAACCATGAATAAAAGGAACACGAGGCGATTGAAGCGGTTCGTATGTCGTACCAAGCTGTAAGCAGCCATCGCAGAAAACATAACAATACCCGCGACGGAGGAAATCGTAATGAGAAGGTTATTTCCTAACACATGGAAGTAGTTCATTGCTTTAAAGGCGCGAACGTAGTTGTCGAATGTGATATTAATTGGAAGGCCCATCGGACTAGAGACTGCATCAGCTGGGGTTTTAAAAGTCGTGATAATCAAATAGTAAATAGGGATCAAAAAAATCGCGGCTATGACGATCAAGAGAATTTCAGTAACGGCAGACCCTTTAGTATATCGATTCATATTACCGCCGCTCCCACATTTTGATTAGTGTAAAGTGAAGAAAGGTGATGAAGCCAACGAGGATCACGAAGACGATTCCGAATGCGGCTCCGTAGCTATAGAAACCTTCACTGAGCCCTTTTTTGATCATGAGTGATACGATCGTTTCAGTAGAATACCCCGGGCCACCTCCAGTCAAGGCATAAACAATATCAAATACCTTCATACCGTTTATCATCCCCATAACCGTATTGAAGGTGATCGCTGGAAGCAGTAGAGGAAGCGTGATATAACGGAACAATTGCCACCCGTTCGCTCTGTCGATCTTCGCCGCTTCATAATAATCTGTTGAGATGCTCTGTAAGTTGGCCAAATAAATAACCATTGTGTAACCCACCCACTGCCATACGGAGGCGATAATGACTGAGTAGAGCGCAAGACGCGGATCTCCGAGAAAATTGATGCGTTCGAAGCCAAGAGCAACTACTAGTTGATTAATCAAGCCGAAGTCGGAAGGTGAGTACATAAAATTCCAGAGAAAACCGATAACCAATACGCTGAACACCGCAGGAAGGAAGAACGCAGCCCGCAGCAGATTTTTTGTTTTTAATTTTTTATTGAGAAATACCGCTAATGGAATGGCTAGCAAATTCTGTCCGAGCATCGCGAGTACTGCATAGATTAATGTGTTGCTAATCCCTGTTAAATAGAGGGAATCTTTAAATAGAGCGATATAATTGTTTAATCCAACATACTTGACAACAACGGGATGTACGTCTGACCAGTTCGTAAAGCTGTATACAGCGGTCTTTAACGTCGGATATATGAAAAAGGTACAATAAATAAGTAAGGCAGGAAGCAGAAGCAGAACATAATTGATTTCTCGTTTGAAAATGTTTGGTTTGTTCATATGCAACAACCTTTAGCTTATAGGATGTACAAGGAGCAAATCGCTTTGCCCCTTGTAATTTATACGACCTATTTAGATTTCTCCAGCAGTTCAACTGCTTTTTTGTCTACCGCTTCTAGCACTTGTCGAGGCGTTTTAGTACCTGCTATGATTTCTTGAATACCTTTTCCTAGATCTGAGAAAGCAGGGCCAGCAACGCCCCAATTATTAACAGGGTACATGACATTGCCCGCCTTGAAAGCTTCTTGAGCACCGTTGTACTCTGCTGGCATTTCAAAAGTAACCCCTTTCAAAAAAGAGGAACCTCCTTTATTATCGACCCAGTAAGCATTCTGACCTTCTGGTGTAGATAACAGGTCAAGCACCTTGTACGCTGCATCCTTGACTTTGGACTTCGCATTCAAACCAAACGATACCCCTGGACCACCGACCATCCAACCCGGGCCACCTTTTGTACCCAGGTTCGGGAACATATCAATCTTCATGTCAGGCGCCTTTTGCTTAAAGGTTTCCATATACCAAGGTCCTGCTTGGAACATAGCTGCCTTGCCACTTGTAAACTCATCAATCGCTTGTTCTTCTTCAAGCCCAAGCATATCTTTGGTGAAGACACCACGTTTCAAGTATTCGGTCCATGTCGTCAAAGCAGGCTCCAGGGCATCGACCATTTTTGAGTTTCCTTTACCAAAATCATCGTTCCATTTTTTTCCTTCGGTTGTGCCGATAAATTCATTAAGTGCTAAACCAAGGAAGGACTGGCCTGCTACGTTAGGATTTTTTAGACCGATTGCTTGCGGTTTAATTCCATTTTTCTTAAGTACTTCAGCTACTTGGAAATACTCATCAAGCGTTGTTGGTACTTTTAGGTCATATTTGGCAAATAGATCAACATTATAGTAAACCCCGTTAAACCAACTAGCTTGCGGCAATCCGTACAGTTTATTATCAAATGTCGCGGTGGACGTGCCGGTTTCATAATACTTGCTAGCATAACGTTCTGTTAAATCTTCGAAATATCCTGTCTTGACGGTATTTGCGTCGATTACTCCACCGATAATGTCAGGACCTTCGCCTGCTGCAAGCTGGGTCTTGATGACATCTACGTAAGTCTTGTTATCGATGAACTGATACTCCACATCTATATCGGGAAGTTTATCTTTGAATAATTGCAGAAGTGCCTTTACACTGTCTTCTTTGTTCCAATATGATAATCTAACCTTCACTTTTTTTACCGGTTCGGGAGCCTTTGATTCTTTCGGCGCCGCCGTATCATTTGGTGTTGCACTTTCCTTTGTGCTGCTGTTGTTCGTACTGTTGGAACTGCAGCCTGTTATGAGGATTGACAAGGCGAGTAAAGCAGTAGTGGGAATTAACCACGTTCTCTTCATACAAAGACCTCCCAAATTTAAAATTTGTTTTGCGGTATAGATTTCATTGTAATGTAAATACCATTTCCATCGAAATAACAGATTTTTGCGAAATCTAACAGAATCCATCTGACAATAGAAACCAAATCATGTGGTTAATGTATCATGGTATGAATTGGAATGCCTAGTGTGCTATGCTTTGGTTTGTAGTGAGTATCCTCTGGAAGCGAGTAAATACCGCCCGATGAACGGTTAGGAGGAAAATATGTATCATATTCTAGTAGTCGATGATCAACAAGCCGAAATCGATGCTATTGAATGGCTTATTCAGAAGCATGCTCTACCCTTTTCTGTTGCTCAGGCCAACGATGGGGAAGTAGCGCTGGAATATATTAGGGGCCATCATGTAGATCTGTTATTCACGGATATTCGCATGCCATTCATGGACGGTTTAGAGTTAATCAAGCAGGCAAAGATAGTCATTCCGGACCTTAAGGTGCTTATTTACAGTGCTTATGGGGAATTTGAATATGCACAAAAAGCGATTCAACTTGGAACGGTTAGTTATATGTTGAAGCCAATCGATGTGAAGGAATTCCTCAAAGTATTCCAATCCATAATCGCTATACTAGATGACGAACGACTTCAGAGAGAGAAGGACGAGTTGCTGATCAAAGGTTTTCATAAAGGAGTGGCGTATGAGAAACAAAAGCTCCTGTTTGATCTCATTCAAGGTCGGGAAAGTGACGTCCATTACGAGGAACGGGCAGCTTTTGCTGGACTAAATCATCTGGAAAATAAGCGGATGTATATGATTATGATTGGATTGCAAAATCACTTTTTTGATCAACATCATACAGAAGCGTTTGAATTTCTTCAATCGACTAGTAAACATGAGATGCTTTTATTACATATCAATGAATACCAAAGCATCATGCTCGTCGTAATTGATCCCGCTTCAAAGAACAGCGATAACGGGCAAGAGCTTATGACTTATGGAGAAAAGGTTAAAGAATGGCTGGAGACTCGCTTCGACCGGCGATGTTTAATTATTGTCGGTAGTCCGGTAGATAAGCTAGAGGGGCTTCATGGCGAGTTCACCCAAATGGAAGAGTTAATGAATTTTCGGTTTTTTATGGATAGAAGTGTCGTTTGTTCCAAAGATGCCGAAAGCATTCATGACCATATAGACGACGAATCGTTAGAGCTTATGCTTAAGGAGATTTATACTTCCATTGCACGAAATGAATATCGTACACTCGAGCATCAAATAGAGTATCTCATTGCGAGTATGCGAAATAGTAAGCGCTTTAGTTCTACGTATGCCAAACTTTTATTTACAGAAATATTGAAAAAAGTAGTAGAGCTTCAAGGCAAAAAAAGCAGCAGTTTACTAAAGGAAGGTTTGGAGCGAATCGCACTTTGCAATTCAATTGCTGAGTTGAGGCAAGTCATTTTATCCGTTTTTCAGGAACATTTGCTGCAAATTAAAACGAATACAGATGATCAATGCCGCAAAGTAATTGAAGATGTACAGATACTCATCCAGATGGAGTACGGAAATGATATTGGGGTTGACTATTTAGCTAATCGTGTCTTTTTATCGCCAAGTTATTTAAGTTTCCTCTTTAAAAAAAGTACAGGTCAAAGCCTAATCAAATATATTACAGCTGTACGTATGGAGCGAGCGAAGGAGCTACTGCGAGATTCAACGATTAAAGTTGTTGATATTGCCAGTACAGTTGGATTTGCGAATACTTCCTATTTTAATTTAATGTTTAAGCAGCATAACGGCCTGACTCCTATTCAATATCGGGAGGGTGGCGGAAGAAGATGAGTCTGCTCAAATTTATTCGTAATATCCGCCTGCGTCAGAAATTATTGCTTTCATATGTGATTGTTATCTTCCTGCCAACGATTGTACTGGGCTTGTATGCCTATCAAAGTTCCAAAGCTTCATTGAAAAGTCAGGTTCAGCAAAGCGCGGATAACGAGGCGAGGAAGCTGGCGTTAGAAATTAGTTACCGTCTTCAGAGACAGGATGTATCCATGAAATCGATTGTATTTCATCCTGCGCTTCTTGATTTGATGAGTAATCCAGATCAGGATTTGTACGCTCAATTTAAGACGTTGAATGATAAAATTGAACCTATTTTTTTTAATTTAATGTATATGGTTGGGGATATGACTGAGATTATGTTGTATTCTGAGAATCGGCAATCCGAATTAGGAAACTTCATTACGCCTTCTTCAGCAGTTAAGGATAAGGATTGGTATGAAGCGACAAAGAGCAGCGAGTCAACGAAGTGGTGGTTCGAGGATGGAGAATTGTTTGCCACTCGAGTGATTCGCGATATCGATCTTCAAATCGTGAGCGCTGAACTTTACGTCCGGTTTGATTACAATAAAATCTTCGGTGATTTCATTGGCAAGATGAATGAAGGTAGGGGCATCATTATTACCGATCAAAAGAATCAGCCGGTGTTAACAGAGCATGCCCCGCAGATGGATGATGTTCAGCTTCAATCCCTTTCAAGGAGTGGTACTTCAAAAGCAAGCTTAGGTGGCGAATCCTACCTAGTTATAAACAAAGATATTCCGCAAACCGATTGGGTCCTGCATTATTTGGTTTCCGATGATCAATACAATACAGGCATTCGCAATATTTTAAGCGCCACGGGTATCATTGTACTCATCTGTATGGTTTTCCTCAGTATTATTATCTTCTTGTTCTCTGAGACGCTGTTAAGAGGAATCGAGAAATTAAACACCAAAATGAAGATGGTGGAAGATGGTGATCTTACAGTTGTTGTTTCCACGAATTCCAAAGATGAAATCGGGCAGCTTACCGATCGTTTCGGTTCTATGCTTAAACAAATTAATCAACTCATTTCGGAAGTATATCAAACAAAAGTCACGCAAAAGTCAGCTGAACTCAAAGCGCTGCAAGCTCAGATCAATCCCCACTTTCTATATAATTCTTTATCTTTAATTAATTCCAAAGCGCTGCGAATCGATGCTCAAGAAATTAGTGACTTGGTAAATAACCTTTCTAGTTATTACAGAACGACTTTAAATAAAGGGAAGCAAATTATTGCGATTCAAGATGAATGGACTAACGTTCAAGCATACATACATATTCAATTAGCTATGCACAATTCAAGATTTGACGTAGAATTCGATGCCGACGACAAGGTATTTCAATTTGAAATGATTCATTTGATTTTACAGCCGATTGTTGAAAATGCGATTATGCATGGCATCGATCTGAAGCGGGAGGGGCGAGGTAAACTCATCCTGCGGGCAAGTCTTGACGGTGAGGATATTGTTTTTGTCGTGGAGGATAATGGCGTCGGTATGGAACCGTATATGATCGCACGTATTCTTGAACATGAAAGTTCCGGCTATGGGATTAAAAATGTGCAAGAAAGATTACAGCTCTTATTTGGATCCCAGTACGGGATCAATATTCATAGTCAACCTGGGATTGGCACTTCCGTTATCGTACGCATACCGCAGTATCGTCACATCAGAGAAGAAGATTCATGATCACATAAGGGCCAATGCTCATAAAAGCATGGCCCTTTTTTTGTTTACAATCGAAATCTGTTAGATTTCAAAAAATACTCTTATTTAGCAAGACTTCAATTGAGATTATAATGCATAATGTGAGCGCTTTAAATGTGTTCTAAAATTAAATGAATATGAAAGGATGGTTGATCTATGTTCAAACGGACAATGTATACAATGATCTGTTTCATGATTCTAGTAAGTACATTTTTCCAGGGCAATGCGCCTAGTGTCCATGCTGACAGTAACAACCTGGACGTGTGGGTGGAAAATGCATTGAAAGCTGTATATAGGACCAGCACGATTCCCGCAAATCATGACAACAGCATTGATCTTGTTTCAGCCAAGAACGAATACGAAAGTGAGCAAATTGCTGTAAGAGGCACAAGCGATTTTAAGATTACAGGAATTGAATTTTCCGATCTTGTATCTCCTGGAAATACGATCTCAAACAGCAACTTAAGCTATCATTTTGAAGAATACGTACTTGAGGATACCGTGCAGCCCAATCAATATCGACCGGATTTGGTAGGCACGCAAATCTACCCCTTATCCGAAATTCCCGACCCGCTTTCGAATGATACCTCTATAAATGTAGCAGCAAATTCAACTCAGCCCATCTTAATTACGAATTATGTCCCTGCCGATGCTGTTCCTGGCCTCTATTTCGGTATAGTTACGGTGAAATCAACTTTGGGCGATTATCAAGTACCTATTAACGTTGAAGTTGCTAACGCTGCAATCCCTCCAACCTCTGAGGCTAATTTCGTTAATTATCAATGGTCGATGACGAATGGTTTTATGATTGGAGGTAATCCACCTGAGATTGTAGATGATCCTTTAACTCAGTCTAGTTATGACGTTGGCGAGAACTATTATGGAGTGGAGACGTATAGCGATGAGTGGTTTGAGCTTATGGATAATTTCGCCAAGACCATGACGGACTATCGCCAGAACATGATTTGGGTTCGTACAGACTTATTATTAAATGAAAAGGGTACAAAAATGGTGTCTTTTAAAGACGGGATACCGGAGAATATCGACTGGTCTTTGTTCGATCGATATGTTCAAACCTTTATGGATCGAGGAATTACTCATTTTGCGAACATACACTTGATCCATGCGTTAGAACAAATGCCACAAAGTGAGAGACCAAACAATAATAATCCACAAGATCCGTGGAAAACGTCGGTACCTGAATTCGATTCACTACCTGTTACAGACGCTTATCTTACGAACTACTTGACAGCATTGCACGATCATTTAGAGGAAAAAGGTTGGCTTAATGGTATTACTTGGTATCAGCATACTAAGGACGAACCTAACGGTTCGAGCATTACAAACTATATGACCTATATCGCTAGAAAAATAAAAGAGGTCGTTCCGGATTTCAAGACTTTGGATGCTGATGCGGCCGGTACTCTAATGAACGATACCATCAAACCTTATGTGGATGTGTGGGTCCCGTTAACCCCAGTTTTCGAGGACAAGAAAAGTCTCTATAAAGCGGAGCAGGCGGCAGGCAAAGACTTATGGGTGTATACTTGCGATGCGAATCCGGCTCCGTGGTTGAACAGATTCTGGACGCAGCCCATATTGACTGGCAGACTGTTATTCTGGAATCTTAGTCAAGAAGGTGTACAAGGACACTTACATTGGGGATGGAACGTATGGTATGTCCCTCATTATGGAGATTCTACGATCGTATATCCAGACAAGGAACATATGACGGTTAAGAGCTCACTGCGTTACGAGGCCCAAAGAGACGGACTTGAGGAATACGAACTGATGCACCAACTCAAGCAAACCAATCCTGGGCTTGCAAAACGTATAGTAGATAGCGCTGTTAACCCATCTGATCCGAGAAAATATACCCTGGATAATGAATATATCAGCAAGCTTCATGATTATCTGGTTAAAGCGGCGGCCGGAGAAACATTGGGTGAAATTCCTGTGCCAACTAGTCCCTACGATGGGCAGGATGTACCTATGACTTACATGACCGATAACGCGACCGGTGAGATCACTTTTGATGGTGAATGGTTTGCAAAAAG
Organism: Paenibacillus sp. FSL R5-0914; assembly: GCF_038004525.1. Taxonomy (NCBI): domain Bacteria; kingdom Bacillati; phylum Bacillota; class Bacilli; order Caryophanales; family Paenibacillaceae; genus Paenibacillus; species Paenibacillus sp. FSL R5-0914. The sequence continues at coordinate 61,083 of NZ_JBBORH010000006.1, forward strand.
CCGGAAATACGCTTATATGGGAGGCGTTCAAGGCACGTTAAAAGCGGATGATGAATTGACCTATACTTTTACAGGGGCTGGCATCGATCTTATCGCGGAGAAAAATGAAGGATCTGGTAAAATTTCCGTATCCATCGACGATTCCGCGCCAGTGATTATAGACCTATATGAGAAAGTTCAACTCGATTCGATATCGGTATACAGCAATCATAATCTGTCAGAAGGCAAGCATACGATCAAGGTAGTGAACCTGGAGAACAAAAACTTATTCGTTGATGGCTTCAGAGTAAGTATGTATGAAGGACAGGAGATCTATGACGGAACGTTGCAAAGTTTGGAACTGACTAACGTGCCTTCGGTTGTTTTTAATAAAAACAATATCAATTACCAGGCCATTATTCCGAGCGATGTAGATGTGATCACGATTACACCAACACTTACGGATGCAAATGGCACCCTGGATATCAACGGGTTACCTTACCGCAGCGGTGAGAGGCTTACATTCAACATCCCTACAGGCAAAAGTAAGATCCTTATTCGCTCTACCGCAAGTGATGGGGAAACCACGAGACTCTATACGTTGAACTTTCTCAAAGGGAATGTAAATCAACCGACCACCAATATTGCGAGAAGTTATTCAGCGATTACAGCCACTGCTGATAGGGGAGGCAGCAGTGGCTATGGTGTGGCTAATATGGTTGATGGAAGTTACGGTTCCATGTTTGCTAGTATAAGCGGGTATACGAGCATTGTGCCATTCCCACATGAGATCAATCTGACTTGGACTCAACAAAAGACCTTTAATACGATGGTCATGGCCACGCCATCAGGGTTATTACAAGGGATAACGGATATAGATGTTGAGGCTACTTCGGATGGAACGAATTGGTCCACCATTGCAAAGAGAGTACCGATTCAATGGTTTAGCAGCACAGACGATAACAAAATGGAATACACCTATGCGAATATCCCTACGGTTAATGACGCGCTGAAGCTGAGGATACGGGTCAATGACGCTAACAATACGTATTGGGGCATATACGCGCTATATGAGCTTGAGCTTTATAACCTTCCAGACAACGGAGAGATTCACCCTACAGCAGACGGAACGCTTAGTAATTTAACAATCCCTAATGTTCCTACTTTTACATTTGACAATAGTACGATGACCTACTCAGTAATGATCCCGAATGATCTAAACTCCATCGAGATAACGCCAACACTTTCGGACGGAGCGGGTACCTTGCAGGTCAACGGAAAGACTGTCGCCAATAACACAGCGCAGACTTTTGACATTCCAGTCGGGAAAAGCGTAATTCATATCAGGTCCACTGCAAGCGACGGGACAACTACAAAGCTCTACACGTTAAATTTTCTCAAAGGAAATGAGGATGGGCTAGGTACCAATATTGCCAGAAGCTATTCTGAGATTACAGCAACGGCAGAACGTGAAGGCGAGGACTATAGTGCCAAAAAAATGGTTGACGGTATTATTTATACCATGTTCGCGAGTTCGCGAGGATACAATACCGAACATCCGTTTCCGCATGAGATTAATCTTACTTGGGAACAACCGCAAACCTTTAACACCATCGTCATGGCTACGACATCTGGTTTAATTCAGGGTATTTCCAATATCGATGTTCAGGCTTCTACAGACGGAATAAACTTTGAAACCATAGCACAGGGGGTACCCATCCAATGGAAAAGCAGCAAAGATGACGGCGTTATGGAGCATACCTTTGCCAATATTCCTGAAGTACGAGATGCGCTTAAGCTCAGAATAAAGATCAACGATGCGAACTATACGACATGGGGTATGTACGCGATGTATGAGCTTGAGCTCTATAATCTCGCGGAGAACGGAGAAATTGGCGAGAGCAGTAATACGATTACGGCGAGCGCGGGGGACAACGGAACGATCAGTCCAAATGGCGCCGTTGTAGTCAATGAGGGTGATGATCAAACCTTTACCTTCAATCCGAACAATGGATACGAAGTCGACGAGGTATTGTTAGACGGTACCGCCGTGTCGGTGACCGGAAGCGTGTATACGGTTACTAACATAACCGCCGACCATACGATCAATGTTACGTTTAAGCAAAAAGAGACAGGTGGCGAGGTCAGTAAGACGATCACGGCGAGTGCGGGGGAAAATGGAACGATCAGTCCGAACGGCGCCGTTGTAGTCAATGAGGGTGATGATCAAACCTTTACATTAAATCCTAATAATGGATACGAAGTCGACGAGGTACTGTTAGACGGTACCGCCGTGTCGGTGACCGGAAGCGTGTATACGGTTGCAAACATAACCGCCGACCATACGATCAATGTTACGTTTAAGCAAAAGGTGACAGGTGGCGAAAATAATAATCCTCCGACGAGTGGTGAGAATAGTAGTATTCCTTCTACCGGTGGTACAGTCAATGGGAATACCGATGCTCATACACTTGTAGTGAAATCGGAGGACCTTACCACTCCAGCCTCCCACGGAGTCGTGACGATTGTTGCCAAAGATAAAGAGAAAATTGTACTTCCTGCCAATGCAGCCGAACTGCTTGGACTACATCCATTAGTCATTCAAACGGGTTCATTCACATTGGAGGTCCCTGCTGAATTACTTAAACAGTTGACGGATAAATACTCCGCAGAAGCTAAACGAGACAGTACGATAGAGTTAATCATGACTCTCTTATCCGAATCCGATGCTAACAACCTTCTAGCGATAAGGCAGTCTTCCACGCATGCAAATATTAAAATTTCCGGCAATGTGATCAATTTTAGCTTATCGATTGTCGGAAAAGATGGTAAAGTGACAAGCTTGAACAGCTTCGATAAACCGATGACGATTCGATTTAAAGCGGATCCTTCCTTAAATCCGAATCTGACTGGCATTTATTATTTGGCAGACAACGGTACGCTGGAATATGTGCGAGGCACGTTTATACACGGAGAATGGGTGGCCGATATTCACCATTTCAGTAAATATGCGGTGCTCGAATTCAAGAAATTATTTACCGATGTTAAGTCCACTCACTGGGCGGCCGATGCGATCGAACAGCTAGCAGCGAAGCAATTTATTGAAGGCACTAGCGCGGCAATGTTCGAGCCAGAGCGTTCTATAACACGGGCCGAATTTACGGCGATGCTTGTCAAAGCGTTGAACCTGACATCAGTGGGCGAATCGAAATTTACGGATGTATCGAAGGGTGCCTGGTACGAGGGAGCTGTTTCCATGGCGGTCAAAGCAGGCATTATTAAAGGAATTAGCACAACGTCTTTCAATCCCGATGCTAGCATCAAACGCGAAGAAATAGTCACTATGATGATGCGGGCGTATGTTATCTTGAAAGACGTCGAGTTGAACGGAAAAACGGCTTCTTCCTTTACCGACGAATCCGCTGTGGCAGCCTGGGCGCTTGAGTCAGTAAGAGCGGCGGCGGCACTTCATTTAATTAACGGTCGAGAAGCAAACAAATTCGTTCCGAGCGGGATCACTTCCCGTGCAGAAGCAGCAGCTTTGCTCAATAGAGTTATACACTAGCCGGGTAAACCCCCAATTTCTATATTGGGGGTTTACAATTAATAATTTTACTTTGATGTGACGCGGAGAACTGAAGGAGGCAACCCGATGAACGATATGGAAATCAAGGAACTTCAGCAAGCAGATGTGCCGGAACTGAAAGAAGGCGTCCACGGTTACAGCAGCGAGACGCATTGGGTGAAGCCGGAAAATCCAATTACGCTGGAAAGGTTGGAATGGTTCAAGGATCAGAAATTGGCCCTAATGATGCATTGGGGACCTTATTCGCAGATTGAGGTTGAGTCCTGGATTCTCAGCGACGAAGATGGTGATTGGGCGCGTAAAGATGTCGATTGGACGAGCGACTACGAAGAGATGAAGCGCGAATATTTCGGACTCAACCGCACGTTCAATCCGTTCCGCTTCCAGCCGGAGCTATGGGCGGAAATCGCTGCCGAAGGCGGGTTCAAATATTTGATTTTCACGACCAAGCATCACGACGGATATTGCATGTGGGACACACATACGACGAATTACCGAATTACTGGCTCCGAAACGCCGTTTCATGCACATCGCTATGCCGACGTTTGCAAGCATGTGTTTGACGCTTTCCGCAGCAAGGGGCTTGCGATCGCCGCATATTTCTCGAAGGCGGATTGGCAATCGCCGTATTACTGGGCGCCAGGAATGGAACGGGGCAGCAATACATGGAGAGGGCCTTCGTACTCCCCCGAGGAATATCCGTGGCTGTGGGAGCAATTCGTCGATTTCACCCATGAGCAAATCATGGAGCTGATGAGCCGTTACGGCCGGATCGATATTTTGTGGCTGGATGCGGGCTGGGTTAAAGATAGTGATCAGGTAAAGCAGGACATTCGATTGGGCGAGGTTGTCGAGCGCGCCCGTCAAACGCAGCCGTGGCTGTTATCCGCGGATCGTACAGTCGGAGGGCCTTACGAAAATTACGTGACGCCGGAGCAAACGATTCCGGAGCGTCCGCTGAACGTACCGTGGGAAAGCTGCATTACGATCGGCACACAGTGGGCTTTCAAATACGATGACCAGTATAAATCGGGGAGAGAGCTCGTTCGCATTCTGATGGAAGTCGTATCCAAAGGCGGCAATTTGGCGCTTAACGTAGGTCCTCAACCCGACGGACGATTGCCGGCTGGGGCGGTTAAGAGTATCAATGAGCTGGGCGGATGGATGAAGGTTTACGGTGAAGCGGTATACGGCACACGCGTGTGCGGACCGTATTTTGCCGGTTCCTGCGCGTTCACCTCGAAAGGAAATACCGTATACTGTACGTACTTGTATGAAAGCGCAGATCAAGCCGTAGCTAAGCTCGTTCATATTCCTTATAAGGAGCCCGTTTCAGGCATCGAGCTTGTCGGAAGCGACGCTTTGCTGCAGGTTGAGCGTACGCCGGAAGGAATCTCGATCACACTTCCGGATTGCGAATTGAACGGGCAGGCTCCGATCGCCCATGTTTTCCGCATGCAGAAGGGCGAGGAGGCAAAGTGAACGATAAGATTCTTAGCTTTAAGTTATTATACGATGGGGTCTGTGGGCAATAATGCGAGCGCAGAGGTGAGAAGAAGAAGTAGCCGGATGACAAATACATGTTCGAACGCTAACCCGCGTAAATCGCGGGTTTTTTCCTTTGTCAGCGTATATTCTTGCCAGAAATCATTGTCAAGAATAAGTACCGTTAGCTGATTCTAGAAATAGGCTTATGCTAAGGAAGAGGATACCGACCATGGACTGGGGCTAGACTTAAGTTGGAAATTATTCTCACCTTTTTATTGCATCTTCCTCGCCTTTTTGCTATATTTGATATTAACAAATTGTTATTATCAAAAAGTTACTAACAATAAACTGAATGGTGAAGATTAGGGGATTTAATGAAAGGGAGCGGATGAAAGTGGATAAAACATGGGGTGGTTGGAATCTGTTTGAAATCGTCTGGCTAGTTTTATTTACCTCTATTGCTGTTGCGTTTACGGTTATTTCTAAAGATTCCTTATTCGGATTTACGGTCTTTATGACCGGGGTGCTGTGTGTGGTGCTCGCGGCGAAAGGAAACCTGATGAGTTATGTTTTCGGAATGTACAATACCGTTGGTTACGCGTACTTGGCTTATATAAACGGTTTGTTTGGAGAGGTCATGCTGAATTTGTTATTCTTTGTACCTATGAATGTCATTGGCTTCTATATGTGGAAAAACAACCGCCAAGACGGCAAGCTATCCATGCGACAGATGGATCTTAAGTGGCTGTTCCTTGTTGGAGCGGTCTGCGTAATAGGCTGCCTGTTACTGGGAATCGGGCTATCGTTCATCCCAGGGCAGAACTCGCCTTATATAGATGCTATTACAACGGTATTATCCATTGTGGCTACCTTTTTAATGGTCAGAAGATTTAAGGAACAATGGCTGGTCTACATTGTTTTGAATATGTTTACTGTGCTGCTGTGGGTAATTCGGATGCTAGAAGGCAGTAGCGAAGGGGTGCTAATGATCGTCATGTGGAGTGCGTATCTGATTAACGCGGCATACGGCTATTACAATTGGAATAAAGGTGCTAAGGAGGTATCGGTATGAAGACGCTTGGATTAACGCTGGGGAAGTTTGCCCCGTTGCATAAAGGACATCAATTCATGATCGAGACCGCGTTGCAAGAGGTCGACGAATTGATTGTGGTAATCTACGAAACGACGGTGACCCCGATTCCGCTTCATAACCGGGCGAACTGGATCCGCAAGCTCTATCCGACGGTCCGGGTAATCGAAGCTTGGGATGGTCCAGACGGGTATTCGAACGATCGGGAGCATGAGATTCGAGAGGAGCAGTATATTTTAGGGCTGTTGAAGGGCGAGCAAGTGACGCATTTTTACTCTAGTGAGTTTTACGGTGAGCATATGAGTGTCGCATTAGGAGCGGCGGATCGGCGGGTGGATGAAGCCCGTGAGCGGGTGCCGATTTCGGCCACGATGGTACGTGCCGACCCTTATAAATATCGCAGATTTGTAAGTGATGTCGTGTATATGGGGTTAATCACGAAAGTGGTTTTTGTGGGAGCGATGTCGACTGGAAAATCTACAATCACCGAAGCGCTGGCGCAGCGGTATCGCACAACCTTTGCGAGCGAATATGGGCGTGATTACTGGACCGAGCATCAAGTGGATCGTAGAATCAGCCTAGAAGCGTTCGATGAGATCGCTTTGGGCCATATCGAACGTGAGGAGCAGGCGCTGCTGGAAGCTAACCGATATCTCTTTGTCGATACCAATGCAATTACCACATATATGTTTGCTTTGGATTACCACGGCCGGGCTCCTGAATGCTTAGCCCGGATCGCATTAGAAAACGCGCAGCGCTACGATCTGTTTTTCCTGTGTGACGATGATATTCCTTATGAGAATACATGGGACCGTAGCGGGGATCAGAAGCGGCATATTTTTCATAAGCAAATCATTGCCGATTTGAAAGAGCGGCGGATTCCCTATATCACGTTGCGAGGAAACCTAGAGGAACGAATGCACAAAGTAAGTGAGGTCTTGGCAAAGTTCGAGCCCTACCGGAACTATTTCGGAGAGTTGAATGGCTAGAATAAAGAACAAAGGAGGCAAGGATACATGAATATGTTGGATCGCGATGGACTTACGGAACGTCAATTTTTAGAGCAGTACCATGCCGGGGATTTCGAGCGGCCTTCGGTGGCGGCGGACATGGTCATTTTCACCGTTACGAACACGGAGGCGGACAGCTACCGCAAGCTTCCGGAAAAAGAGCTGCGAATTCTGCTCATTCAGCGGGGAGGTCACCCGTTCCTGGGCAATTGGGCACTTCCAGGCGGTTTCGTCCGGCCGGACGAGACGACAGAGCAGGCGGCGGTGAGGGAGCTGAGTGAGGAAACCGGTGTGGATGACGTTTATTTGGAGCAGTTGTACACCTTCAGCGATGTTGGAAGGGACCCTCGTACCTGGGTGATGAGCTGCAGCTACATGGCCTTAATCAACAGTGATCAGGTACAGCTGAAAGCAGGAGATGACGCTGTCCATGCTGCCTGGTTCAAGGTAACCTATCGGCTTCTGCGTGAGCGGAAAGAGATTATTGAGGATGGGTATGTGAAAACGAAGGAATACGAGCTCAAGCTAAGTAGCGATGAAGAAGAGTTTATGGCAGTTGTGGGTCGGACGATGACATCAAAGTCGGCCTCTACGTCAACCGCATACTCCATTGTATCAAATGACGGATTGGCTTTTGATCATGCGAAGATTATAGCTTGCGCTATTGAGAGACTGCGGGGAAAAGTGAATTACACCGATATTGCGCTAAACTTGATGCCGGGTCTCTTCACTTTGACGGATCTACAGCAGGTTTATGAGGTGATCTTAGACAAAGAGCTGCTGAAAGCCGCATTCCGGCGTAAAGTAGCGGATCTCGTAGCGGAGACCGATCATTATACTGAAAATGCGGGACACCGTCCTTCCCGCTTATATCGGAGAAATATGGAGGAATATCAATGATATACAATATAGAGCAGTTAAGAAAAGCTTATATCGGGGGCAAAACGTTCAAGTTTGTGTTCTTCTGGGGGCATACACCGCCAAAGCACGACGGCGTCGACAAAAGCTGCTTCAGCCAATGGTGGATGAGTCCTTTCGTGGTAGAGGGGATCGAGTATTCCTGTGTCGAGCAGTTTATGATGTCCGAGAAAGCAAGACTGTTTGGAGATGACGATATGTTGGACGCGATCCTTAAAGCTAAGCATCCCAAGGAGATGAAAGCCTACGGGCGTGCAGTAAGAAACTTCGAAAATGACACTTGGGATAAAGAATGCTATGACATTGTCAAAAGAGGAAATATAGCCAAATTTTCGCAGAATCCGAAGCTTGGCGAATACCTCAAGTCAACGAAAAACCGTATTCTCGTCGAAGCTAGCCCACAGGATCGCATTTGGGGAATAGGCATGAGCCAGTCCAATCCGGATGCGGAGAATCCCGTAAAATGGCGGGGTAGGAACCTACTTGGATTCGTGCTGACCGAAGTGAGGGACGAATTGCTACGGGATTAACTTCATCCTATATTTAAATGAAAAGATAACGATATCCCTTTGGATTTCGTTATCTTTTTTGTTCACCCTCTAAAAGCCGAAGCTTCATCACCCCAGGTGTACAGCCATAAGTATTTCGGAAGATTCGGATAAAATAATTCGTCTCCATTCCCAGTTGAATCGCAATATCCTGAACGAGAATATCAGCATTCTCTGTCATTAACTGTATCGCACGTTCTAGTCGCAGATTCTGAAGATATTTATGTGGAGTTACGGCATATTCCTGTACGAATAGACGCTGGAAATGCTGGACGGAATACCCCACAGCAGCTGCTAGATTGGAGATAAGGAGTGGCTCAGTATAATGTTCGTTAATAAGTTCAACCGCTTTAGCCAACGCTTCATTACGCACAGACTCAAGTTCTAAACGACTGCCTGAGGAGTGTATGGATTCAGAACGACGTAACATCAGAAGTAATCGATATAGGGTTATAGATAGATCCTCCATCCCTTGCTCGTCTTGACGACTAGCCGTCTGCGTATGCCAGATCTTTCCGATTTCCTCCCAACATTGTTCAAAACGAGCAGGATGATAGGGGAGAGAAGGGAGAAGGCCAATCCCCTCCAGCATTCCTTGCGATTGACTCCCTTCGATTCCGATGAAACCCACATGCCATGGTTCATGTGAGGTAGGATAATATTCGTGTCCTCGATCCAGTGGGAAGGCGAAAGCCATTCCAGGTTCTAGTATGGTTTCAGAACCGGTCTCCAGATCACGAAACAACCCAGTTCCGGTACGAATCAGAAAAACTTGATGAACAGGAAAACCTGTAGGGCGCACATGATGAAATTGTATATGACGACCTACAGAGTAGGGATATAAGGGAAGCGTCTCAGCGTCGCGCGGTAGTTCTATCAGTGAAAAAGGAAGCAGGATGATTCACCTCATATTCATTTTGTACTATCACTTCGAGAGTATATTCCTACTGATCGGGATGAATTTTCTTATATTATAAATAGTATAAATGATGATTCGTGAATTTGATAGCTTAAGCATCTAGCGTCTCATCAGAGAATAGTCCCATTCAAAAAATGGGCAGAATTGAGAGGATGATCTTACATTATGACTAAAAAATACTCCCCGATTAGCAGCAAAGCTCCAGTGATGCTGCACGGTGCCGATTATAATCCTGAGCAATGGCTGAAGTACCCAGAAATTTTGCGTGAGGATATTCGTCTGATGAAGCTTGCGAATTGCAATGTGATGTCTGTCGGAATTTTTTCTTGGGTATCCCTAGAGCCTGAAGAAGGTGTGTTCACTTTCGATTGGCTCGATAGTGTTTTGGATTCTTTTGCAGAGAATGGGATTTATGCTTTCCTGGCAACTCCTAGTGGAGCACGACCTGCTTGGATGTCTGAGAAGTACCCTGAAGTTCTAAGAGTGGAACGTAATCGTGTTCACAATTTACATGGCTTCCGTCATAATCATTGCTTCACCTCGCCTGTATATCGGGAAAAGACTGCGATTTTAAATGCGAAGCTAGCAGAACGTTATAGCCAGCATCCTGCGGTTATTGGTTGGCATATTTCGAATGAGTTCGGTGGCGAATGCCACTGTGATCTTTGTCAGAATGCTTTTAGAGATTGGTTAAAGGTCAAATACAATAACAGTCTGGATGAGGTAAATCATGCTTGGTGGGCTACTTTTTGGAGTCATACCTACACTTCTTGGACACAGATTGAATCCCCGGCTCCACATGGAGAGACACAAGTTCACGGCTTGAACCTCGACTGGCGGCGGTTTGTCAGTGAACGGACGATTGACTTCTGTCAGCATGAGATCAATGTTGTTCGTCCTTACAATCCTACACTGCCTATTACAACGAATATGCATATGATCGATGGCATTGATTACCGCGAACTGGCTAAAATTCTGGATGTTGTCTCATGGGATGCTTATCCAGAATGGCATTATACCGAAGATGGTGACGATGCTAGACTGGCGGCATGGACGGCAATGCACTACGATTTAATGCGTTCTTTTAAAAAGAAACCGTTCCTGCTCATGGAAAGCACGCCATCTCTTACGAACTGGCAATCGGTCAGTAAGCTGAAGCGTCCAGGCATGCACAAGCTGTCTTCGCTTCAAGCGGTAGCACATGGTTCGGATTCTGTACAATACTTCCAATGGCGTAAAAGCCGGGGCTCTAGTGAGAAGTTCCACGGTGCAGTTGTTGACCATAGCGGCCACTCCGAGACTCGTGTGTTTAAAGACGTTACAGAGGTAGGAAAGACGCTGGCGGGAATGACAGAAGTAGTAGGTACATCAACTCCAGTAAAAACAGCGATTATTTTCGATTGGGACAACCGCTGGGCGATCAAGGATGCGCAAGGCATTCGTAATTCCGGATTGCGTTATGAGGAGACTGTACTACAGCATTATCGTGCCCTTTGGGAGCTAGGCATTCCAGTTGATATGATCGGATCGGGGGATGATCTGTCCGCTTACAAGCTGGTGATCGCACCTATGTTATATCTGATCAGTGAAGAGAATGGAAAGCGTATCGAGAAGTTTGTTGAGCAAGGCGGAACTTTCCTTGCAACCTATTGGTCTGGTGTCGTTAACGAAACGGATTTATGTCATTTGGGTGGATTCCCAGGACCGCTACGTAGAACGCTCGGCATTTGGGCAGAAGAGACCGAAGGGCTGCATAGCCGTGATTTGAATGGTGTTGTAATGCAGGCGAGCAATGCACTTAATCTTAGTGGAGATTATGATGCGCATGAAATTGCTGAGCTGATCCACTTGGAAGGTGCGGAAGCATTAGGCACTTATCGCAGCGATTTCTATGCTGGCCGTCCAGCGCTTACGGTAAATCGTTTCTGTGAAGGAAATGCGTATCATCTCGCTACTCGTGTAAAAGATACCTCTTTCTACGTTGAATTGTATGCTGCAATCACTGCAAAAGCGGGAATTACTCGTGCGCTTGATAGTGAGCTTCCAACTGGTGTGACAGCGCAGCTTCGTACGGATGGAGAGAGTGATTATATTTTTGTGCAAAACTACAGCGGCAGTCCGCAAGCGGTTAAATTAGATGGAGCGGATTATACGGATTTGTGCTCAGGCACTGCTGCTCCGTCTGTGTTAAATCTAGCTGTAAATGATCTCGCAATGTTGAAGCGTAAATCGTTAGTATAAAAAGAAGGCAGGACCTGAGGGATTCAGGTTCTGCCTTTTTACTATCAATCCATAAATCGTCCCATCATAATAGTGTTATAGAATTTTCCGTCAGCAAGAATCTTATCATTTTTTAATATTCCCTCGATCTCAAAGCCAAGCTTCTGATAAAGGGTGATAGCTTTGTCGTTCGTTTCGAGGACATTTAAAGTGATTTTTTGGATACCGTTAGCGTCGGCCCAAGCAATCGATTCTGCTAAAAGATTTTTTCCAATTCCATAACCCCAATAATCCTGCAGCACACATACTCCGAACTCGACTTTATGAGCGAATCTTGCTAATGAATGGCCTTCGCATCTAGAGAACCCAACGATTTGATTATTAACTACCGCGATTAGAAATAAGTTTCTTAGTTTCTCTGAATCAGATAGGATAAGCTGCTGAAACTCTATTTCGTCTATAAAAGCCTCCCCTGGTTCTCTGTCTAAATTCTCGGTCTCACCATCAATTTGTACTCTTAATTTGGACAATGTCATAGCATCCGTAGTGATTGCAGATCTTATGGTGTAATGGATGCCTTTCACGGTAAATGTTCGTTGATCAATAATCATTTGTCCTCCGTTACTACTGGTGATTTTAGAAATATAGCTTCGATACCCTCGATAATACGAGTATAATAACCCACTTCATGGGGTACAAAATGGGTCATGTCTACATCCTGCTCAATGGTAATTCTATGTCCATGCGGATCGATTTGAAAACCGTTGACTTGTAGACTATGTATTTCTCCCTGCCAAAATTTGCGGAAATCAGAGAACTTTGCTTTGACAATGCCGGCGACCTCTTCTTTTTGTAGCTGAAAATCTTCTAGGCGATAGGGATTGTTATAAACAAAGACATGCGCTCGTTCATTATCGATAAGGTTTTCTTTTTTCATACTGTAAGGAATTGTTCCTAGCGGGATCAGGTCTTTTAAGGATAAATCCAGTCCCAGCTCTTCATGAACCTCGCGTGTTCCATCTTCTACAGTTTCGTTTGCTAGCAAATGTCCGGCGGCCGTGATGTCCAGTAGTCCCGCATAATCTTGTTTCTGTTCACTCCGAAGTTGTAAATAGATATAGGGTATTTCCTGATCTTTGCTTATAAACCAGCAGTGGAAAGTCTCATGCCAATGTCCTAACCGATGTACCTCTTCACGTGGAGCCGTACCTGTTCGGTTGCCTGCTTCATCAAAAATGGTAAGTATCTCATTATGCATAGAAAAGCTCCTTTGTGATGATTTCTTCTTTCTAAAGCCTATCATAAAAACGTTCGAATTACCCTAAATGTTAGGGAGGTTCTTATTGACAACCGCTAGAATGAAATGTATATTTTTGGATGTTAATCAAAGGAGGAGTTAAATGAATTTAGTAACCATGAAGCAGAAGGATTTGGACACTTTAAGTGATGAAAGATTAGGATGGGCCTGTATGGAGCCTACCTTTCAGCAGATTCGCGCAAAATCACCATCGATCAAATCCGAAGTGATCTCAAAGCTCACAGATGGACAGAAAGCACTTTGTATGTTCAGAGTAATGCATGATCACAGCCGTAATTCCGAAGGGGAGTACTATGCTTGGATTTCTTACATGCAAGACCTGCCGGGGTATTGGACAGGGGTGATGGGAGGCATACGATTTTTTGGCGACGATCCGATGATTCTTTTGCTTCAGGAAACAAAGGCATTTCTCGAAGAAAGAAACAATCGATTAGGAATACAGTGGGTTGATGCTACCATCACGGATCTCGATCGAGATCCTGAGTTGTTGAATGAGATGAGTGGTTTATTTGAACGATTTAAGAACATAGCCGAAGATAGCCACAGGTTGATTGGCGAGTATATTCGGGCACATCCGGGAGAATTTGTGGAGATAGAAGGCTAATAATTATGAAAAAAAGTAAATTATTTTTATTGTTTCTTATAGTAATAAATCTGCTTCTTTATGGAGTTCCCTTATATCACAGTTATAATTCATTTCAAAATCTTGTACTGGATCGAATCGATGCTACTCAAATCACCTCCATTAGAGTTCTTAAGAGTTCTAATGAACAAGAAATTAAAGTGGATGACCCGAAAGAAATTGAAAAGATCATACATGAGTTTTCTGACGTGAAATTAAAAAGAAGTGATGCATCAGAACGACCTGCGGAGACCTATTGGATAAGAATATATGTAAATAAAGATCAGCGCTTTGGAATGACACTCTATGGCACAGATTACTTGTATTTCAGCGATCGATCTAGTAATAGTAAGTATCACTCTGGAAATTTTAAGATTACTAGTAAATTTGATGGGGAATCCATTACAAGCTTGTTTAAGTAAAAATAACCCGCTGCCACAGGCAGCGGGTTAAATATTTCAGGTTATTTATCTAGCCATCCATCCGCCGTCAACATTAAGAATATGACCATTCAAATAGTCGGATGCTGCGGAAGCTAAGAATACAGCAGGACCTTTAAGGTCATCAGGTGTTCCCCAACGTGCAGCTGGAATACGATCTAAGATAGCATCCGAGCGGCTTTGGTCAGCACGGATCGGCGCTGTATTTTCAGTCGCCATGTAGCCTGGTGCAATCGCATTGATGTTCAGACCGGAGCCTGCCCATTCATTGGCAAAAGCTTTAGTAAGACCTGCAACCCCATGCTTACTCGCGGTGTAGCCAGGGACATTGATTCCGCCTTGATAGGAGAGCATAGAGGCGATGTTAATGATTTTGCCGGATCCTCTTTCCAGGAAGTGGCGGCCAGCGATCTGAGACAGAAGGAACACTGTGTTCAAGTTCAGGTTAATAACATCGAACCAGTCTTTTTCACTATGGTCTTTTGCAGGAGTACGGCGGATCATTCCTGCACAGTTCACGAGAATGTCAACATGACCAGTCAGTTCAAGTGCTTGGTCAAATGTGTTTTGCAGGTTGCTATGATCACTTAAGTCAGATTCGATGCTAACTGCTTTTACACCAAAAGCTTTTGCAGCGTTTACGGTTTCTTGACTTGTATTAAGCGATACGGATGCAATATCCGCACCTGCTTCTGCGAAGGCAAGGGCAATGCCTTGTCCAAGACCTTGAGCAGCACCGGTTACGAGTGCTGTTTTACCTGCCAAGCTGAATAATGATGATGACATTATAAATTACGCCCCTTTGATTTAAATGAATTTGATTCCGTTATTACTCACATTCAATGGCAATGCCTGCGCTGCGGAACTGTTCTGCCGTTTCGGGAGAGAGTCCTTTATCTGTCAAGATAACGTCAACTTCCTGCAGAGAAGCGAATGTACGCAGCGCAGTTTGGCCGAATTTATGATGATCCACAACCGCGAACACTTTACGGGCAGTAGACACAAGGGCTTGCTTAAACTCAATTAAATCTCCTGTATAAATAGAAAGTCCATGTTCGATATGAACAGCTGTCGAGGACAGAAATGCTTTTTGAATATTAAGTTGTTGCACATAGGAGACGGCTTCAGGGCCGGCCAACATATTGCGGACACGGTAACCTCCGGGAACGACGAGACGAATATGATCTTTGGGAACCAGTTCGCTGATGATGTATACATCATTGGTGACTACCGTTAGAGGCATATTGTCCAGGCGTCGGGCAATTTCAAGCGTTGTGCTCCCGCCATCAAGAGCTATAATATCGTCCTGTTCAATATGAGCAAGCGCGCGCAAGGCGATCTCTGTTTTTTCGTCGGAATACTTATCCAATGGATCCTTAGAGGGCAAAATACCAAACTGGTCGCTTTGTGCCAGCACAGCTCCGCCATGTACACGTACGATCAGTCCTTGCTCCTCCAGCTTGCTTAAATCCTCACGAATTGTTTTTCCCGTAACTTGTAGCTTATCGCTCAGTTCATTCACCGTTACATCTTTTTGGTTCAGCATAACTTCCATAATCATCTCATGTCGTCGTATCGGGTTCATCCGCTTGCCTCAGCTTTCCGTAATTGATTAAAATTATAAGAAAGTTTAAGTTTCACGCTAGACTCTTCCTTATAATTCTCGCACAAACGCTTATCGTCCTTAAAAGGACGCCGAAGGCGTTTTAGCTTGTCTCTATTGTAGTTCTTTCATGGATACGGGGTCCATATCATCATATCTTTTATTATCGCCAGCCATACTCCAGATAAAAGTATAGTTATGAGTACCAACACCACTGTGGATGGACCAACTTGGAGAAATAACCGCTTGTTCGTTTTGCATTACGATATGGCGAGTTTCATTAGGCTCTCCCATCAAGTGGAACACAACGGAATCGTCCGGTAGATCGAAATAGAAATAAGCTTCCATCCGGCGTGGATGTGTATGTGCTGGCATCGTATTCCACATGCTACCTGGCTTCAGTTGAGTCATACCCATAACTAGCTGAGCACTTTGCACGCCGTTTGTATGAATGAACCGGTGAATGGTACGCTCGTTGGAGTTCTCCAAACCGCCCATCGCACCAGATTCGGATTCAGCCAGAGTGGTTTTGGTAGTTGGATAGGACTGGTGAGCAGGCGCAGAATTCAAATAGAATTTAGCGGGCTTGGAAGCGTCTGCACTTTTGAAGATAACATCTTTAGAACCTTGACCGACATACAGACATTCTTTGAAATCTACTTCATATTCTGTACCATCGACAATAACCGAACCTTTACCGCCAACATTGATGATCCCCAGCTCACGGCGTTCCAAGAAGTAAGTAACTCCAAGTTCTTTAAGGTCAGTTGTAAGTGCAACTTCTTCCTTAACAGGATTAGCACCGCCAACGATCATGCGATCCTCATGGGTAAGTACAAGTTTCAGTTCATCTGGTGCAAAAATGACAGGAATGTGGAATTCCTTACGGAGGCGATCAGTGTCAAACTGCTTAACTTCATTAGGGTGGGATGCAAAACGTCTTTCCATGGAATATTCAATCTCCTTCACAAGCATATTTTCGTTCGTATAAGTACAATTTACTCCATTTATGTTCATATTACAAGTGTTTGTTTTTATATGTTGGTTCATTTTAGTTTATTTTTAAGTTTTAATAATTGCCAAATGAACGAAAAGTGTGCACAATAGATCTAAAATGCTTAGTTCTCATTTATAGGATTGTTATCATACTATTGAAAATTGAGATGTGGGAGGTTGAACTTGAATGCTGGAGTCGAATGGTATTCAGAGTACTTATCAGGACCGTCAACAAGAAATCATTATAAGTATAGCGCTGGAAGCGCAGAGACGGCCTCTGCTTGAGAGTGGACTCTGGTTCCACGATGATGTGCGAAATAACTTTTATTATGCCTCATATCTTTTTGCAGCTGCAGTAGATGATTCTTTGTCGTTGCCTTTTGACCGGGAAGAAGCGAAACAGAAGGCACAGGATGTGTTACTAGAGACATTAATGCTACAGAATCGTCAACCTGGCACGGAGCTATACGGGCACTGGCCGCTTGGATTGAATCCGGTTCCACGTGAGGCTTCGCCGCATGAATTGCCTGTGGAAATTATGGGCAGTCTGATGGCCTACTTTTGCAAAAGATATGGTGGAGCACTAAACGCTCAACTTCGCATTGTCCTGAATACAGCATTTGGACACATTTATCGGAGTGATTTCTACCGTAAGCCGGTAATCACTTTTGGACATCATGAAGCGAAATATACAGCAGCAAAGCTGATTTTTGGCACTATGTTTGCAGATGATGTGCTCGTTGAGGATGGTCGGCAAAGTTTGAAGGACACATTGACATACATCCGCTCTAAGGGTATGCCAGAATACGGCAGTCTCCCGTGGTTCTGGCATTGGATACAAGCGTTTACCTGCGCTTTGGAGCTTGTCCCAACAGAGGATACGGATTTAATAACTACTCTTAAAGACATGCTTGATCATCTTTGGAAGGTAAGAGCAGAGTTTTATTTACATGGTGCTTGGGTGGGTGCACATTCTAGAGGTTGGCCACATGATGTACCAGGGGATGCTAATGTGCTTCATGACTATGTTCAGTTCGGGGACTTCAAGCTTTCAGAGGCAATGCCACGCACGGAATACGCTGGACTCCTATTCTATAAAGCACCAGATGAGGCTTTAACAGCTGCAATGAATCGGCGGACGCCAGTGGAAACCACCAAGATTACACAGAAGGTAGTCCCAGCAGATCCGAACGCTCAACCGTTGCTTCATTCCTATGCCTATATTACAGAGGATTTTGCAGCAGGCGGGATGTGGGAACGAGTAGAGGAATTTGATAATGAACAGCTCCGTTGGACTTTCTCTCTGCCTGTGAATGGAGAAGGAGGGTCCAACCAGCTATTTTTCTTCCATCCAGGTCAAGGCTACAATGAGGGAGATCCTCGCCATCAGAGCCGTTATATGGAGGTCCTCTATCACAAGAATGTAGTTATTTCTTTATTTCCCATTCCTCAGGGGGAAAAGAATACGATCATCGGTGTTCTTCCTCATGGGGAGTGGATGCAAGACCCGAACGCCTTATTCGGTCAGGTTGGGGATGTCTATTTCGCAATATATTTATCTCAATCGTACCAGCTACAGGAACGTCCGGGATACATTGAGGTAACCGTTCAAGGGATGCCGGGTGGGGTGATCGTTGAGGCGATCGGTGTTAAGGAGTCTGCAGAGCGTGGCATCATCGGACTGGATGCATTCGTAATAGCAATGGCCCATAATGAACCCCAATTTGAGATGGAAGGCGGCTTGGCGGCTCATTATACGACCAGTAATGGCGATAGATTGCATTTGAGTATGAAGAGCGAGTCAGAGCAACCGCGAGCTTTGCTGAATGGTGTGAAGATCTCTTTGGAGAACTATACGGTTTAATAAGAACTCAACATAGTTGTGAGTTAAGTTTGGATGGAGTCGACCTAAAGGTCGGCTTTTTTATATTATAAATGCGCATACTATGCTATAGCTTCAATTGGAAATTTACTCCTAATAAAAACCAGCTTTCCTTTATGGGCAAGGCTTTCGTAATCTTATTTGAAATTAATTACATTAATCTCTAATTTTATGAGAGACATTTATCACAATAAAGGTTAATATCTAAGTGAGACATATGAATGAATGCGCTTTCTTAAATCCGTTCAAACCTAACTCAAAGAATGCGAGGGATTTACTGTGACAGGAACTGAATTTCGTGTAGAAAATGATTTTCTAGGCAGCAAACAAGTAGATAAGAACGCATACTATGGGATTCAGACATTACGCGCAGTAGAGAATTTTCCAATTACGGGTTATAGAGTGCACAATGAATTAATCAAAGCGATGGGGATCGTAAAGAAAGCCGCTGCGCTTGCAAATATGGAAATCGGCAGGCTCTATCGTGGGCTTGGAGAAGTTGTTGTGAAAGCAGCAGATGAGATCATCGAAGGTCAATGGCACGAACAATTTATTGTAGACCCTATACAGGGTGGTGCAGGTACCTCGTTAAATATGAATGCCAATGAAGTCATTGCTAACCGAGCATTAGAGCTGCTTGGTCATGAAAAAGGAGACTATCGTCATTTAAGTCCCAACTCTCATGTGAATATGGCGCAGTCTACAAATGATGCATTCCCGACGGCTATTCATATTGCGACGCTTTCTCTTCTGGAACAACTGCTTGTTACAATGCGCAGAATGCATGAGGTGTTTGCAGACAAAGCCAAGGAATTCGATCCGGTTATAAAAATGGGACGCACGCATCTACAAGATGCGGTGCCGATTCGTCTGGGCCAAGAGTTCGAGGCTTATCGCAGAGTACTTGAGAGAGATATCAAACGTATTGAACATACACGTCATCATTTGTATGAAGTGAATATGGGGGCAACGGCTGTAGGAACTGGATTAAATGCTGACCCTCGATATATCGAAGTGGTTGTAGAGCATTTGGCTGAAATAAGTGGATTGCCGCTAGTTACTGCAGATCATCTTGTGGATGCTACGCAAAATACAGATGCATACACAGAAGTATCTGCTGCCTTAAAAGTCTGCATGATGAACATGTCAAAGATTGCTAATGATCTTCGACTCATGGCCTCCGGCCCGCGGACAGGGTTTAATGAAATTTCACTACCTGCTCGCCAGCCTGGTTCCTCCATTATGCCAGGTAAAGTTAATCCGGTTATGGCAGAGGTCATCAATCAGGTAGCTTTTCAAGTGATAGGAAATGACCATACAATCTGTCTGGCTTCCCAAGCGGGTCAACTGGAACTGAATGTTATGGAGCCAGTTCTAGTGTTTAATCTCATTCAGTCCATCAGCATCATGAACAACTCCTTCCAAGTCTTCACAGATTTCTGTCTGGCTGGTATTGAAGCCAATAAAGAGAAGCTAGAGCGGGATGTGGAGCGGAGTGTCGGAATCATTACTGCGGTTAACCCACATTTGGGCTACGAAGTGGTTTCACGTATTGCTCGTGAGGCGATTTTGACAGGAGAATCTGTTCGTGAATTGTGCCTTAAGTATAATGTGTTATCCGAGGAAGAGCTCAATCTGATTCTGGACCCATACGAAATGACGCATCCAGGAATCGCAGGCTCAGCTTTATTGCAGAAGCAATAGGGGATTACCTAACCGTTAATCGCTGACTTTGTCATCCATGTCCAACGATATTTAAAAAGAACCTACTTCAACGTTAGTTAGAAGTAGGTTCTTTTTGTGTTTCAGGCTTACAGGAAAAAGAATGAGCGTAATAGACCACGTTTTCTTGGTGGAGAGGGTAACCTTGCAGTAGTAACGGGATGGGAAGCTTCATTAGATGTGAAGGCGTTGCCTTTTGAAACTTGCATGGGTTCTAGGGTTGCCGCTAATTGTTTGATCATTATCCGCAGATCCTCAAGCTCCTCACGCTGCTGAAGCAACTGTATCATGACTACTTCGTCGGCTTTTTGATCGAGTGTACGTTCAATATAATGAATCCGGGATAATATATCTTGCATAGGCTCAGCGTCTGTGGGATGAAGTGGATCTTGCGGTGACGTGGACATCTGCTTTTCATTCGAGTCAGTTAATTGAATACTCTCTAGTGGTTCTCCGTGATTAATGCGGTCTTTAATATGACTAAGCAAGCTGATTTGCTGCTCTGAGAATGTATAGTGGCCAAACCGGTCTTTTGGGAAAAAATCAGGGAACATAGCAGCCCAACGTTTGATCGTAGTCTGGCTAACGGACAGCAGCTCTGCGGCATCCTTTGTTTTCAGAATTTCCATTTTGATTCCTCCAGTTCAGGTAGTCATGTTATGAGTAATTCGTTGTTCAATTGCTGCTCCCTGCAAGGTTGACAAAGGAAGTGCGGATTCGATAAACAAAGTGTAATTACGAGCAATCTCACCATTCTTGTATTTCACTATCTTGCTTTTACATTCTAGAATGAGTACAGATGACCCAGTAGCGGGGTATACTTGGTTTAGAGGTGAATCGTATGGATAAGAGTGGAGAAGTGGAAAAGATGACTGAGGAGCAATGGCAGGCTATTTTGCAAAATGATGCAGCTTATAACGAAAAATTCTTTTATGCAGTGAAGACTACGGGAATCTTTTGCCGACCTTCCTGCAAGTCCAAAGCACCTAATCGAGAGAATACACGTATCTTTCAAAATGCAGAACAAGCATTAGAATCTGGATTTCGTCCCTGTAAAAGATGCAAACCAACGGGTGAGCGGCTGCCGGATAAGGAATGGGTGGCTGTAATGACTGAATATATCGACAAACATTATCATGAACCTCTTACTCTTGAAACGCTGGCAGAAGTCTGTCATGGAAGCCCTTATCATCTGCATCGAACCTTCAAGAAAGTAACGGGAATCACTCCAGTGGATTATATACAGCAAAAGAGAATCGATCAGGCATCTGAATATTTGGTTACCACGGATCGGGATGTAGCTGATATTGGATTACATGTGGGTCTGCCAAATACGTCGTATTTTATTACCTTATTTAAGAAAAAGACGGGGCTTACCCCAATGAAGTATCGACAGCTTAACAAATTAGAATTAACGAATCATTCTGAATTATTCTTGGAGGTACAGAAAAATGGAGAGTAGACCAAGTGCAATCATATACTGGACATTGCTAGCTTATAAGGAATGGAGTTTCTATATCGCAGCGTCGGAGAAAGGATTAAGTTATGTGGGGTCGCAGCAGAAGCCATTCGAAGAAATGAGTGACTGGATCAGCCGTAGATTTCCTGAAAGTAAACTGGTGCAGGACGATGAGAAAATGGTTCCATTTGTACAGGAACTGATCGAATATTTGCAAGGGGTACGGCAGGCATTCAGCATTCCTTTTGACTATCGTGGGACTCCATTTCAACTCGCGGTGTGGAAAGCGTTATGTGAAATCCCATATGGACAAACGTGGTCTTATTCGGACATCGCCACACATATTCAAAAGCCTGCTGCAGTACGCGCGGTAGGGACGGCCATAGGTGCAAATCCGATACTAATTACGGTGCCCTGCCACCGAGTCATTGGCAAGAATGGAACATTAACTGGCTACCGCGGGGGATTAGAGATGAAGACTAGGCTGCTTAATTTGGAAAGTGGAAAGAGTGCTCTAGAATTATGAATATTGAGATCCAGTACAAAACCCCAAAGACCTTACTAAATAAAGGGACGGGTTATCTGAACGGATATAGTCATTCTTTAAACCCATATACCGGCTGTACTTATGGCTGTTCTTATTGTTATGTGCGTCAAATGCCTGTTTCACTGTTTCGCCAAGAGGAATGGGGAACGTGGGTAGATGTCAAACAAGAAGCTGCAGCTATCTTACGCAAAGAACTCCTGAAAGCAAAGTCCAAAGGAACGGTCTCCATCTTTATGTCCTCTAGTACAGATCCATACCAACCGATAGAGCACAAGGAGCAGGTAACCAGGGCTTTGCTGGAGGTTATGGTGGAGACCCCGCCCGATTTTCTGTTCGTGCAGACGCGCAGTCCGCTCGTACGCAGAGATATAGATTTATTATTACGCTTAGAAGACAAGGTTCGCGTGAGTATGACTGTAGAGACGGATCGTGAAGATATTCGCAAAAAATTCACACCAAGTGCTCCGCCCATTTCAGCAAGATTAAAGACACTGAAATTACTGCGTGAAGCGGGCATTCCTGTTCAAGCAACCATCGCTCCGGTATTGCCAAGCAGCACTTCTTTTCCAGAGATCCTAAGGGGTTTGGTGGATAGGGTCTGTATCGACGATTATTTTATGGGAGATGGCAGTGGGGGCAAACGGACACGGAGATTAGGTATTTATTCCCTTTATGAAGAGCTGCAATTGGAAGAATGGTACGATCCGGCGGCTTATCGCAGGGTGTACGATGGACTCCAGAGTGTTTTTAATGAAGATGAGCTTTTCTTGAGCCAGAAGGGGTTCGAGCCTTAAACTGAAACATGATATAATAAACGAGAGCATTCATACTTAGTATTTTAAAATACTTAATACCTGTAATCGCTTATTGGAGGAGTAGAGTGGCAAAAGCAAAAGTGGCCAAGCGGCCCACAAGAGATGAATTTGTACTTGAGGAGCTAGGCAATCAGTTAGTTGAAGCCAAGCAAGAAGGTTCTGAGATTTTATTGACTGTATGGGGAAAAGAAGAACAGGTGCGCGGAACGATTGTAGAAATGGACTCGCGGACAGGAAAAGTACACATCAGTAAAAACGAAGGTATCGAAAAAGTTCCGTTTATGGATATTATGCAAGTTAATTATCCCAGAGATTAATGGGAACGCAGCAATAAGAGGTCCTGTGAGCCATGTTGGCTTTGGGGCCTCTTTGACCATATAGTATCGAATAGATTAAAGAGAGGTAGATCAGATATGGCAGTAACCAAAACCAACGCGATGCGAATGCTAGATGCGAAGAAAATTGGATATGAAGTGTTTGTTTATGACAACGAGGATGGACTAATCCATGGTACGGCAGTTGCGGAGAAGATTGGAAAGGCGGCAGAGACGGTTTTTAAAACTTTGGTTGCTCATAGCGGAGCAAATCTTTATGTATTTGTTATACCGGTTGCTGAGGAGCTGGATCTCAAAAAGGCGGCCAAGGCCGCCGGAGAGAAAAAGATTGAGATGTTGCCAGTGAAGGACTTGCAGAAGTGGACGGGTTATATCCGTGGTGGATGTTCACCAGTCGGTATGAAAAAGCTATATCCAACGTTCATTGATAGCAACGCAGAAAGTCAGGAAACGATAGCCGTTAGCGCCGGAAAAATTGGTCAACAAATGGATGTATCACCGCAGCTTCTTGCAGGGGTAACAAATGCAAAATTCACAGATCTAATTAAATAGATGAGCAACAAGAAGACCTAAATACTCCTTCAAGGCTGTGCCTGTAGTCGAGATGGCACCTGGCGAAGGAGTGAACTTTGAGGGTTGCAACGAAAATTCAGCGCTGGCGATATAATCTGTAGGAAAAGCTTGCGCTGTTAGCCCTGCATTCTTGAAGTGCTGCATCGAGCGGGGCATATGAAACCCTGATGTGACTAGTACAGGACGCTTAAGTCCCATCTCTTGTAGGATTGCGGCGGTATTTACAGCATTCTGCTCCGTGTTAAGAGATTGATTGTCGGTCAGGATATCCTCTTCGGGGACACCGAGTCCAAGGAGTTGTCTTTTGGCGATATCCGCTTCATTGCCGCTGTCGGAGAAGACTTGTCCACCAGAGAATAGGATGGGTAAACCACTTGCATTATGTAGTCGTACAGCTGTAATTAGCCGATTCGCTGCTGATCCATATAAGTTGCCCTCGCCATCAATATCCGGTGTCCCAGAGCTTGCACCTCCACCAAGCACAACGATGACATCTCCTTGCAATGTATCCGGTTGAGGATATTTTCGTTCTAAACCTCCGATTAACGCATCGCTGACTAAGGAAGTCATGGAGAAATACATAAGCAGTGTAACGCCAAGCAGGACAAGCGCAGGACGACGGTTCTTTTTCCATAACCAAATGACAAGACCGAGCAGAAGTAGGATGAAAAGTCCTGGAGGAAGCACAAAGCTGTATACAAATTTGATGATGTAAATCAACAGTATCAACCGCCTTCGTAAAGTATGAGTTCAGGTTGTATTGTAACATGAGTTGGGGGGTTCGAAGTTGCACAAAAGACCGAAACGGTCTTTTTTTATTTGATGAGAAATCTAATCTAGAACTAGATCGGGAACAGCTTTAACAGCTTTAATCTATTGGGTAAGATAGTTAAATAATATTTTTCTAAACTACCCAACCTTTTTAGTTTTCGCTGCAGTATATATTTGAGTGCCATTCGATAGAAGGAGCTTTTAGAACATGAATAAACAACATGCTGACCGTGTCATCAAGGATTACATCAAGCCGCTATATGGTTTTGCTTTGAACAAAACGGGGAAGATCGCTGAAGCCGAGGAGCTTGCGGGAAGAATTACGCTGGAAGTATACCAAGCGCTTCTCAAAAAGACGGAGTTACTGGATCTGAACAGCTACGTCTTTAAGATTGCACATTATGTGTGGGCGAAATTCGTAGGCGAGAAAGTGAAAGCTTCCAACCAAATGCGGATTGATGACTATGAGGTGATGACCAGAGACGAGGGCTTCGACGAGATCATCCGTCAAGAAACGGCTGGCGCATTGCGGCGGGAAATAGCTTTTTTATCTCATCAGCAAAGGGAAATCGTTGTTAAGTACTATTACGGTGGAATGAAAATTAGCGAAATCGCGGCTGAGATGGGTCTTTCTAGCGGTACGATCAAATGGCATTTATTCGAAGCGAAAAAGGAGCTGAAACACAAGATGAACACAATTCGATCGATGGGTAATCTCGGTATCAATCCCATTCGCATGACAGGATTAGGGCATAACGGATCTCCAGGAAACAAAGGCGACACCGCCGACTTTTTAGCGACAGCGATCAGACAAAACATCGCTTTCTCAACGTATCACAAGCCGCTCACGATTAATGAAATTGCAGAAGAACTGGGCATTTCACCTGTATTTATCGAGGATGAAATCGAATTACTAGAAGAATATGGTTTTATGGATAAATTACCGGGTAGAAAGTATCGTACCAATATGTATATTGATGATCCGTCTCCAATGAAAAGCGAGGTACTGTATCCATTGTTCAAAGAATATGCGGAGATTGCGGTCGAGCATTATTTCAAGACGTTTTTCTCGATGGGTGAAGTGTTCCAAGAGACGGGTGTCTACATTCCAGGCGGCGATGTCAATCTACTGTTGTGGAGCCTCATTCCGTATGCAGGTAATCAATTGAGCTTCAAAGAACTCAATAGGGTTAGCCATGATGAGATTTCCGTCAGCCGCAAAGATGGCGGCCATTACGCCGCTCATGCAACGATCCAGAGAGATTTTGACCTCAGTTTTGATCCTAAACAATATTATTATTGTGGCGATATGAATCGGGATTCCGATGAGTTTGCACTAAAGGCATGGCAGGTCGATACGTGGTGGTGCGGCAGGCAGGACAGCTGGCGAGACAATCTAGGTTCGGATTTCATCAGCCTGATGCATGTAATCAATGGAGACTTACCGCAAAACGATGTGAACATTGACGCCTATCGCCGTCTTTTCGATAAACAATATTTGCTGCGAACGGAATCTGACCTTGAAGTTAACATTGTTTATTGCAAGGATAAGCAAACAGGAGAACGTCTGCATGCGGCGATTCCGCAACCGTCCGAACGAATCAAAGAAGCTGCTACAAAATTGGATCAAGCTGTTTATCAAGTGAATCTCGATGGACAACCAGATCATGCACATAAATATGTGCGTTACTGGTCACAGAACTGCATGGCGTCGGGAACCACACTCGCCTTCGTACTCAAACATTTAGTCGACATTGGCATGTTAAAAGTGCCTGATCCACATCGAAAAAAAGGCATTTCCACAATCATGTTCATGAATCAAAGCTAGCTTCAAATTAATTGAAGAAAATGAAATATTCTTTAATGCAGCAATGTGAAGATATCTCGCAGTAGCCTTCGATTTAGCTAAGAACGATTTAATAAAAGGCGATTAAGATGATTGCAGTTACAAGTTGCTCAACAAACTGAGAACTATAGTTCAATAATGAGAGGGCTGCCGAGAGGTAGCCCTTTGTTCAACTAACGGGCAGGATAGTTTAAGTATAAATCTGGATAATGTAGGCTAAAAACTTCTTCAGCAGAACGGTTATTATGAAAAGATGGGTGATTTCTCTAATAGCTTTCGTAATGAACTAACGCCAAAAAAGTCTGAAAAGAAATTCAAACCAGAAAATTTATTGATAACCTCGCAAGTAGCAGTTCACCCAAGTGAGGGAAAAGTTTTTTCTCTTTTTATGAACCAAAATACGAGAACTGGTGAATAAGAAGTGAAAGGAAAAACGAGGAGGTCTTTTAAGTGAAAGAAAATCATCATTTTCCAATACCCAAGGAAGGAGGTCCAGTTGATTTTGAAACACTTGTTCAACCTCACTTAACTAGTGCATTTCGAGTCGCTTTTTTGATCGTTCATGATTATCATCTAGCTCAGGATGCCGTTCAAGAAGCACTATGGGAAGCGTATAAATCACTTTATCGATATGATAAACGAAAAGGGACATTGTTTCGAGCTTGGTTTATAAAAATTGTGACACATCGTGCACTTAATATGGTGCGTAGAAAGAAAAATACGGAAGAATATTTGGACTCTATTGACCCTGGGCAAAACCCATTGGAGAGTATTCTTCAAAAGGAGAAAGAGCAACAGATTTGGCGAGCGATTCAGATGATGACGCTGAAACATCGCTCAGTAGTTATCCTTTACTATTATGAGGAGTTTAGTATAGCTGAAATTGCAAAAATCCTTGGTGTATTTGAGGGAACGGTAAAATCAAGGCTACATAAGGCCAGAAACTTAATTGCTGAAAAAATACAAGTTAACAAAGAAACACAGGTATTTACCGAGATGGGAGTGAACATGCATGACTAATCTTGACAAACAAATTGCACAAACTCTAAAAAATGTTGCTGGAGAATTGGATCAGCCTAGTTTTGTGATTCCTGACCAAGTGGTAGCCTATAAAAGAAAAAGGTCGCGTTTACTAGGCACTTTGGTACTTCCTGTCTTAATCAGCTGCGCTTTGCTTTTAACGATATCGGTGAGTCCTACCTTTGCGGCCTATGTTAAATCGCTATTTAATGGTTCTGATAAAGAACTGCAATATGCAGCACAGGAAGGTTTTTCACAGAAGGTAAATGCCTCTGTTACTGATCGGGGCTATACTCTTGAAATAGAGGAGATATTAGCTGATCCGATGAGAATTGTGGCTGTTTATTCGATCAAGGATCAGCAAAAGAACTTTATTCATCCGGATAAGCTTCACATAAGTAACGTAGAGGTAACAGATTTGAAAGGGAATGTAATTAAAGAAACTAAAACTTATATGGTAGAAATCCAAGAAAATTACGGATATCTCACTCTAAAAAAACCGGGGGAAACAGAAGAACAAAACCTTTTATTACAGTTCGAGGGGAATCAGATCGACTCTGTTAAAGGAAATTGGGCCTTAAAGATTCCTATTGATTTAGAAAAAGCAATTAAGGCATCCAAGGTGCTACCAATCGATAAGACGTATACCACACCACAGGGACTGCAAATCAATCTAAATAGCATTATGCATTCACCGACTGCTGCCCGTGTGGATTATGAAACGAAATGGACGGAAGAGGCAAAGAAAAGATTAGTAGAGGAAAGTAAACAAGTGAAAGGAAAACTAGATTCAGTTGATCCTTATGTTCGCTATGATGATTATAAACTGAATTTTCATGTTGAAAATGAAAAAGGAGAGAAAGTAAAAGATTTAACTAGGGCGCTTGATATTTCACGCAAGGCCGTGGGAGAATACGGTCATTCTAATCGGAAGTATGGATTTGCTCCCCTGTCTCCTGATCATCAATATACACTAGTATTGGATTCTTTAGAAAAAACAGAACCGTATGCGCTAGGCGTATCATTTGAGCCAAAACAGCTTGCTGAAAAACCTGTAAGAGTAGATGAGGATGGCAAAACGATTGAGATCATGTCCGTAACCTTTGACGAACCATTAAATGAAGCATCTCCAAAGAATGAGAAGCACGCTACTATTTTACTAGAGGCTTATTTAAAGGATATATCATATATTAATCTAGCAGATACGATCTTAGTGGATGATGACACAGATAAAATTATTAATCGTTTTGGTTGGACTATAAAGGATGAAAAGGACAAAATATACAATGTAACAGGTGGAGATTTTAAAATGATTGGAAAGGATGAACAAGGCAGAAACCATATCCGAATAAAACTGCAAAGTGATGAAATGAAAGAACTCCCTCAAAAGCTCAGTCTTACTTCAGAATTGGCAAAAAAGAGCTATGACCTGGATTGGAAAGTACCATTGCCAATGCCAAAAGAAGATAAATAAGAAAAGCGAAAGCGGAAAATCATGGCCTTTTAATCGTTTAACAGTGTCTGGTAGCAGCCGCGGGTACATCTGCACAAAATCTTGAATTTTGTAATGTCTTAATCGAGTCTCTTCAACTAACGGGGAACTATAGTTACTTAAAACAAGGAGCAGATCGCCGCGGCAGCTGCTCTTTGTCTTATTGAGCGATAAAGGAGACGGGTGAATTATATGCCAAATGATTATGTTTGAGGGATTTTCGTTGCTGATGTTTCAACTGATTTTCCGAATTTCATTCCAATCGGTATTTATACCACACGTGAGTTAGCCATTAATGAAGTCGAAGCATTGCCAAGAGATCACAATTATCAATTACTTCGAATGCCGCTAAATAATAACTTCGCATATTACCATAGAAAGAGTAGTAAGTTGCTTGGAATGGATACGATCCATCATGAACATTTTCATTTCAAAGATGAAAGTTAACCGATAGCGGTTGCTTCGGCAGCCGTTTTTTATTTGTTCAACTAACGGCAGGTTAGTTGAACTAAATTTTTATGTTAAAATGTGAATAAATCTGTTTATCGGGGTTGAATGATGATTAATTCGGCTGAAGAATTTGTAAGGTTAAGGCTTAGTGATAACATGGAGGAATATCTGAAGGCTGCATGGGATGAAGCACCTTTTGAGGTTTGGTTACAAGTAATTGAAACGTACCCTGAAATGCGTGAATGGGTAGCACATAATAAATCAATTCCTATTGAGATTATGGAAATTCTAGCTGACGATGCAGATGAAAGGGTTAGATTTAATGTTGCTACAAAAAATCGACTACCAGAAAGTTTACAAATGAAACTGGCAAAAGATTTAGATAGCTCAGTTAGAAAACGAATTGTCTATAACAAAAAAGCGACATTTCGAGTTTTAACTATTTTATTGAACGATGATGACGAAGATATAAGAGTACTGGCGAAGAATAGGGTTGATGAGGGACGACATAGGTAAACGTTAGTAGAATAGCGGTTGCTTAGGCAGCTGTTTATTATTTGTTCAACTAATGGGCAGGTTAGTGAGCCAAGGATAGATTGATGGAAAATGGTAAATATTAGATTGACAGCATGCTGTCGAATTGTACTGAAGCAATTATGAATATAATAGACAAACCAGAAGGTTCTAGATTATGCAGGAAATCGTATTGGACTACACCATATGTAAACTTCCTCAGAAAAATTAATGGAGTGTATCAATGGAGAATATATACAATGAATTGCATACAGCAGAAATACTGAACCGTATCGAGAATTTAAGTCCAAATTCAAAACCACAATGGGGAACAATGAATGTTGCTCAAATGTTGGCTCACTGCTCAGCATTTCAAGATATCGCATTGGGAAATTCCTTTCCCCCTAGATATTGGCTAGGAAGGTTAATAGGAAGGTTTGTGAATTCTATTTTCTATAATGACAAGCCGGTACCACACAATATGTCAACAATTCCGACCATACTTATTGTAGATGAAAGAGACTTTATGACAGAAAAAGAAAAACTGAAACAAAAGATTTTAACTTTCCAAAGAAACGGTCCGGAGAAATGTTCATCCCATCCGCATCCTTTTTTCGGCAAGTTTACTCCTGAGCAATGGGGTAAAGGGATTTATAAACATCTAGACCATCATTTAAGACAATTTGGTGCTTAGTATTTTTTCGCAATGATTAATAAATGTTCAGTTTTGTGCAGTAACACGGCTTCGCTGTACTAACGGGACTCGATAGAGGAATAGCGGTTGCTTCGGCAGCCGTTTTTTATTTGTTCACTAACGGTAGTATAGTTCAATTATAGTTGTTTTTTATTTCCAGACTTACAGTTTAAATATTAAAATGAGATTAATTGAATTAATAAGGGGCTTATCAGGATGAACAAGGGTAGAATCGTATTTTTGAACGGTGTTACGAGCTCTGGAAAAACATCAATAGTAGATGCTTTACAGTTAAAATCGCATGAATTTTTTTATGTTGTTGCCAATGACCTTTTTGAAGAAATGGTAGGTGAACGTTATCTTCGTGAAGATTATTGGAAGTATTTAAGTGAAGCAATTATCATGATGTATCATACAGCCAAATTATTTTCTGACCATGGTAAAAATGTACTTATTGATGGCATTATGGTAGAAAGGCCTGAGTTGAAACCGCATTATGAAAAAGTGAACAATATATTTTCTGGTTACCCATTATACATTGTTGAAGTGTTTTGCCCTTTAGACATTTGCCGTCAGAGAAATATTGCACGAGAAAATAGAACCGAGGACCAATCTGATTGGCAACACAAAATCATGGCAAAAGATATCCGGTATAATTGTAAAGTCAACACACATTTAAACACTTCCGAAGAATGTGCAGATTTGATTTTAAAAAGTATATTTGAAGATGAAGTTTGAATTACATGCTCGAGATGACACATTCCGGTAACGGGGAAGGTTAGTATAATAGCGGTTGCTTCGGCAGCCGTTTTTATTTGTTCAACTGTCGTCCAGGTTAATTTAACAAGGAACTTATATAAAGATGAAATTTGAAGGGAGAGATGAAATGATAGAATTATCTAAAGAAAACTACGCTCACGTTCTGCCACTGTTGAAAAATCTAGCATATGAACCTGTGTTTGCATATTCCGTAATTGAGCGAAATCAATCTGGAAAAGTGTTCGTTGATCACAACGAAAATCCTACCTGCAGTCTTATTATCAATTCATATGGACAGTATCTTTTGGTTAAGAGGGGCGACAATGAGTGCTTCATGAGCGATGTAGTTGAATTTTTGCGAAATAATCAAAATCATTCAAAATACTACGATCTTTATGCTTCAACACCTGAACTACTGTTTCAAATTAGCGAAAGCTTAGCGGGAAAGACTCTATTATTGCACCGTTCTTCTTTTACATTCGATCTATCAAAATTCCAACATCTAAAAAAACCTAACGCATTGCAAGAACAATTTGTTATGAAACAGATGGATAAAGCGCTATTCGATAAATACAAAAATGAAATGGACGCTTCTTATGATTCGCTATGGAGTTCGGCACAACACTTTTCGGATCGAGGATTTGGTTACTGTCTTATGGTGAATGATGATTTTGTAAGTGTTTGTAATTCTTATTTTGTAGGTGGAGGGTATGCAGATATCGATATCGTAACCGTGGATGAATACCAGAATAAAGGGCTAGCAACACTCACGGGTGTAGCATTTATCGAACATTGTCTGAACCATAATCTAGTGCCGAATTATAATTGTGACGCTGGCAATGAACGATCGATACAGCTAGCGAAAAAGTTAGGGTTTGCAAAAAAATATGATTTTCCAATGTTATGGTGGCATCAGGATCAGAGTATAATTAGTGATTATTTGAAAAGATTCAATTATTAAAAAAAGAGAGTTTAAAACGAAAACTTTCCAAAATGACAGGAGTAAACCGGTGATAAAACTATTATTATATGAAAATACATGGGAGGTTTAGCTATGACGATTAACCGTGAGACCATTCTAAACGCAATTGTATCAGACCTTGGAATTGAAAATTATATTTTAGCTATCTGGCTAGAGGGTTCAGATGGTACTAAAACTTTGGACGAGTATTCTGATATCGATTTGGTGTGCTATACAAAAGAAGGCTGCATAGATGCTGCATTCACCCGGTTGGATGCCTGTATGCATCGATTAGGAAAAGTAGATATTGCCTATGAAGAAACTGGTCGACCCACAAATAACCGCTACAAGGTTTACCACCTACAGGAGTCATCAGATAGTCTCTTAGTTGACGTGACGATCCAAAGTGAGAGTGTCCCTGTTTTATTCATTAACGAAGACAAAACTGTCGTACCAGTTATATTGATAGATAAGACAGGTATCGTGAAGTATCAAAACGTTGATCACACGACTCACCATTCACAACTTCAATCACAATTGATACGTGCTCAGGGTATTTACAGTCAAAGGAACCGAGCTGTCAAATATACAAAACGCGGACTTTTTTTAGAGTCGTTGATTTACTATCATAAGTTTGTTGTGAATCCACTTGTAGATGTACTTCGGATAATCTATACACCATTCCAATCTGACAGCTTCTTGGTTCATGCGTCTCGGGATTTTCCTGTCGAAGTGGTACTAACCTTGGAAAAGCTATATGGTGTAAGAACCGTAGAAGATATAGTAGATCGCATCGAATTGATAGACAAGTTGTTTCGTAATGCCGTAGCAGAGGCTCATGTCATGCTATTACAATCTAAAGAAAGCGAGAATTTAGCGGATACCAACTCATAAGCATTACTGGGTTATTGTGAGTGATCGCAGATACATAACTACGGGAACCCTACTAAAAATAGAAATTCAAAATGGAGCGATTGAATTGTTTATCCAATCATTTGAAGACGAAACACTTGAGCAATCTTTGTCCATATTTGTGGATACGGGGATTTAGATTTTCTCGTCGTAATTGGAGAGGACCTTAACCAAAATGAAATCGAACTTTTAAACAAACAAAGATCCAATTATAGATCATCCCTTCTTAGAAGATCCGTCGATAGACAAATCCCCAACCTCTATACCGATATGCTTGAGGATGCCTTTCTTACGATTAATATGCTGAATGGTGAAAAGGGCAGTGGCTTATGGTGGGGAACAAAGCGCGAATCCGTCTGGACGGAAAATAAATTAGACCTGTTCACCCTGTACACGATTAAGGAGCAGAGTATCTTGTTGTATGGTGAGTCCCATCTAGACAATATTCCATCGTACTCGAAGGAAGAGTTCATTAGTTTTTTTATGGAATATGCCAATTGCATGCGGAAGTTTGGCAAGGGGAATAGTCTATATTCCGTCGACTGGCTCTTATTAGCTTCTAAATTTATTGCTTGGTGGCAGGAAGGTGTCATCTTGTCTAAAAGCCATGCAGCAGACTGGGGGCTTTTACATCTTAGTAGCGGATGGAAAGAGAATTTGAAGAGATGCAAGGAGCTAAGGAAGGATCCATCCATGGTAACACGTTTAGAGTATTCCGAATGGTTGAGTAATTTGGAGCCAGCCATTATTGAAGCATCAAATGATCTGGACAGAGTTCTCGAAACAACAATTCATTAAACTAGAATCTTTTTAGTCCTATAAAAAAGACTGTTAATAATAGATTTTTCGCTAACAGAACACGTTAGTTAAGTGAAATAGCGACAGTCTAGAACTTTATTTCCATTGTCGATCGACCGAATGAAAGTAATGAAAGAAACTCCGAAAACCCACTATATTCAAGGGGTTTCGGAGTTCTTTTTTTAGAGTCAACCCTGCGCAGGGCTGCTCTTCATTTCATGGATTTTTTGGAGCGTATGAAGACACTTTGTTTTCTCGTCATCGTCCTCTGTGTGGAGATACCACTCTACAAGCCTGTACCCGAATATGAGAAGGATCAATTCGAAGACGCAATGATCGGCGATAGGGGATGCATCTGCATACTCCGAAAAACCTTTGTAATACGCAGGGACACATCGTTGGTAGTATTCGACCATGTGATCGATATCCGCTTCATCCGCAATCAAGCTTGCGAGATCCTCACCCATGTAGCCCCATCCGCATGTATCCCAGTCGATGAGCGCGATTTTCCCGTCGGCATAGATCAGATTGGTCACCCAGAAGTCCCGGTGGCATAGCACTAGGGGCAATTGCTCGATGCGGGCGAGTATCTCATCTGCGTGCTCATCGATGTCGATGAGCATTTGCCGCATGTGCTGCGGGAATTCACAGTCCTCCGAGCGTATATAATCGTAGACGACTGGCCACGACCGGTAATGCAGATACGTATTCTTCATGAGATCCGCATGACTCAGGTTTGTCAGGCTCTGCAGCACAGCGGGCTTTTCCGCATACAGCTTGCCTTGATAGCGTCCTAACTCCAGCGCCGCCTGTTCATACATGTCACCGGTTAAGTCTAAACCGGTTACGCCATCGATATATTCCAGCCACAGCTGGAATTCATTTTCTTCGGTATTCATCTCCGCATGGTAACATGTTGGCCAGCGGAAGATATCCGAGAACGTCATTCCCAAGTCAGACATATAGAGATCATATTCCCGGCGCCAGGAATCCGGATCGTTGTAACGTTCCCATTTCTTTTGAATTTTCAGCACGATACGGTACGGCATTTTTTCACCATCCGCGGTTTCGGCGATCCCGTTTACCAGGTGCACATTTCCCACAGTTCCGCCCTGTAACGGCATAGTTTGGCAGTCAGCCGAGATAATATCCTTCTTGAACTGTCGGCTTAAGGCATAGATCAGCGTTTCAAATTTAATATTCATTTCTTCCATCCTCCGTTTTTCTTCGTTTGCTTGCTTGACATAGCTATCGTTTTATTTCGAGCCCTCTTGTCGATGAGGTAGCTTGTTTTATCCTGGACATACTTGTGCTCATGCTGCTGGGCAACATAATACTCCCACCGTTCACGCGGCAACGAACCGTCGGCAAGCGCGGCGAGAACGGCACAGCCCGGCTCGCCCTGATGGCGGCAATCTGCAAACCGGCATTGCGGGAACCATTCCTCCACATCGGTAAAGCTTGCACGTATGCCTTCGCCGGCATCAAAAAGCCCAAGCTCACGCATTCCCGGCGTATCGATGACCATCGTACCGGAGGGGAGCATGAACAGCTGACGGTGCGTTGTCGTATGCCGCCCCCGGCTATCAACCTCTCGGATCGCCTGAACCCTCATTACGTCCTGTTCTATCAATGCATTGAGCAGAGATGATTTACCGACGCCGGACATGCCGAGAAAGACGACTGTTTTACCAGGCATCAAGTAGGGGGCGAGTTCGTTCAGCCCCAGGCCAGTATGACTGCAGACCACATGAACTGGCACATCAGGGATGCTTTGTGTAACTTCTGCGAGCGGGAGATTATAATCTTCAACGAGATCAGCCTTGGTCAGAATGACGACTGGCTGACTTCCGCTCTGTCTGACTTGTGTCAGGTACCGCATGAGGCGGGTAACGTTGAAATCCCAATTCAAAGAAGAAAGAATAAACACATAGTCAAAGTTGGTTGCAACGACCTGTTCCCGCACGGTTTTGGCGTAGCCTACGGCATGCCCTGAGTAATCTGCGCGTGAGAACTTGGAACGGCGGGGCAGTACCGTAACGATGAGCGAATCTCCGCTCTCGTTGTATTGCAGCAAGACGAAATCTCCGACGCATGGAAAATCTACGCGTGTTTCCACGCTGTGATAGAATGCTCCTTTGAGCACCGCCGTTACGTCGCCGCGCTCGGTCATGACCGTGAAGCGCTCGCGCCGAAGCTCCGTCACCCTGCCGGGCAATAATCCGTCGGGGATTGCTTCTATTTCTGTGTAGCCATAGGTTTTCAAATTCATCATAGTTTTTTTGTTAGCTCCTTTAATGTTGTTTTTGGACGCAAAAATGCCACGGACAAGCAGCCTCTAAAGAAGCTGCTGTCACGCGGCATCAGGACGCGAAAAAGACACGACCTTCATCGTATCTTGCAAACAGCAATATTCACGAAAGGTTACTTTGGATGGCATACCAAATAATAGGGGAGTTTCCCCGCTTTTTTCGTGTATGCCAACTATTAAGTTTTAAGACCAAACCACCATATAAGTAGTTGCCACTAAAACACATCTCCCTTCGTGTCAGGAACTTGCTTATCGCTAAGCTGTCTATAAAATAACCTATTTTGGAAAAAAAATC
The DNA here is from genome assembly GCF_038004525.1 of Paenibacillus sp. FSL R5-0914. Taxonomy (NCBI): domain Bacteria; kingdom Bacillati; phylum Bacillota; class Bacilli; order Caryophanales; family Paenibacillaceae; genus Paenibacillus; species Paenibacillus sp. FSL R5-0914. The sequence goes on from NZ_JBBORH010000006.1 coordinate 97,975, forward strand.
AATTCTTACTTTTCTCCAAATCGTAGTGGAGTACGAAAGAAAGTACCTACTGATGTTAAGTCAATAATCTATGGGAGGGTATATGAAAGATCGGCGAAATTGCAGGAATTGACAAGAAACTCATTGAATACTAGTAATTAATCATTGAACTAATCGGCAGGTTACGTGGCAGTTATTTACAAATAAAACCTAATGTCTATCTTCTTTTTATGCATATATGGAAATAGGTAGAAAAATGGAAAATACTATCGTGAAAAATCTTCGAGGAAAGAAGTGCTAATAGAGAATGAACTAGAATGGAGATAACACTTTGAATTAAAAATAATGAGGTGAAATATGAATCCAACAATTGAAGCCTTTTTTACGGATAAGATTGTAGTTGAAGCAGCAAAAAGGTATGGGTTCATACCTGAAGAGTTAATTTTATTGGGGAAGAATCAAAACTTTACCTATGGTAGTAAAAACAAAGCACGTAATCTCATCATTCGGATAATACATGAATCTCACAGGACGCTGGAGCTTATACATGGTGAATTAGAATGGATACAATATCTTGCGAAAAACGGTGTTCCAGTATCCACTCCAGTGAAATCAAGTAACGGCGAGCTAATTGAAAAGATGGATGGTTTTTTTGTTGTAGCATTCCAAAAAGGGCTTGGTGCCTCATGGAGTGATGAAATATCTCAAAATGAAGAGTTTAATAAATTGGGAGAAATTGCAGGGAGAATGCACGCACTAGCTAAAAAATATGTTCCTAGTACAGCCGAGATAACACGATACGACTGGCATGAAAATAGTTATCTTCAAGAATTCATAACATATATTCCTTCTTCCCAGAGCCTTGTAATCGCTCATTTTGAATCCTTGATGCAGAGTATCCATAAATTATCACGTGATAGTGAAAATTTCGGACTTATTCATGGTGATTTTTGCTTTGGTAACTATACAGTTCAACCAAATGGAAGCATCACTGTATTTGACTTTGATGAATGTCAATACGGATGGTTCACGCAAGATATTTCTATTAACTTATTCTATGGTATTGCAGTGCCTAGTCCTGATGAAGATGTTTCAACTTTTGTGAAAAGGTATCTAATTTCGTTCTTGGAAGGTTACGAAAAGGAAAATACGATTGATATAAGATTATTAAGAGACTTACTACTATTTATGGATTTGAGACAAGCTATCCTTTACTCAGCTCTCTATCGAAACGGAAATATTGAAGCACTCGATGGTTGGTCTAGGGAGTTCTTGAAGCGTGCCCGATATAATATGGAAAACAATATTTCACTAATTGAACCCGATGATATTTTAAATTTTATAACTTAAAAGAGCAATAACATGAATAAACGGCAGCCAAGTTGATGGGCTGCTGTTTCTCAACTAACGGGCAGGATAACGCAAAGCTTATATGGAATATATTTGAAAAATAAGATACTATGAGGAGTGAAAAATTTGCGATATAGAGCTTGTTCACTTTGCATTATTAAAAGAAGAGAATCAATATTACTTGAACAATTCCCGGAAGAAGATGGTATCATTATATTTCGCCCAGTTGGTGGCACGATTGAGTATGGGGAAGATAGCAAATCAGCTGTAATACGAGAAGTAAAAGAGGAAATTAATATTGATATTATTGAACCAAAATTGATAGGGATTATCGAGCACATCTTCCCTTGGTATGGAGAAATTGGACATGAATATGATTTTATTTATGAAGCGAGCTTTAGTCGAATGGATAACTATAACAAGAATGAATTTGAAGGGATTGAGGGGGAAAAAAAGTTTATAGCTGTTTGGAAGAACTTAGATGATTTTGAAGAAAACCTTCAGTATAAACTTGTTCCTGACGGTCTTTATGAGATGCTTACAAGTGGGCAAATTTCTGATATTAAACATATTAACACAAAAGATTTATTGGCTTTTAAAGGGGCTTGATTTAACCTAGCGGGACACGTTAGTGCAATAGCGGTTGCTTCGGCAGCCGTTTTTTATTTGTTCAACTAACGGGCAGGTTAGCTGAGTAACAGAAATATTGATATTGGATTATATACCATTAAATTGAAATTTAAAAAATGTCTAACGTCTATACTGTCATAGCGTAATAAAAAAGGGGTTTCTAAGTGTATTGAACCTGTGTGGTTCGGTAGGATATTTATATTTTTTGAGAGAGGTGTTAACTTGAAGAAAACATTCATAATCATTTTAATAATTGCAGTAGGTGCTCTTGTTTTACTAGTCGTATCCACTCCATTTATTAACAATTATATTGCATATTCCATAAAAAAAGATCTAGTAGAAGTATCTTTGCCAGACAAAACTGAATTGATAGATGATTTATCATCAGCTGGAAAATTAATTGGGAATGGAAATGGAATGCAATTTTTTGGCGCTATTTTAATCAAATCGGAACTAACTTTAGAAGAATTAAATCATTTTTATTCAAAGTATCGCGAGAATGAGTGGAGTTATATCGTTGAAAAACAAGTGAGTAATAACATTGATTTTCTTAATGGTAACTTGAAATTCAAAGCATTGAAAGCAGATGAAAAACTAATTAACTATTATATTGTTTATACTTGGGGCAGTAGTAACTATCCATTAAGTGATCTTGACATCCGTGGGCATTAACACTCTGCACAAGCAAGATCACTTGCTAGAATATTATAAGCATTGAGGGTGCTTTATGAAATTAATTCGCCGCCCCATTAAGTAGAACCGTACCATAGATGACAGATCATCATTACGCTAACGGGCAGGATAGTTTTATTATATTTGTTCTATCCTGGTAGTGATGTCTTCACAACGTGATACTATTGAACGTAATAAACAATATAAAACTTGTGATGGGTCGTGTACATGAATATGAAAGATCCCTTTAAGCTGAATCACTTTGACGTAGAAGAAGCAAGTATATACGAATTACAAAACGCGATGGAGCAAGGTAGATTGACTTCAAAAGAATTAGTGTTCTGCTATTTATCACGTATCGCAAAATATGATCAGGATGGTCCCCACATAAATTCCATTATGGAAATTAACCCCGATGCCATTTTCATTGCCGAAGCACTCGACATAGAACGTCAGCGCAAGGGGAGTAGAGGACCTCTTCATGGCATTCCGATTCTCGTGAAGGATAATATCGAGACCAGTGACAAGATGCGCACTAGTGCGGGGGCCTTGGCACTGGCGCAGCATGTAAGTTCGAAGGATGCTTTCCTGATTAGCCGACTAAGAGAATCCGGGGCCATCATATTAGGAAAGACGAACATGACAGAATGGGCCAATGGTATTTCCTCGACGATGTGGGCGGGTTATAGTTCAAAGGGAGGGCAGGTCGCGCACCCGTATGGTGATTTTTTCGTAGGCGGATCCAGTACTGGGTCGGCAGCTGCAGCTGCCATGAGCTTTGCGGGGGCGGCGATAGGCACAGAAACTTCTGCTTCAATTCTAAGTCCGGCCATACAAATGTCTATCGTCGGCATTAAACCGACCGTCGGCTTAATCAGCCGCTCAGGAATTATTCCTTTCTCTTATTCACAAGATACAGCAGGGCCGATGGCAAGGACGGTTTCAGATGCGGCAGCTCTGCTTAGTGCATTGGTTGGGAGGGATGAGCACGATCCAGCAACCTGGCGTAATGACCATGGTATACAAGATTACACTGCATTTTTGGACAAGGAAAGACTACAAGTAGCGAGGATTGGGGTCTTTTGTGAAGTACCGGATTACGTACGTGAGTCTGGTGAATATAATAAGGAGTTATTTGATCAAGCAGTCTCCGAATTGAAAAAAGCAGGAGCCACAGTGGTAGAAAATATCGAGATTCCTTCGTTCCATGGGCCATGGCAGTGGAACAAGATGAATTTTGAATTCAAACATGGGGTGGAAAATTATTTGCAGCGCCTTCCGGCACACATGCCGATTCATTCATTGTCCGAGCTTATCGATTGGAATGAAAAGCATGCTGACGAAGCTCTAAAATACGGTCAAGATATGTTGAAATTCCGGGAGGGCTTAACCGAGCCGTTGAAAAATAAGGACTATATCTTGGAATCACTTATGGATTTATATCTAGCCCAGAACGAAGGAATTGATTATGCGATAAATAGTCATCAGTTAGATGCGATCATGTTTCCTGCTTATATTGGAGCGGATATATGTGCCAAAGCTGGTTATCCATCGATTGCTATCCCCGCGGGGTATGGGGCGGATGGCAGACCATTCGGCGTTACTTTTGCCGGAAAAGCATTTACCGAACCTACTTTAATTCGTATAGCTTATTCTTTTGAACAAATAACGAAACATCGCAAAAAGCCTGTATTTAACTAACGGGTACGAGACAGAGGTGAAAATAATGTGGATATGGTCTCTGGTAACTCAGAGCGGTTCCTTAGATTTTGAAGAACAATATCAACTGAACGAATACATAAAAACATTGAGCGATGATGAATTAAAAGCATCCAGGGTTTATGACCCAGATAGAAGATCGATTGACGCATTTGTATATGCTCAAATGAAAAAGTTGTTGAACTAACGGGACACGATAGTTGAATAATACAAATTGAAGAGCAGGAGCTAGGTATCCTGCTTTTATCATTGAACTAACGGGCAGTTATACGTAACTTCCAGGGAATGTAAACATCTAAATAACGTAAGGAACGAGGAGGCAGACAATTCATGGGAGGAACGAATGTATGGGATGCGGAGTGGGAGGTTAACGAAGAGCAGGCGCGGACGCTGATCGGCAGACAATTCCCTCAGCTGTCATCGAAGCAAGTGAAG
>NZ_JBBORH010000007.1:0-28958 GCF_038004525.1 Paenibacillus sp. FSL R5-0914
GTGCAAATTAGAAATATTCGATCTCGCTTAGATAGCTTTATACCTGATACCATAAATTCCAACCTCCTTCTACCATAGACTGTTCTCGCTCGTACGGCGGACAATTTGATTCACCGTAATAAGCAGGATGCAATTCACAATGGAGTTAAATAAACCAACAGCTGTTGAGAAGCTATATTGCGCATCGACAAGACCAGATCGATAGACAAAGGTTGAAATCACGTCAGAGCTTGACATATTCAATGAATTTTGCAGAAGTAATATTTTCTCAAAACCTACACTTAACAAGCCACCCATATTTAGAATTAATAGAATGGTCATGGTCGGTATAAGCGTTGGAATATTGATGTGGCGAACACGCTGGAAGCGAGAGGCTCCGTCAATAATTGCCGCTTCATGCAAGCCTGGGTCTACTCCCGAGAGTGCCGCCAAATAAATAATCGTCCCCCACCCCGCACTCTGCCACACGCCTGAGAATACATACATCGTCTTAAACCAACCAGGGCTTGTCAGAAACTGCGGTGCACTAAAGCCTAAGCTTTCAATGGCATGAATAATCATTCCGTTCGATGGAGACAAGAAGGTAATAATCATCCCCGCCATAACAACGACAGAAATGAAATGAGGTGCATACGTAACGGTCTGAACAAGTCGCTTGAAGAAGCCGTCCTTCACTTCGTTAAACGCAAGCGCCAGAATAATTGGGATTGGGAATCCAATGGCTAATTCATACAAGCTAATACTGAGCGTGTTCCACAGCAAATCCCAGAAATAGTACGAGTTAAAAAATCGAATGAAATGATCAAAGCCTACCCATTCACTGCCAAAATAGCCTTTTGACGGGATGTAGTTCTTAAAAGCAATCTGAATCCCATACATCGGTCCATAGCTGAAAATGAGGAAGTAAAAGAATGCGGGTGCGATAAAAATGTAAAGCTCCCAATTCTGCCAAATCTTCTTCCAAGTCTCGTTTCTGCCCTTACGCTTTTCTTTCGGTTCTGAGTTCACAGTTCGCATGTGTACGCTTTCCGTTTCATGCATCGCGACATCCCCTCCTTGTAGGTAATGATGAGAACACTCAGATCATCGAGTGAGCATCATTATCTGTTGCATTGTTATCTATCGCATTGTTGTTAGCGCTTACATTTACAATATAAACAATTGACCCAATCGTAAATATGTCATTCTCGCTTGTCAAAAATTACGTGTTGTAGTGCGGGAATAACCGCGTCACAACGCTATGTGGGCATCATAACAGTATGTCATTCTTGTGCTTTCTCGTTGATCATTTCGTTGTATTACCATGCTCACCTGCACACAGGGCAATGTATGTAAATCTCCACAACATGTGTTTTTTTTGCGTAGTACAACTCAATTCACACATAATCTAACGTTTGTTGACTAATAAATCATGTTTGTTATCTGGATGATAATCGCATTGCTCTTATACAATGAACTTGCGTAAAGCGGTTTCAAGAGCGTGTGAATTTACAAATGACTTACATGAAGGAGTGAACGAGATGAGCGCAAAACCTGAACAACTGAAGCGTAGAAAGCGCTTTACTTGGAGGAAACAAGATTTTGAATTAACACTATTAGCCATTCCCACAACGATTTGGTACATTCTGTTCTGTTACTTACCCATGTTCGGCATTATCATCGCTTTCAAGCAGTTCAAAATTTCTGGGGGCTTTATTAGCAATGTAGTAAATAGTCCTTGGGTCGGTTTTAAAAACTTCGAATTTTTATTTAAATCCAATGATGCCTGGATTATTATCCGCAATACGATTGGGTATAACATCATTTTTATTATTACGGGCATCGTACTCCCAGTGTTGTTCGCGATCATGATTGGATTACTCCATAATCGCAAAGCCAGCAAAGTGTATCAAACGATGATGTTCCTCCCTTATTTCCTCTCTTGGGTCGTCATCTCTGCAGTCGGTTGGGCATTCTTCAGCTTTGACAAAGGGATCCTGAATCAATTTCTCGGTAACATCGGACATGATCCCGTGAATTGGTACATGCAGCCTGAGTATTGGCCTTACATTCTCGTTCTATTAAATATATGGAAAGGTATCGGCTATGGCATGATTATCTATCTCGCTACCATTACAGCGATCGATAGTTCGTATTATGAAGCCGCTGTCATTGATGGAGCCTCAATTTGGCAACAGACTCGATTCATCACACTACCTTTACTCAAACTGGTGATCGTGATGATGTTCATCCTGTCGGTCGGACGGATATTCTATACCGACTTCGGTCTCTTCTTCCAGGTCACGCGTGATTCTAACTCCTTATATAATGTGGCCACGACCGTTGATGTCCTCGTCTATAAGCAACTGAAAAGCGCAACGATCGGTATGGCATCTGCTGCTGCATTTGTTCAATCCGTTTTGGGATGTATTACGATTCTGTCCGCCAACTGGATTGTGAAGAAGATTGATCCAGATAGCGCAATGATTTAGGAGGTAAGAACATGGCAACAAAAACCTATGAATCCGGGCTTGATAAGTTTAATCGAACAAGTAAAGGAATTAACATCCTATTTAACTCCATTTTTCTGGTCATCGCACTTGCCTGTGTTGTGCCCGTTATCGTCGTATTATCGATTTCATTAACCAATGAATCTTATATCCGAGACGTTGGCTACAGTATCTTTCCAGCCGATTTTTCTTTTGAAGCCTACAGTTTTATTGCTAAGCAAGGAAAGATGATTCTACGTGCTCTAGGCACCTCGACCCTTGTCACTGTAGTAGGTACTGTACTTGGCGTCCTTCTTACAACATCGATGGGTTATGTTATTTCACGCCCGTCTTACAAGTTAAAAAGCTTTCTGACTTGGATCGTATTCATTCCGATGGTTTTCAATGGTGGTCTCGTATCCAGTTATTTCATCAATGCAAACTTACTAGGGCTGAAGGATAGTTTCTGGGCTCTGATCTTACCGCTTGCAGTCTCATCCTTTAACGTCATTATTTGTAAAACCTTTTTCACAAGCACGATTCCAGATGGTGTAATCGAATCGGCAGAAATTGATGGTGCTAATCAAATTAGGATCTTCTTCTCGATCATATTGCCTATATCGCTACCTGTTCTCGCAACGATAGGATTATTCCTATGCTTCAACTATTGGAACGACTGGTTCCAATCCATGTTGTATATTGATAACCCGAATCTCTACTCGTTACAGGCGTTGCTTAACAATCTAATGACCAATGCCGATGCACTTGCCAGAAATGCTTCAAGTATGGGCGTTAGTTCTGCAGAGCTCATCGCGAAAATGCCTAAAGAGTCCGCGCGTATGGCGGTCGCCATCCTCATCATCTTGCCTGTTGCTTGTGCATATCCATTCTTCCAGAGATATTTCATTTCTGGTCTGACAGTCGGCGCAGTCAAAGGCTAAATTACGAAGTAAGCCAAATTTATACTGGTTTATGATATAGCAAACAACCAATCCATAGGGGGAGTTAAAGTGAAGAAAATCTTCAAGATTGCCTCAACACTCTGTATTCTAACATTAATGGGATCCGCCTTAGCAGCATGCGGTAGTTCCAACAACTCGGCTTCATCGACGAATGAACCATCAAACAACTCTACATCAACAGAAGCAGCAGGTAAAAAGGATATTCCGACCCTGGTATGGTGGCAGATCGGTAATACGCCACTTCCTGCGAACTTTAGTAAAGCAATTGACAAGATGAATGAATATACTGCGGAGAAAATCGGGGTAAAAGTCGATCTTCGTGTGGCCAGCTGGGGCGAATGGGATACGAAGATGAACACCATTGTGAACACAGGTGAACCATTCGACATGATGTTCACGAATAACACGAAGTACAGTAAACAAGTCGCGATGGGCGCTCTTACGGACATCACGGATTTAGTCCAAAGCGAAGCCCCTGATCTGTACAAATCCATTCCGTCCGAAGTATGGGATGGCACAAAAGTTGGCGGGAAATACTACGCAGTACCAACCTATAAAGACTCATCTGTTTCTCAATATTGGAGCTATGATGACAAGCTCGTACAGAAATACAACATCGATTACCAGAACATTACATCGATGCAAGATTTAGATAAGCCACTTCATGATATAAAAGCTGGTGAAGGAAAAAGCTTCTACCCACTACGACTTATTCAAAGTGAAGCCTTCTCCGGAATGTTCAATAACTATGATGATTTAACACTAGGATTCTTCCCTGTAGGTGTAAAAGTAGATGATCCTTCTCGCAAGGTGATCTCTGTTTTCGAACAGCCTGATGTCATGGCAAATTTGAAATTGCTTCATAAATGGTATCAGGATGGAATCATCAACCCAGATGCTCCAACCAAAACAGAAAAAGAAAAATATAACCCATTTGGTACGCAACAAGCCTTCCCAGGTGCAGAGATCGCGATGCAAATCAATGCGGGCGTAGAAAAATTTGTTATGAACAAAACATTTGGTCCTCTTTATACGACAAGTACAATTCAAGGCTCCTTAAACGCAATCTCTGCGAATTCCAAGTACAAAAATGAAGCTTTGAAATATCTGCAATTAGTAAACACAGATTCAAAGCTCCGTAATATGCTAGCATTTGGTGAAGAAGGCGTTGATTTCAAATATGTAGATGGTAAAGATAACGTTATCGAGCGCACATCGGATACATGGCCGCTAGCTGCTTACTCACAAGGTACCTTCTTCAATATGGCTATAACCAAAGGCGCACCTGAAGATCAATGGGACCAAGTGAAGAAATTAAATGAACAAGCTGTAGCCTCCACTGTTCTAGGCTTCGCACTCGATATCAGCGAAATTCAGACAGAAGTTGCGAACGCACAATCTACATTTGATAAATATAAATACGAATTGCTAACAGGTGCTTCTGACCCAGAGAAGATTGTACCAAAAATGTTAGACGAATTGAAAAAAGCCGGACTGGATAAAATAATTCAAAAAGCGCAGGAAGAAATCGATAATTATTTCAAGTAAGCCATACACCAATACGACACATGGTATAGTTTGACAACTATACCATGTGCTTTTGTTGTAGAATAGGCAAGTTGTAATTGATTATATAGATCCTTTTGTACTATATTCAATTACAACCAACATGTATTGAGGTGCCACATGAATACGTTTCTACGCATTAAAATTTATCGTAGTAAATTTTGGACCTATGTGATATTCATTCTGTTAATCGGACTAACGTTAGGGGCACTGACCAGTGCCATCGTCATCAATCAATCCGTTGGTAATGCTCGCATCGAGGCGGCAAATGCCTTTTCTCGGACAGAGAACAACTTACAGAATGACGCAGATCGTATTGAAGCTTATATGCAGCGTATTTATTCAAATCAAGACTTGATGAACGATGCTAGCTATTTTCTAAGTCCAACCATTGATGATTATCTTACTAAACGATTAAAGAACAGTACATTCAATCAACGACCGCTTATCTCTTTTCCTGAAGATGTGAAAACTTATCTGTACAATTGGGCGCAAGGAGATATTACACAAATTAGTGTTCATACAGTGAAGCAAGGCAATGTTATAGACTTTAATAGTAATGGCATTCCCCGCTTCCAGTTTGGTCTATCCAATGATGATCTTATGTTTGCAGAGAACATTCAACGGGGATTTGTATATCGCAAAAAATTGCTTCAGCTTGCGGAGGGTTCCGCCGAAATTCGCTTTCAAATAAGCAGCGAACAAATTTTCAGCATCGTTAATAATTATCAACTTGGTCATGCAGCAGCTATTAATGATTCAGGAGAAGTGTATCTGATTGGCAACGACAATACAATGTCTGAGCAGATCATTCAGCAGGCCATTGCCAATAAAAATACGCATGGTGTAATACTAAAAAACTGGATGTCTCCCATTTTCTATGTCACTTTTCCATCCACCAAATTTAATTATAAGTTTGTTAGCACCATCGAATTAAGGGTATTGGTACAGCAGCATGCGTCTACGCTCATTTTATTATTTCTAGTTATTCTAACGGCCATGATTTGTGTTCTATTACTTGTTGTCTATAACCTTCGAGATGATGCACGATTCCTGCACCGTATTATTCAGTCTATAAAACGCGTTAAGACAGCGAACTTTACTCCAAATAAACCTGCACGCTATCGTCGAAATGAATATGGTATGATTGCACGTGAAGTGGATGACATGATTCACCAGTTAGATAAACATATTCGCAATGAATATTTACTGAAATTGAAACAGCAGGAAGCTGAAATGAAAGCGCTACAGCATCAAATTAATCCTCATTTTCTATATAACACCTTGGAGGTCATTCGCTCTACCGCATTAGTCAATCATGATGCCCATACAGCCGACGCGATTGCTACCTTAGGTGCCCTTTATCGTGAAATGGTAAAAAAAGAGAACATTATCTCGATTGGAAGCGAACTAGAGCTACTGCAAAAATATTTAAAAATTATGGAATTCAAGTATCCTGACCACTTTTATTACCAAATTGATATGGAAGATTCGTTACTCGATGTACCCACCATTAAATTTTGGATGCAGCCTTTGGCGGAGAACTTTTTCATTCATGGCTTTGACAAAGAGAAAGAATTTAATTTATTTGTCGTCAAGGGTAGCGAAGATGAGCATTACTACAGATTGGAATTTATTGATAACGGGGTGTGGATTGAGGAAGAACGCTTAGCCGATATACGACGAATACTGTCTAGTCAACATGAAATATCGACCAAGAGTATTGGTTTATATAATGTTTATGCAAGATTGAACTTTTACTATGATGAAGGTTTTTCAATGCACATTGAGAACAATGATGAAGCAGGCGTAAGGATTTCTGTACAGATTTCTAAAGAGGTGACTAGAGATGTACAAACTTTTAATCGTTGATGACGAGCCACAAATTTTAGAAGGCATGAAACGAATTCTAGATTGGAAGCACTATGGATTTGATTATGTCGAAACCTGTGTTTCGACGGATGCTGCTGTATCCAGAGCCGTACAATTAATTCCTGATATCGCTATTTTTGATGTATGTATTGGTAAAAATCTTGGTTATGATGCCATTCGACAACTCAATGAAGTTCAACTTCCTACGAAATATATAATTATGAGCGGGTATAGTGATTTTAGCTACGCTCAACAGGCTATCCGATGTGGGGTCAAAGATTATTTATTAAAGCCATTAGAGAAAGAAAAGCTCCAGCAAGTTATCGAGAAAATAATTGTTGACGATCTTCATGGTAGCATTGGGGATCCACAGACGAGCACTGCCCACTTGGATCCAGTCATGGGTGTTCCTTACGATTCGTTATCGAAGCTAGTAAATCGCATTTTGCTCATGGTCAGAGAAGATTTTAATCAGAATATTACCTTAAAATCTGTCGCCGATCGTTTTCAAATGAATAGCACCTATCTCGGGCAATTGTTCATTAAAGAAACGAATATGAAGCTTTCCGAATATTTAATGCTGTATCGCATGCAACGTGCTAAAGAGCTTATCCAGACCACGAATGAGAAAATCCATTGGATCGCATGTTCAGTCGGATATAATAATATGAATTATTTCTACACACATTTCCATAGCTATTACGGAAAATCTCCTTCCGATCTGCGCTAAAAAAGTTAGACAACGATTTGCTACCAAGAACGAGTCAAGGAGATGCATGTCATGTATAAACGTTGGTTTATCTTTGGCCTTTTTCTATTACTAATCATTCAATTAATCGGTTGCACCAAACATACAGAGGCTCCAATATCTAATAATGAAACGCCCGTTAACCTTATTTATTATACGATCGGCGAGCCGGACAATGATCTACGTAAGGTGAATGACAAAATAAATGAAGTCCTTTTGCGTAAAATCGGCATTACGATCACCTATAACAAAATTGGCTGGCAAGAATACGATAGCCGATTAAATACAATTATTTCATCCGATACCCCCTTTGATATTGCCTTTGCGCCGGATTACTCTACGTATGCAAAACAGGGAAAGTGGTTGAAGCTGAATGACTATTTAATGAACCAAGGCAAGGACATGTATAATGCAATTGATCCAATCTTCTGGAAAGGTGTCCGTTTACCTGATGGCAGCATTTACGGCATACCGACGAATAAAGAATTAGCCGTAGTTGAGCATTGGATGTATCCCGCTGATCTTGTAAAGAAATATCACATTGATATTACGAAATACAACACGCTAGAATCGCTAGAGCCACTGTTACGTATGATTCAAATAAATGAGCCCGAATACTTGCCCATGGAATTTAACCGGGATGCTCATAATTTCTTTAAGATGTATGGATATGAATATATAACGAACTATAAAATTCCGTTAATGATTCAATCGACACAATCAAATGCTTCGATCGTCAATATTTTCGAAACGGATGAAGCCAAACAAATTTTAAAGACCGTTCGACGATACTATCAACTTGGTTTCATTAATAAAGATGCTGCGCTGCGTGAACCAAGTTCACTTCAACGCGGGTTGAAAGTTTTCTGGAAATCCGCAAGCGGAGGCCCGCTATCCGAGAGTGTTTGGAGTAAGGATCTGGGCTATCAAGTGGTCGCTCATCCGGTAACACAAGAAGTGGCAACGACAGAATCCGTTCTTGGTGGCATGATGACTGTAAATGCAAATACGAAGCATCCGGAGGAAAGTATTAAATTTCTAAATTTATTAAATACCGATCCCGAATTACGTAATTTATTCAACTATGGGATCGAAGGAGTCCATTACAATTTAAACAAAGTGGGCCAGGTTGTCCTCGTTTCACCAAATTATACTGGGATACAGTATACACAAGGCAATTGGTTTATCTTAAAAACACTTGGTGGAAAATATCCTGATCCGCTAGATAAATGGGAACAATACAGAGCGTACAATGCTAAAGTGGTGGAATCTAAAGTACTCGGCTTTAATCCAGACCTTTCCTCGCTATCTGAGCAAGTCGATGAGATCGAAATCGTCTGGAATAAATATTATCCGATTCTCATGACCGGCAGCGTCGATGTAGATACCTTTCTGCCCAAATTCAATCAAGAGTTGCACGAAGCAGGTATTGACGACGTACGCAAAGCCATTCAAGCGCAGTTAAATACTTGGCAGAAGCATCATTCCAAGTAAGGTGAGGTTAGCATCTTTAACCGATGCTGAAGAACTTTCTAGACTAACGAATTGGTTGCCGTAGCAGAGATAAGTGGTAAAATCAATAGTATGAAGGTTCTGACTGGTAGAAGGAATAACGCTGCGATTAAAAAGTGTGAACAGTGCAATTATGTTAAAGACGATGAACAGATGTTAAAGAAAAGGTTGGAGGATTAATTAAATAAAAATCGCTCCTTTGAAAAATGACGTTAATCCTAGATAAAATCAAAGCTGTCCCAAGTAGCCATTTCTATGGCTTTTGGGACAGCCTCTTTTTCACATCCATATTCATCAAATACTCTACGGATACAGGACCATTCCACCATCAGCAAATATCGTAACTCCCGTCACATAGCTTGCTTCTTGAGACAGTAACCAAGCTACAGGTGCAGCAATTTGTTCCGGTGTTCCAATTTGACGTGAAGGAATTTTGTTCAATATTTGTTCAGTAATCTGCGGATCACTGAGTAATTTACCGTTCATAGGCGTATCAATCGCTCCAGGAGCAACGGCATTAATCCGAATTCCTCGATCGGCATATTCACGTGCTAATGATTCAGTTAGTAGCTTTAACCCACCTTTGGACGAAGCATAATGTACATATTGAGGCTTAGGAATCTGTTGATGCACGCTCGATACATTCACAATACTTCCCTGCATATCTTTCTTCAGGAGATATTTAATCGTTTCTTGGCACCCTAGGAATGTTCCGCGCAGATTCACATCCATGATCCGATTCCACTCATCTATAGGTAATTGCTCCGATGGATATTGAGACTGTACCCCTGCATTATTAACAATTCCATGTAATGTTCCGAAATGACCTACCGCCACATCAACTAATTTATTGGCGGTATCCACTTGTCCTACATCACCTTGGCACGCAACAGCTTGCCCGCCTGAGGCTTCAATGAGCGCAATCGCTTCCTCGGCTAAAGCTTTACTTTGATCACTCGTAAAATTGATAACGACTTTACATTTTTCTTTGCCCAAGCGAAGCGCGATCCCTCTACCAATGCCTTGCGCTGCACCTGTGACAATAAATACCTTTCCCTGTAAATCGTCAAACATAGGAACATCTCCTTACACTACGTCGTATGACTTCCATTCATCGAGCTACTCCATGATAATTTCAATGCAAATGACTTTGTCTGCTGCGCCTTGATCACAATGGCTTCACCACGTTGGATCGATTCCTGTAACCCCGCTTCATGTGAAGCCGAATTTGGTTCTACACCCATGACATAACAGGCCCCGTAGAATGGATAGTCTTGAAGACCATTAAATTCTTGCCACAACCACAGGTTTGGCATCGTGTCTACATCCCATTCTACACGAACACGTAAATCCATTTTATCATTTATAATCGTATAGCATCCCATCGTCAACTCTTTTAGAATCGCAAAATCTGTAGCCTTTCCTGAAGGGACATGTCCTAGATCACAACCCATATCTTCGATCGGCCATGAAAATACACCTTTTTTCAAACGAGATAATTCCGAATCCCGCTCATACGATTCGACCGATCTCGCAGGTGCTTCAAGCCGTGTTCCAGGTCCAATGAATGGCGCACCGAACGCGATATGCTGTCCCCATTCGGCATACAAAGCTTGCTGCCCCTGATTCGTAACGGATTCCTTCAACTCAATGCACTGCTCTACTTGGTCTATCGTTACAATTCGCTCCATCGCAAAAGGTGATTTATAGAGTAGTGTGGAGAATATAATCTGAACCTTTGTATCCGTTACTTCTCCGAGCTTATATGTCCAGGGTACCTGACAAGCCTCGCCGTGAAAATTATGCATAACTCCATAGTTATAGCTATCATCCCCTGCATTGGGGAATAAAATTTGCCAGCCCCCCGGGTAGCTTTGTAACCAGCGCTCCTTGGACGTATGACAGAAATCGATGCGATTCCCTAGCTTGGAGATTCCCCAAGGGCTTTCCCATAATATATTCGTACGATCAATACAAATTTTATAGATATCTCCACCTTTCTCTGGCAGAAACTCTACGATTAATCCGTCTCCCACGACCTGTAACACGTCCATGTGACCAGGGTTTGAAATGGTTCGAATGTCCATATTACAGGATCCCGAACTTCTCAAATACCTCGGAAACTTTCATCCCCTTCAAAATATGCTCACGAACCATATTCTCTCCGTTCACCTTCTCGAATGCTTTTGCAATGACTTCATCCTCGACATCCTTCGGAACGACAACAATACCATCTATATCTCCGAAAATAAGATCACCTGGCTGTATCTGTACGTCACCAATTTTGATCGGTACATCAAAATCAATCACCTCATTGCGGGCATAAGAATCGGTTGGACGCGTCCCTTTTACAAACACAGGGAAGCCTAGTTGTTTGATTTTCTTTACATCACGGCACAGGCCATCAATAACAGCACCTCTACCTCCAGCCACCTTCGTAGCTGCGGACATTAACTCACCGAAGAAGGCAGAGCGCTCGGAACCCCCGACATCACCAACAAAAACTTCACCAGGCTGCATACCATCTAGCACTTCAATTTGCTTTTTATAGGCTTGAGCCGGTTTTCGATAGACGTCTGCTACTTGGACTGTTTTGGCGTAACCGCATACGACCATATCCGGGTCTAGGGGACGAATATGCTGTGGTAATGCCTGATTACGTAGCTCTAGACTATCCAAAATATCAGATATGACGGCAGAATATAGTTTTTCTTGCAATTGATCTAAATAGGCTTGATTTTTCATAAGATTCATCCCTTTTCTATAATATTTATGCTCTTATTCTTGTTCAACTTGACGCATAATGGCACGCATATAACCTAACGCATACGCCATCCCCGCATGCCAAGGCGCATCACAAGTCATTAGTGGCGTATGGTCGGGTATAAGTACACCTGTAAACTGATGCTTCTTCAATACACGTAATGCTTTCAACATATCAATATCACCTTCATCGACAAAAACCTCTGTGTAATGAGGCACCTTCCCTTTAACATTACGAAAATGAACATATGAAATTTTATCCTGTGAAGCATATTGATCAATCGCTTCATACACATCTCCACTCACCATTTCTTGAATAGAGCCCATACAGAACTCAATCGAATTACTTTGGCTAGGAACAAGGTCTATCATTTTCTGATATTTATCAGGCTCATTCACTAATCGAGCATGCTGACGGATTTGCGGCATCGGCGGATCATCTGGATGTAATGCTAATTTAACCCCAGCTTCTTCCGCAACAGGTAGAACACGTTCTAGAAAATAGGCCAAACGATCCCATATTTCTTGCTCCGAGGTTGGTGGGAGATATCCCTTATCTAACAAACTCGCGTCATACGTCATATTCCACACCTGGCCCAGTGGGATTGGATGATTTAACTCATTGCTGTCAGGAAGAAACGTCGATGTTAGCGCTCCTCCTCGTGCAGATGGCTTTTGAATATGTCCCCACACACCAGCAATACTGAAGTTATATCCAATTACAGGAATCCCTGCTCGACCTACATTCCGGATGATCTGCTTAATCTGTTCAATTTGTTCGTCTCGTTTTGGGCCAGCAAGTAACACATCATACCAATCCGATGGATTAAAATTTTCAATCGCTGCGAATTCAAGTCCTTCTTGATTGAGCTCTTCTTTTAATTTCACAAGATTCTCATATTCCCAGATTGGGTCATTTAAGCGTGCTACACCATAATTTCGTTGCCCATCTGTTGAAGGAAGTCCCTCATCATCAATATCTCCATAATAATTTACGAGATGGACAACAACCGCCTCACAGCCTGCCTGTTTCGCAAATCGATAATAATCTGTATGTAACATATGACGATATAAACCAATACCTAATCGCATTTCTTTTGCTCCTTTACATATTGTTCGTAAGATACCTAAACTAAAATCTGAAATATCAGTCAAAGCAAGAAAAACCTCACCTACGGCTCGGTCCTTTAAAGATCTGAAGTAAATCCATCACACTGCAGGGGTGGAGGGACCGGTATGGATTCCAATCGCTGTTGAAGTTCTTGTTTCCTTTATTATTTTTATGGGTTGGGTTGAAACAAGAACTTCAAAGGTGACCGCTTCGCTTTTCCATTCCATATCCGTCCCCTTCTATTCAACTTGGGTGCTTTCTTCTACTTTTCCAATGCCAAGTAAATCTTGATTCCAATAAGCCAATTCCGGGTGATTTAGGGTCGGATAACGGCGCTAGCACGTTTACGTTACCGGTGGCACATTGTATTCGGTTTTTCGCATACATTTGGCACGTTTACGTTATCGGCGACACATTGTATTCGGTTTTTCGCATACATTTGGCTCGGTTACGTTACCGGCGGCACATTGTATTCGGTTTTTCGCATACATTTGGCTCGGTTACGTTACCGGTGGCATATTGTATTTGGTTTTTCGCATACATTTGTCTGTAAGCTTGGTCGGTCCTTCCCAAAGAGGCCTGACCTTAATAAAAAAAAGCCCCCCATGGCCACCCGTTGAATATAGGCCCATCCCTTGAATTCGTATCCTATTTCTCCGCAGTCTAGAAATTTTATACTTTCTAGTATGTCAAGCATAAACGACTACGTCGTCCATTTAAGGGTGAATAGCATTTGTGCGTGAGATTGGTAATGGGATTCCACCCGATCTTAGATAGCCCCACCATTCTCTTCTATTAGAAACATCATGTGTTTCTTACTCTTCTCCAAGTGCGACACGAGTAAATGAGTCGCTTGTTCCAGACGATCATGCTTTATTTCCTCAATAATCTGTTCATGCTCTAGTAAACCTTCATTAGATCGATCGAAGTTCTGGAAATGAAATATACGTGAAATATACAGAAAGCTATTTAAGAGCTCATATTGATTTAGAATTAACTGATTATGGCTCATCGTCACAATAGCTTTATGAAACAGAACATCTGCTTCTAGAAATTGTTCATACAAAAATTGGGGACTATTCAGATGGGTACTTGCACGCTCCACAAACTCTGTTAATTTCGTAACAAGATGCTCACGATCTTCCTGCGATAGGTGTTCTATGCACCATTTCTCAATCATGATGCGAGCATCCATCACTTCAGCGATTCGCCCACTCGTTAATTGACTCACATAGGTACCTGACCGTGATACGACTTCAATAAGTCCATCATTCGCCAATCGATGGATCGCAAGCTTCACAGGAGTTTTACTAACCCCCATCTTCTCACTTAAATCATTGAGATCCAGTCGTGCACCACCTTTATATTCCCGCGTAAGGATTTGATTCTTCAAAATTTGGTACACTTGCTCATTTAAATCTAGTCGTTCAATTTTTACATTCATAGGACAACTCCAATTGATTCAAGTTCAAACTGAAATATCAGATATTAGATTTAAGTTTATTATAAGATGCATCTTACAGAAATTCAATACTTAATTGCAGACTTTCGAATGTGTGCGCCATGCCTTCGGCGTTACACCAATTAATTTCTTGAAGACCGTCGCGAAATGTTGGCTCGTCTTAAACCCAAGCTCCATAGCAACATCCGTTATGCTCACCTTCGATTCCTCTAACATACGACAAGCACAGTCCATTCGAATCCGATCCATAAACGCTGTTGGTGATTGTCCGTTCATTTCACGAAATATACGGTAAAAGTGCGACTCACTTAAACCAATCTCCGACGCAAGCTGTCCTATCGTATAGCGTTCAGATGGATTCTGTTCCAGTCTTGTCTTAAGCTCCAGCGTATACGCGTGCATATCATGCGACTGCGCTTTGAGTGGAGTGTTATGCAAAATGCGTTGTAGAATTTCCAGAACTCCATGACGAATCTGAAATTCCACAAGCTCTGTATCCTGCTGGTTAATTAACTGTTGGACCCTTTTGAAATAATCTACGATTTCCTTGCTAACCAACTGAATACGAGGACAGCGATGTATCCATTGTGCAAATACTTGGCGTTCAGCATCATCCAGTCCGAACCAATGACCATGCTGCAGCGGATCACGAACGATGATCCACCAGATCCTACATGGCCCAATATAATCAAAACTAGCACGGTGACGTTCACCAGGTCGTGTATAAATGATATGCTGTGCGCTCGTTGGGTGAAATTGTCCATTAACTTCCCACACTGCGGTTCCTTGCTCCATATATACAAACTCATAAGCATCTTCGTGCACGTGATTTGTCAAAGGCATGGCTCTACTGAAATGGTCGTATCCCAGAAGGATCAGATCTTTAACATGGGCTGCAGGACCCTCTTCCCAATCGATTAAATATACCCAGCGTTCACTCTTTATAGCGTCTGTCATCGTATACACGCTGCCTCTCTTCTGATCACATTAGCTTACTCCGAATCGTATTTTTGCTCATTTATGTTTCTGATCCTATTAGATACAAATTGAAAAGTCAAATGATATAAATTGTTTTAAACTGAAAGCGTAAACACGAATAAGGAGTGATAAACGTGCCACACAGCACACCACAGATCCATGTTGTATTCAAGACACATTTAGATATCGGATATACCGATCTCGCTAAACATGTTACTGATCGTTATATGAAACTATTTTTCCCAAGTGCGATCACAACAGCACAGTACTTTGATGAACATCCTGATCAAGGTTCTTTTATTTGGACAACGGGTTCTTGGTTAATTCATCACTTACTCAAACATGGAACAACCGAGGAGAAACAGCAAGTAGAGGAAGCTATTGCAAAAGGCTATTTAAGATGGCATGGCCTCCCTTTCACGACCTATACCGAATTATACGATGCCGAGCTTCTAGATTACGGTATTCAAATGGCCACACGTCTTGACCAACGCTTTGGTATCCACACCATTGCAGCCAAAATGACGGATGTCCCTGGTCATACACGTGCGCTGATTACACATATGGCCAAGGCGGGTATGAAGTATCTTCATTTAGGTGTAAACCCATCAAGCCATGTTCCTCATGTTCCTGAGATGTTTTTGTGGAGAAATCCAGATGGTTCTGAAATCGTCGTTCAATATAGTAAAGATTATGGAACAACCTTCGAAACAGAAGGCTTGAATGATGTTTTATACTTTGCTCATACGCATGATAATCATGGTCCTTCCACCGTTGAACAAATTAAAGCGGAATTCACTCAACTTCGTGAGGCCTATCCACATGCGGATATCAGAGCATCCACGTTGGATCAATATGCGGAGAAGGTATGGGCCATTCGTGATACGTTACCGATCGTCGAAGAAGAGATTGGGGATAGCTGGATCCATGGATCTTCGACTGATCCCTACAAATTAGCTTGTTATCGTGAACTACTTCGCTTAAAGAGTAAATGGCTACTAGAAGGATCTCTTGCAGCAGCCGACGAGGAATATCACAACTTCTGCGATGAATTAATTATGATTCCTGAGCATACGTGGGGTGTAGATATTAAGCGTTATCTGGCAGATTACATTCATTATGATAAGGAAGATTTTCAGCAAGCACGAGCTCGAGAGAAGGTTGATGTGAACTTAAACCCACTTGAATATCGTTTTTACGAAAAAAATTCACGCGCTGAAATGATCGAGATGTTCGGCGTGGAAGCCGTGGAGAAGCTTAGTGCCCGCTCATTTAGTCTCATGGAGCAGTCTTGGCAAGAGCAAAGGGAATATTTAGAAAATGCCGTATCTACTCTGGGCGTAAAACGTCAGATCGAAGCACGAGCTGCTCTAGCCGCATTACGACCGGTTCGTCCACAGATTGCTAATGCGGATGCGACAATCCTGTACACGGATCAATCCTATACTTTAGGAGACTTTGAGGTCGTGTTTGAGGATAACGGTTCTATTATCAGTTTGCTAGACCAACGTAATCGAGAGTGGGCTGGGCCGAACAACCCGATCGGATTATTCTCATATGAGACTTTCTCCCAAGCGGATTATGATCGTTGGTACCGTGAATATCACGTACGATGGAAAAATACGCATGTATGGGCAACCGGAGATTTCGGGAAACCAGGTATGGATCTGACGAAAGAATGGATAATGCATACCGTGACGAAACCCAAACTATTATCCTTGCAAGCATTATGTGGAGAAGAACAGGATGTTGTCCTTGCTACGTTAAAGATGCCTAGAGCAGCTAGTGAAGGAATGGGTGCTCCACGAGAGTTGACCATCGAATATATATTTAAGAAGCACACTGCTACCGTAGAATGTAAGCTTCAATGGTTCCATAAGGATGCATATCGCCTCCCAGAAGCAGCATGGATGAGCTTCAATCCGATCGTCAATAATCCAAATCAATGGAAGCTTGATAAAATCGGACAACTCACTTCCCCACTAGACGTTGTTAAAGGGGGAAATCGCAATCTGCATGCGGTAGATCAGGGCATGTATTATGCGGCAGCGGACGGTCAAGTGGATATCACGACATTAGATGCCGCGCTCGTATCTCCTGGAGAACCACGGCTTGTGCAATTTGATCATACATTTGCTTCACTTACTGGAGGAATGCATGTCAATTTACACAACAATGTCTGGGGTACAAATTTCCAGGCTTGGTACGAAGAAGATGCGTTATTCCGCTTCAAGCTGAAATTCCAATCTCATCTTTAATCATAAAATACCTGAGAGGAGCTTTACAATGAACACCCACAAACCATGGAAAATTTACGTCATTCAACATTCCCATACGGATGTTGGCTATACAGAACGTCAAGAGAAAATCCGGCAGTATCATGTCAATTACATTCGGCAAGCGTTACAAATTGTACGTGACATCGAAAGCGGTGCTCGACTAGATTGGAAGGGCTACAAATGGGTATGCGAAACGTTCTGGCCTGTTGAATCCTTCCTCTTAAAAGCGACACCAACAGAAAAAGAAGAATTCGCGCAAGCGGTACAAAAAGGCTATATCGGTCTATCTGGAACCTATCTCAATTTCGGCGAGCAATTAAATCAAGAGATGCTCTCCGTCATGATTCAACGGATTACTGACTATGGTCAATCGATTCAATTCCCCGTACGTTCTGCTATGACTGCAGACATCACTGGCTTTGGTTGGGGATATAGTCAAGTCTTGGCCGATGCTGGTATCGAGAATTTAATAACCTGTATTCATACACATCACTCCATGTTTCCATTATGGAAGAAACAAATTCCATTCTGGTGGGAAACACCAAAAGGTGATCGAATTCTAACGTGGAGTGGCGAGCATTATATGTTCGGAAATGACCTCGGCTTGATTCCTGGTATAGGAGGTTCCTATACGATTCGTGATGAGCATGACGTGCGAAAAGGCGTGTCCTTGGAAGTCGCTGAAGCGCGGTTTGATCGATATTTAGAGCAATTAGTTGAAGATGGCTATACCTTCCCGTTAGTACCTGTCATGGTATCTGGGCTCCCTACAGATAATGGCTCACCGAATGCCGCATTAATGGATTTTGTAAACCATTGGAATGCGTTGCATGGTGATCGGATCTTGATTCAACCAGCGACACTGGATGATTTCTTTACAGATTTAAGAGCATATGCGAACGAGCATCCGGATGAGATCGAGACCTTTCGAGGAGATTGGCCGGATTGGTGGACAGATGGCTCAGCTACTACTCCGATGCATGTTCAGATCTTCCGAGAGGCGCAACGCGTGTACACGAAAGTGAAGCAATTAGATCCTACCCGTGAGATTGTTGACCAAGTGCGGCTTGAGGCGATTGAATACGAGTTGGCTTTATTTGCTGAACATACATGGGGATACCATTCCTCTGTGACAGAACCTTGGAACCCATTCGTACAAGAGCTGGGCTGTCGTAAAGAAGCTTATGCCGCAAATGCGAGTTCACTTGCCCATACCGCATTATACGATATCCTTGAGGCACAAGGAGATGCACTATTAGGACCAGATCGTCCTATGAAATTTGAATTGCATAACCCAAGTGAATTTATACAAACCGATTATGCCCAGTTAATTATGGAGGGCTGGTACATTACAGAGCTGAAAAATGGCTTTGAAGTGATCGATGAAGTGACTGGAACCGTCTACGAAGCTCAAATGGTGACGGGACACCGCGGGGTCGTCATTACAATTCCAGTAACTTTGCAGCCTAATCAAAAGGTACAATTGACGATTAAGGCAATCGAAGAGCATCCGCCCGTAACAGCATATCGAACAGATTATGTTGGATCCGATCGCATGCTGGATATTATTCCTCCGGTTCCACCGAAGCTACATGTGACGCCTAAATTTATCGAGTCACCTTTCGTTCGAATCGAATGGGAACTCGGGGCAGGGATTACGAAGTGGTTTGACAAGAGCAGTCAACAAGATTTACTGCGGTCTGATCGTAATCACAATGCATTCTCCCCTGTCTACAACGTAACAGAAGCACCTAATGAATTTGGCATGTATGATGTACGCCGTAAGATGGGACGTAATCGTAGAGGCGCTGATGCAATAACCTCTGTCGGAGCATTAGTTGATGTCAATATCGTTGAAAAGGGTGCCCTTTATGGAAAAGTTCAATTGACCTATCGCGTGAATGGTTGCAGTCACTATTCCTTACTCGTCACCGTATACGGTGATCGCGCACGTGCTGATGTAGCCGTACGCATGCATAAGGAAAGTGTATGGGATCCAGAAAATGTGTACATTTCACTTCCGTTTGGGAGTGCTTCCGCTGCTGGGCAAGATGCGCTGTGGATAGAAAAGACAGGCGCAGCCTTACGTCCACGAATTGATCAATTGCCTGGATCCTTAGCAGATTTCTATTGTGTCGATGAAGGTGTAGCTTTTGTCCGTGACACACGTGGTGTTGCCATTGCGATGCCAGATACACCTCTCATCCAACTCGGCTCCTTAGACTATGAGGATCGACTATTGAGCGGACACCCTGGACTCGCGCATGATCCAGCCCATCTCTACTCATGGCCCATGAATAATTATTGGGAAACGAACTTTAAGGCGACACTAGGTGGATTCTATGAATTCCGTTACTACATCGCTTGGGGGGATGAGCTTAATACGTCAGAAGTAGCATTAGAGGCTTGTAAGAGTATGAACGCGGGTATCCTTGCATGGAGAACAAGTAAGTAAGAGAATAATCATATTATCAGTTAGACGAATCACAAAGTCTTCCTCGAGAAGTACGGATTGAATAAGATTTGGAAGCATTTTAGACTTTCACATGAGGTCGCCTCTTTCTGTTACAGAGTCATTTGATGGTACAAATGATTCCACAAAAAAAGGCGTCCTTTTTGCTATGCTGTGATGTAATTTATTGGTTAATCAGCAGGGATGTTTTTATATAAATGTTCATTCTTTAGTAACCTCTGTAGAAAATAATAAATCTATTAAATCTCTTGCGTATACCCAACGTTAACTCTTAGTCCACCTGAGAAGTCAGGATAGAGAGAATCAGCCCATTCATAGACTTCTCGGGTAGAGTCCAATATTTTATTTGCTTCCTTGTAATGCTCATTAATCCATTCGATATCCATTCGGAAACCTCCTCTTTTTGGAGTTCGTGAAAGGGTTAAGGATCCTGCCCGGAGCTTGTCTTAACCATTCCTATTTATTGACTTTTTGTTGTTCTAATCTTTGCTCTTCTTCTTTAATTTGACTTATATCAATTCGTTCAAACAACAATTGCAAATCAGTTACCTGTTGATAAGGGGGAACCGAGCGGGGCTTCCAATTCGGTAGTTCAAGCGATAAGAATCCCCTGATCTTCTCACAAGAAAACGGTAGAAACGGATGCAGCAAATTCGCCAAATTAGCTATAATCTGCACGCATGTATATATTGTAGAACCACAGGACTCCTGATCTTCTTTTACCTGAATCCAAGGTTTTTGCCGATCAAAATACTGATTTGCCTTACGTACATAAAAGAAAATATACTCGAGCGCATCCTTCAAATCTCCCGCTTCAATTAGGCGTCCTGACTCCAGATACAAGAGGTCAATGTTGTCGCTCCACCCCTTATCTAACTTTCCACTTGGCACGATCCCTTCATAAAACTTCTCTACAAAAGCCAATGAGCGATTCACAAAGTTACCAAATGCTCCAAGCAGCTCACCATTATGACTATAAATAAACTCTCTCCAGGAAAAATCCGTATCCCGCTTCTCAGGCCCGTTGGCAATTAAGAAATAACGAATAGAGTCAGGATGATACCGCTCTAGAATATCAGGTACCCAGACTGCCCAATTACGGCTAGTGGAGAACTTCTGCCCTTCAAGGGTTAAATATTCGCTGGATATAATCCGATCCGGTAAATGTAGTTCTCTTGCTCCTAATAAGACGGCTGGCCATATCAGGGTGTGAAAAGGAATATTATCTTTACCATGGACATAATAAGCGGTGATGTCCTCTTGTTCCTCTGACCAAAAATCCTCCCAGCTCCGCCCAGACTGTGCAGCCCACTGCTTACTGGCTGATAAATAACCACTTACCGCCTCAATCCAAACATAAATCTTCTTGTCTTCAAATCCAGCTATAGGAACATCTACACCCCAAGATAAGTCTCTTGTTACCGCGCGGTCCTGCAGTTCTTCTTTTAAATAACGTTTGGTCAGTTTTATTGCATTTTCCCTCCAGTGTACTGCTTCCTCTACATATTCCGTTAATTCAGATTGAAATTTAGATAAGCTAAGATAAAAATGTTCTGTCGGTCGTTCTGACGGTGTATTCCCACATAATTTACAGACTCTGTCCAATAAATCGGCAGGGTCTAGAATCGTAGAACAATAATCGCATTGATCTCCACGCGCCCGCTGGCCACATACTGGACAAGTCCCTTCCACGTATCTGTCTGGCAAAAAGCGCTGATCCACCTCACAGTAACATTGCGCAATGGTTTTTTTATATAAATGACCATTCTCTAGTAGCTTCGCAAACAAATCTTGCACAACCTTATGATGCTGCTGTTGATCCGTTCTAGTATAAAGATCATAACTAAATCCCAGCTGTTCAAAACACTGCAGAAACTCTTCGTGGTATCGACTGGCAAAAGCTTCGGGTGTGATCCCTTCATTAGCAGCTTGAACCGCTACAGGTGTGCCATGACAATCGCTGCCTGACACATATAAAACGTTATCCCCCTTGCTGCGAAAATAGCGTGCCAGCACATCCCCAGGCAACACACTTGATAATCTTCCAAGATGTAAAGATCCATTCGCATACGGCCAAGCACCACCTATAAACACATTACTCATTAACCTTCTCCTCCTTTTTTTAGACAACAAAAAAACTCCCATCCACAAAGGACGAGAGTTCTACTCACGTGTTACCACCTAATTTTATAAATGCCTCATGACATTTACCTCTTCAGGTACGACGTTAATAAACGTTTATACCCTAGCACTGTAACGGATGCAGGTTCCGGCGCAGCCTACAACCCAAAAGGTTTCGATGCGCAGCTCTGAGACCATATTCCCAAGGTTTTTCTTTACTCCTTTTCAGCGACCGGAGCTCTCTGTAGAAAGAATTGCCGTGGTACTCTTTCTCTTCTTTGCCTTTAAATATTCAAGTTACTGGAAATGATACTTAATTTTCTGTTTATTGTCAATGTGAAACATCAAGCTCACTGTAACTTTTTCAATTAATTTTCGTCTTTTATATAAATAAGTTACAAGGAGGAGGTCCTTCAATGAAAAAAGTAAACTTGCTTATACTCTCTGTTCTTTTACTAGCAGGGGTATGGGGTTGTTCCGATAATAAGGTTAATTCTGTTCCCAAAAGTGAACCCTATACTTCCGAAAAAGCCATCAGTAGAGGGGATATTGTTTCTTTTGAAAAAGTGTACAACCTCGATAAATTTGAGCAATTTATAACTAATCTCTCCAGCAAAAAAGCAGACAATATACGAGTTACAAGTTACACAGATGAGGGCGATCCCATATTTAAGGATTTGAAGTTTGATGGCAATGTAATTAGTTATAGCTACGATACCTCTAATGATGCATTCGGTGGAAGCAACACAGGAGTCAGAACCGATACCTGCTCCGAAGTGACGAGTAAAAAAAACACACAAAGTGAAATAATCTATTCGATCAGCGGTTGCACAAATAATGACTCTGAAATCGATTACTACCTTTTCCGCACAAAAAAAGCCACCCAATCGTAATACGATAGGATGGCTTTTCTAATATCTATTTCATGATTTTGCAAATATCATTAGTGAATTGAACAGGATCACTAACCTGTAGACCTTCGATCAACAGTGCTTGGTTGTACAGCAGGTTCGTGTATAAACCGAGCTTCTCTTTATCGTTCTCAGCTGCTGCTTTCAAAGACTGGAAGACTTCGTGATGGATGTTGATTTCGAGTACCTTATCCGCTTGAACCTCTTGCCCATTCGGCATCGATTTCAGGATTTTTTCCATCTCGATTGTCAGTTCACCTTCAGCAGAGAGGCATACCGGATGAGTCTTCAAACGTTTGGAAGCTTTAACATTCTTCACTTTGCCGGACAAGATGTCCTTCATCGCTTCAAAAAGCTCCTTGTTTTCGTTCTCTTCCGCTTCCGTTGGCTTGTCCGCTTCGTCTGCTTCGATACCCAGATCACCACTGGATACGGATTTAAATTCTTTTTCTTTATAAGACATGATCATCTTGATCGCAAATTCATCAATATCATCAGTGAAGTAGAGAATTTCATACCCTTTATCCGATACAAGCTCGGTTTGTGGGAGCTTTTCGATTCTGTCGATCGACTCTCCGGATGCATAGTAGATGTACTTCTGATCTTCTGGCATTCTTGATACATATTCGTCCAGTGTTACCAGCTTCTTCTCCTTGGAGGAGTAGAACATCAGCAAATCTTGAAGTGTATCTTTGTGCATTCCATAATCGTTATACACACCAAACTTAAGCTGTCTGCCAAAAGCGTTATAGAACTGCTCGTATTTCTCTCTTTCATCCTTCAGCAAGCTTTGCAGTTGACTCTTCACTTTATTCTTAATGTTCTTAGCGATCAGAGTCAGCTGACGGTCATGCTGGAGCATTTCTCTGGAGATGTTCAGCGAAAGATCCTCTGAATCTACCATACCTTTTACAAAGCTAAAATAGTCAGGCAGCAGATCCGCACATTTGTTCATGATCAATACACCATTGGAATAGAGCTCAAGACCTTTTTCATATTCCTTTGTGTAATAATCAAATGGTGTATTTTCTGGGATAAACAAGATCGCATTATACACTACAGCACCATCTGCACTGATATGAATATGTTTAAGCGGCTTATCGAAGCCGTAACGTTTCTCTGCATAGAAGTTATCGTAATCTTCTGTAGTCAGCTCGTTTTTGTTCTTCCGCCAGATTGGCACCATACTGTTCACGGTTTGTTCTTGAACAACTTCCTCGAACTCGTTCTCTGTGCCTTCTTTTGGCTTCTGCTCCTTCACGTCCATTTTAATTGGGAAACGAATGAAGTCAGAATATTTTTTAATGATGGATTTCAGGCGATACTCTTCCAAATATTCATCGTATTGATCTTCTTCGGTATTCTCTTTAATCTTCAAAATCACTTCAGTACCTACAGAATCCTTCTCGACAGGCTCGATAGTATAGCCATCAGCACCCTTAGACTCCCATTTAAAGGCCTCGTCGCTACCAAGCGCCTTACTGATCACAATTACGTCATCTGCTACCATAAACGCAGCATAGAAGCCAACACCGAACTGTCCGATGATATTGTGACCATCTTTGGCTTCGTTCTCTTTCTTAAATGCAAGAGATCCGCTCTTCGCGATTGTTCCTAAGTTATTCTCTAGCTCTTCTTGTGTCATCCCGATACCTGTATCGGAGATCGTCAAAGTTCTGTTCGCCTTATCGGCAGTCACTTTAATATAATAATCTTCTTTATTGAAGACCAGGCTTTCATCAGCTAATGCTTTGTAATAGATCTTATCAATTGCATCACTTGCATTGGAAATCAACTCGCGAAGAAAAATTTCCCGTTGTGTATAAATGGAGTTAATCATCATTTCCAGCAATCTTTTCGATTCGGCTTTAAACTCTTTTTTGGCCATGAATAAGTAGATCTCCTTTCAAAATAACATCTTGTCCAACATTTCGTGATTAGCACTCTTGTTAGATGAGTGCTAATTCTTCTTTTTATATAACATAAACTGATTTTGAATGTCAATATTTACAGCGATTTTCTTTAAAGAATGCTATCTTTTGCATACAAATTTAAGATTTTATTGATCATTAATGACCCACTTGCGCGTAGGCTGATTCTATGTTTTAAATAGACTAGATGTATAAATTCCAAATAAAGGGTTATCATTATCAGTCCTAGGAGGAATTCGAATGAATAAACAAGCGAAGTCCATTGTAAATCCCAAAGCAAAAAGCCCCGTAAAGAACCTTATTGGCAGTGTATTCATTCCCGTACACGATATTGAAAAAGCCCGTAGCTGGTATTGCCATGTCCTAGGACTCCAGGAAGCAGATCATCCGATTATGAACGGTCATTTATGCCCGTTAACTATGCAAGGAAGCACTGGGATCATTCTGGACACCATGCCCATGTGGGGAGGTATAGAGCCTGAAGGGGCTCCTCCAATTACAACACCTGCTCTTATGCTTATAACCGATGATTTGCAAGCCTCTTTCAACTATATGAAGGAGCTCGGTGTAGAGATAGTAACCGAAATTCAAGATCAACAATGGTTTGTGGTGAAAGACCCTAATGGGAATAAACTAATGATTTGCAAGTAACATTTGCGTTAGAAATTGCAATGGCTGAGACTTCCACTTCTTAGGATGCATCAAAAGCTGCAGATCAAAATGAATTTCTTGATGTGCGAATGGCAGCTCAGCCAAGTTCCCCCGCTCAATTTCTTCCTCTGCAACAATTTTAGGTAATAATGCAATCCCTAAACCATTCATAACACATCGTTTGATCGCTTCTAGATTCGAAAGCTCAAAACCTATGCGGAATATAATCCCGTGCTCTTTTAACAAATTCTCGAACAGACTCCGGTAAATACAGCTCTCTTCAGAAACAATTAATTCGCAGTTATTTAGATCCTGTAGCGTTACTGTATCCATCTGGGCAAGGGGATGGTTAATGGGGGCTATCAACACGAGTGGTTCATCTCTAATGATCGTACGATCAAGTAAAGAATCCGTAGTGGTACGATCGAGCATCAAACCAATGTCTACTTCCCCATCTTTTATTTTGGCCAAGAGGTTAGCTTCCTGCATCGTTTGTAGATGGATATCAAGTTTCGGAAATTTCGTCCTCAACTGCTGTAAGTAGGGTGGTAAGTAGAAAGCAGCTAATGAATCAATTGTACCAATCGTTAGCGTACCTCCAATTTGCTGGGCGATGGTTTCTTTAGAACGATCATACAGATCCAAAATCTCCACGAATAGCTTCAACAACTCTTCTCCAGGCGGGGTAAGTCGCAGCTGTCGACCATGCCTTTCTATTAATGGCACTCCGTATTCCTTCTCTATTTTCTGTATTTGCATCGTAACGCTCGACTGCGCGTAACCCAGCTCTTCAGCAGCCCGTGTAAAGCTCTGGCGTTTAGCTACCTCGCGGAATGTTCGTAAATAGGTTAAATCCATAACCTCACCCTAACATCAATATTTTTGATGATACACATCATTTATTATAGCTAACGACGATGCAACATTCCATGGTAAAGTGTATGTAGAGGAATTAAAATATTTTGGAGGCCGATAATTTATGCTTACAGAACAACAGATTTATGGAATTTATGTCCCCGTGGTCACCCCGTTCAATGCTGCTGGTGAAGTCGATCTGGATTCGTATCAGCGTTATGTAAAGAACATTATTAACAACAGCATACAAGGTCTGGTCGTTAATGGAACCACCGGTGAATCGCCAACTGTAACCGTAAATGAAATGCAGCTTCTAGTAAACACTTCTCGTGAGCTTTTACAATCTACATCTATCCCCTTAGTAGTCGGTACAGGAACCAATGACACAGCTTCTACGGTAGCACGCACAGAGATCGCAGCTAACCTTGGTGCAGATTGCGCACTAGTAGTCGTCCCTTATTATAGTCGTCCTTCGCAAGAGGGCATCATTGCCCATTTCCGCAAAGCAGCAGAAGTAGGTATTCCGATCATGGCTTATGACATTCCAAGTCGTACTGGTACTGCTATGACTCTAGATACTGCACGCACAATCCTAGAAATGAATAATGTTGTCGGATTAAAAGACTGCTCAGGTAGCACCAAAATGGTTACTGAGCTAGTTCGTACAGGTTCCAAACCTGTGCTTGGCGGCGACGATTCACTCTTTTATGAAATGCTTAGCGCTGGAGCAGCTGGTGGCATGCTTGCTACTGCGAACGTTTATCCAGCAGAATGTATCCGTATATACGAAGCCTTCAAATCGGGTCAATTCGACTTGGCAAAAGAAAACTTTGAACAACTACTGCCGATCATCCGTCTCTTGTTCAAGGAATCGAACCCCGCTCCAATCAAATGGATGCTTAGCCAGAATGGCCTAATCAATTCGGATACGCTTCGCCTCCCAATGACTTCCATCAGCACGGCGCTTCAGCAAGAGCTTAGTTCTTATGTTCAGGACAATGCAATTGAAGCGACTGCATAAGAGAAAAGATAACAGCCGTTATACAGTGAGGAACTGTTTAGCGGCTATTTTTTTGTAAATTTAAATTCTCTGTAACTAATGTTCTGATATTATCTATTCTTACCCCTCTTCAATCTTCTTGTTCGGTGAAAATAAAGTATTAGACTGGAGTTGTTGATTTAACGGGGGGTTGAATTGGAGATTACTCAGTTTTTAAAAAATTAGTTTTAGACTGATTCATTAAAAGAAGCAGCGGCAGAACAAGACTTGATAAATAAAGTCTAAGACTGACGCTGTTATTGAACTAACGTTCCCCGTTAGCTTAATAAGCACCTCAAATCCAGCCTATTGTTATTACCTCATCATGACAAAATTCAATTACATATCTTAACGATGGACTATAAATCCATTGGTCTGGTCCCATATCCATAATATCCTCAATGCTTTCTAGTATTGTAAATAAGGAGGTCTTTACCAATGGGTATTTATATATCCCAACAATAAGGTA
The DNA here is from genome assembly GCF_038004525.1 of Paenibacillus sp. FSL R5-0914. Taxonomy (NCBI): domain Bacteria; kingdom Bacillati; phylum Bacillota; class Bacilli; order Caryophanales; family Paenibacillaceae; genus Paenibacillus; species Paenibacillus sp. FSL R5-0914. Next base: position 28,172 of record NZ_JBBORH010000007.1, read on the forward strand.
AACAGGAACTGAAGTGTCCAAAGATTGATTAGATAGGACGGTAGGGATATTCAATATGTCTTCTTTAGTAAGAATATTTTTTTTATTTACCTTTTCCCAATCAATTCTTCCCCAAAATCCAATCGGAAAACAATCTGTCATTTTACTTTCAATCTTATCACTTTCGCTCTCATCTAATATATCCACTTTGTCCTTTTCTGGGAACAGCTCTAACATCTCTGAAATTCGTTTCTCTTTTTCCAATTTTTCTTCATGTTTCTTTCTTTCTTGAACTAGATATTCTAAACGCTTTTTTCTTTCTTCCCTATTCACAGGATAATGCTCCTTTACTAACCGACTATTTATAAAATGTACCACATTCTTAAACTAAACTGCCCGTTAGTTCAATGAAAAAAGCAGGATACCGTAGCTCCTGCAAATCAATTTGTATTATTCAACTATCGTTCCCAGTTAGCGCAACGACTTACTCTGTTGAATTTCGTGTTCCTCAACATAAAGCGGCATCAGAGAAGGCGAATCGTACCTTATCGCGGCCTTTAAACGACAAAATGGTGCCGATAGCCCTAGCCCCATAGCTGCAATGAAATAATGAGCCTAATCCGACAGTGCTCGCATGATGTTGGATTTCGCCTCTGCCGCAATCGCTTCATTCCCGTCATCGACCGCTTGCATCAAGATCAGTACGGGGATGTATACCGCGATCAGCCGCGCCAGCAGCTTCGTTTCCTCGTCCGCTCCTCCGTAAGTTTCGAAAAACACGCCGCGAGCGTAAGGTGGTAAAAAGCTG
>NZ_JBBORH010000008.1:0-4548 GCF_038004525.1 Paenibacillus sp. FSL R5-0914
CTACACGTCTCTTTTAAGTTAAGGCTACCATGGCAGGCTTAATATGTATAACTTATATTTACTATATCTAGTTATATTTTAAAGCTATGATTCCCTATTGGTACTTATCGAGTAGTACATCATGGAGGCGGAACTTCTAGATTTTAATGTTGACAACCATTTGGTCTGACTATAATATTAGAAGTCCTGCCAACCTTAAAGTTGGCGATAAGGGGACCGAAAGGTTCATTCTTATTTAAAAAGGGTGAGTATTATGAATAAAGAAGAATTAATGGAAAGCGCACGTAACACAAAGAAAGCTGCTTATGCCCCTTATTCTAAATTTCCAGTTGGAGCAGCCTTATTACTTAAAGATGGAAATGTTATTAATGGAGTAAATGTAGAAAATGTATCTTTTGGTGCTACTAACTGTGCAGAGAGAACAGCAATCTTCACAGCTATTACAAAGGGCTATACTAAAGGTGATTTTCAGGCTATAGCTGTAGCAGGTGACACAATGGATTTTCTGCCGCCATGCAGTATCTGCAGACAAGTATTATCGGAATTCTGTTTGCCCGACATGCCTGTCTATTTAACCAATGAGAAAAAAGAAATCTTAGAGCTGAGTTTAAGGGATTTATTGCCTTACGCATTCAAAAATTTAGATATGTAAAAATAATACCTACCATAGTGGAGTATCAAAAACACGCGTACCTGTGTTAGACAAGTACGCGTGTTTTTGTGTTTAAAAGCTTAGTCAGAACACAGAGTTCACAGACCAAACACCCCGCGTAAATACGTTGTGACTTACCAAATCGCAATTCCAACCTTATCTTTTTCTTTAAGTACTACCTTTATCATTTCCAAAGCATTTCTTACCCTAAATTCAATAAATTCTTTATCATAGTCTGTATGTAGTTCTATAGTATCTAAATTATCAAGCAAAATAAGGAATTCACTTTCCAGTTTTTCTATTCCTTCATCAAATGCAAAAATATTCGTATTCTTTAAAGAATATATTAACTCACATCCGAGTTCACTAATTAAATCATTTCCCCAGAGAGTTTTTCTGCATGATTCGAAACCAAACAAATTATTATGTGGTGCGGGTACCTGCTCCTCCAAAAAATTAGTATCTACAATTATACTTCCCTTTTGAATTACACTAATTATCAAACTCATATAGTTAAAACCTCTCAATGATTATCTATAATTTTTGATTCTTTTTTCTTTTGTTTCTTATAACATCATCAATAATAAAAAAAACAAGCGATCCATTGAGATAAAAGGTTAACACTTCCTCTCGATGATCGCTTGCTTTTAGTAGCTATGCATAGTCACATTTCTAGTTTTTGTGATTTTTCATTTTAAATGAGAATTCAGTATCAGAAAACCCTTATAAAATAAGAGAGACTGTTTCATTTTAATTGAGAATTTAAATCCCCAGTTACTAATAATCATCTAATATTTCATTTTAAATGAGAAAAAGCGCTTTTTGGAAATATACAATATCCATGCATAATATCCTTTCACAAAATTAAAGTTTTTAATCATCCAGTACAGTTGTGATAACATTAAAAAGAGTACCGTAAAATGGGTATACTTTTCATTTAACGTAATAATGTAATATACTGTTTGCTCCTTCAAATGAAATCCTAGGGTCATTTTTAATAAAACGTCCTTCAGCATTTTCGCCCAATCCAACAGCCGAATTGACTTGATTAATAAATGCATCCTTTTCATCGTCATACTTAGCATAATCAATAATTAACAGTTTCAAGGGACGAGGGTCAACACTCAAAGATGCAAGTTGAATTCTTTTTGCAATTGCATTATTTAAATGCTCATCTCTAAAACTATATCCGACAATAACAAGTTCTTCACAAAGTTGCTCCGCATCACTCATCCTTTTAACAAATTGATCATAATAAAAATTAAAGGGTGCTTCTTGGATTTTATCACTTTTCCGTCCTCCAGTTATTATTGAAGGCACAATTAACAGTTCCGAAGTTCTTTTGTATATATCATGTCTTTTTATTACTTCATTCTTAATTTTAAAAATCTTATTGTTTTTCAGATCTTTAAATGAGGATACAGATCCGTGCAGATGATAGAGTTTAGTATTACAATTCTGTTTGTGCCTTTGATTTTTCACTTTTTCAGGATTGAAATAATAACGAGGTACTTCTTTACTGACAGCGAACCATGGTCCGGCTTGATGATAATACTCAATAAAATTGTGAGGGCCTAAAGAATCTATAAGAATCGTCTCGAGGAGAAGGTCGTAATTTAATGTGAAAAGCTCAACTTCGTTTTCTTCTTTCATAATTAGGCAGAGCCATCTTACAAAACTCTTAAGCTTAGAATCTATTAAGTGTTTTTTAATATTCCAATTTACTAATTCAAGAATAAGAGCCATATATGTATGAATCGACGCTTGAATAGATTTTTCGTGCTTTAATAATTCTGACAAATCTATATCGTAAGAATTAAGAAACTTTCCTCCTAAAGAACCACTTGTATAAAATTTTTGATAAACCTGGAGAGCATCATAAAATTTCTCAATAGTAGCTATACATTCTTCAAAATCACTGTAGTTATGCTTTTCTGACATATGATGTTCGATAAATGCCTTATGCTCTATTTCCAGACGATCAAAAAACTTGTTTGTAATATTAGGCAAAGAAAACTCACTACTTAAAGCAACTGATAGACCATTTCCAGTTAGCAGAGCAATTTTTGTCAAATAAATACCTCCCCTGGTTCCGAAATCTAAAAGAGTAAGCAGGAAAATCTACGATGACTATTTTTCAAATAATTGTTAATATAGTATACATAAAAAGTGTTTAAAGAAGGCGGTATTCTTTTGAAAACTATTATTAAAGATTATCTAGAAAATCACTTTGAGCCTATGTTAGCACAATTCGCTGTGAATGATGAGACTATCTTTAAAGTTTCAAGCGATGTTCATTCGAGATTGTCATCTATATTGCATCGTTGGAACGACAGTTCCTTTCGTTCAACAATTTTGTTGCATGGAGTCGAAGAAGCTTTTTATTATGAACCGCAAGGAGAAATAGAAATTAAAGCTTTAATTACAGTTGCTATCAGAAACAGTCTGTTAGAAGACATAGCGAGTACTAATGAGGCCGCAATGAAGTTTGGATTAAGACGGCCAGTTATCTCCGACGAACAAATTAAATATATCACTTCCAATGCTATAGTTTTTTTTAACAAGCAAAACTTTGAGTCGACTTCATACGAAATTGAGAGTATCGAGAGCGATCCATTCGGACATTTATCCACTAGATTCCCATTAGCTTGGTATGTAATGCATAAATTAAGCCAGTGTTCTAACTACATAACTTTTGAAGTCCCTAACGAGTTAAAAATCACTCATTCTCTACTCGAAAAGCAGAGTGAATCAAAAAAATTCGTTCAGGTTCAAAGTGGAATGGACCCTTTTATAGATCAAACATTAAGCGAAATACTTCACAAAATAAAAAATGGTGAGCAGCCCTTCTTCTTTTGTGATTCTTTTAAAATGATAACGAGACACCCTGAGAAATTATATAGAATTATTGAAGAAGTGCTGAATGCTAAAGCTCCAATTGTTACTTTTAATTATTATATTAGCAATGGGTATGTTGCTCGGAGAAGTCAATTTTTAAAGGTGGCTCATTCTGAAAAAGATTTGAAATACAAATTCACTAATTTTAATGGACTGAGAAAAGCTCATTTAGAGATTATAAAAAAGATGGCTTAATCTAAACAAAGGTACTTAAAAAAGCCTTGGGACGTTAGCATTGGAGTCGTGTCTGTAGATTCTGCGAAGAGAGGTTGACCCAAAAGCCATAAGATAAAATGGCTCTTGGCTCCCCCTAATGTTTAAATCAGAATTGACATGAGTGCTTAGTGTGAAGCTTCGCAAATTTAATAAACAAAAAAAAATCGCTCTTTTGGTCAAATGGAGGAATCACCCAACCATTTCAAAAGGAGCGATTTCTTTTTTACAATCAATATACATTGACCAATTTTTCCGCGTCGTGTTGTTTCGAATTAGTTAATTATAAATAAAAACATTTAAAACCTTTCGACTTCCTTATCCACAAGTTCATATTTAGTTCATACAGGATTTATAGGATACAACTGCACAATTAATGATTTGAAAGGGGAATACATGTAATGTCAATAATTGAAGTTGATAATCTTCGAAATATTTCGGACACGGACGCGGTTTCCAAATTCAAAAGGGAGAGGTGTTTGGATTTCTCGGTCCCAACGGCGCTGGTAATACTACAACTATCCGTCATTTGAATCTACTTTCTTGACTCAACAGCTTTTTATCTAGAAATGCCTTTACATCTTTAGCAAGCTGTACGGATGCTTCAATTTCCAACTTACTTGTTGAAACACTTTCAATGCTGCATCCAATTGGAATTCCCTTCTCCAGCCCGAAATCGAATAGTTCTTCAAAGATTTTTTGAGAAAGCTGAATTGATTTATCCAAAATGTCGTTCGAGTATTTCAACTCGTTTTCTAACCATCCCGGGATACTGATCCCCAACT